>PDRJ01000030.1 GCA_002748065.1 Bacteroidota bacterium
CTTTGTGGATATTGCTGATGCTACTGCGGCTACTTATCAACCCGCAGCATTGACGGCTACAACTGTTTATCAGGCTGTGGTTACGGATAACTGTGGCGTGGTTACGACCAATACGGTAACCGTTACGGTATACGACGAGTTTGTAGCTACTGCAGCTGCTGACCAGACTATTTGTTACAACACCGTACCTGCAGCGCTTACTGTAACAGCTGCCGGTGGTGCCGGTAACTACAGTTATCAGTGGCAAGTAGAAGAGGGTGGTGTCTTTGTGGATATTGCTGATGCTACTGCGGCTACTTATCAACCTGCAGCATTGACTGCAACAACTGTTTACCAGGCTGTGGTTACGGATAACTGTGGCGTGATTACGACCAATACGGTAACCATTACGGTATACGACGAGTTTGTAGCTACTGCGGCTGCTGACCAGACTATTTGCTACAACACCGTACCTGCTGCACTTGCCGTGACAGCAACTGGTGGTGCCGGTAACTACAGTTATCAGTGGCAAGTAGAAGAGGGTGGTGTCTTTGTGGATATTGCTAACGCTTCTGCGGCTACTTATCAACCCGTAGCATTGACTGCTACAACTGCTTATCAAGCAGTTGTTACAGATAACTGTGGCGTAGTTACGACCAATACAGTGACCATTACGGTATACGACGAGTTTGCAGCTTCTGCGGCTGCTGACCAGACTATTTGTTACAACACTGTACCTGCTGCACTTGCTGTGACAGCAACTGGTGGTGCCGGTAACTACAGTTATCAGTGGCAAGTAGAAGAGGGTGGTGTCTTTGTGGATATTGCCAACGCTTCTGAGGCCACTTATCAGCCCGCAGCATTGACTGCAACAACTGTTTACCAGGCCGTGGTTACGGATAATTGTGGTGTGATTACCACCAATACGGTAACCGTTACGGTATACGAAGAGCTTGCTGCTACTGCGGCTGCTGATCAAACTGTTTGTTATGGGTTTATGCCTGAGCCTATTGTAGCAACAGCTACTGGCGGTGCTGGTAATTATACCTATCAGTGGCAAGTAGAAGAGGGTGGTGTCTTTGTGGATATTGCTAATGCTTCTGAGGCTACTTATAATCCTGAAGTGATCTATGCTGCTACAAATTATCAGTGTGTGGTGATGGATGACTGTGGTACTGTTGTATCTAATATCGTGAGTATCACGATGTACGAAGATGTGGTAGTTGTTATTGAGGCTGATCAACTGATTTGTCATATGACAGCTCCCGAACCATTGACCTCTACCGTGACTGGTGGCGTGGGTAATTATGCTTACCAGTGGCAAGTAGAAGAGAGTGGTGTCTTTGTGGATATTGCTAATGCTTCTGAGGCCACTTACCAACCTGAAGCATTGACGGGTGAAACACATTATCGTCTCGTTGTTACCGATGATTGTGGAACGTTTACATCCAACACTGTTGTTATTACCATTATTCCGTTGCCTGTTGCAAATGCGGGTGAAGATCAGAATGTGTGTGCTTCCTCACTGGTACAACTTGAAGGTACTGCGGAGAATGCAGGTTCTGTATTGTGGACAACTTCCGGAGATGGTACTTTTGCTGATGCAACGATTCTGGATGCCGTTTATACGCCTGGCGCAGCTGATATTGCAGCAGGTACTGTGGATCTTACGTTGACTGCTTATGCGGTTGAGCCATGTACTGATTCTGCTTCAGATATGGTTACCATTGAGTTTGCAGAGGATGTGACAGTGAATGCTGGTGATGATGATACCGTTTGTGAAGGTTCTTCTTACCAGACAATGGGTTCCACTATTATGGCTAACTCTATTTTGTGGACAACTGCAGGAGATGGTACGTTTGATGATCCTACCGTTACTTATGCAATCTATACACCGGGTCCTGCCGATCAGGCTAACGGTTCTGTTGTGCTGACACTTGGTGCTGAGCCTATTGCTCCATGTACAGACTGGAAATATGATGATGTTACCCTGACCATTCTCTCGAATCCTTCAGTGAATGCAGGTCCTGACGCAACTATTTGTAGTGCGGAGACTCATGTGCTTAGTGCAACGGCTACTGATTATGCTACAGCACTTTGGACTACTAGTGGAGACGGTTCCTTTGATAACTCGGCAAGTCTTACTGCCGAATATACTCCGGGTGCCGATGATATTGCTAACGGTGGTGCTATTCTGACTCTCACTGTTACCGCTATTGCTCCCTGTACTGAAACTGCAACTGATGATGTGGCTCTTACTATTGTAAGTTCTCCTAATGTATTTGCGGGAGAAGATGCTCATACTTGTGAAGGCTTGCCTTACACTATTGCTGATGCTACTGTTGCCGATGGTTCTACTGTTCTTTGGACAACTAACGGTTCCGGTACGTTCGATGACCCAACGCTCATTAATCCCACTTATACACCTAGTGCAGGTGATTTGGGTATGGGTACGGTAATTCTTACTGTTACTGCTTCCAATGGATCTCCTTGTAATGAAGAGGAGACCGATAGCATGGATCTTACCGTTCATCATGCTCCTGTTGTAAACAGTGGTGGTGATCAGGATATCTGTGAAAATGATGCTGTTGAGTTGGATGCGGTTGCTTCAGACTATGTGGCTGTAGAATGGACTACTACCGGTGACGGGGAGTTTGTTGATCCTACTTCCTTGCATACCTTCTACGCGCTTGGTGAGAATGACATCGCCAACGGTAGCGTGGTATTGACAATCACGGCTACAGGAGAAAGTGTTTGTGGCAGCGTAAGTGATGAAATGTTGGTTACTGTTGCAGCACGTACCTATGTATTTGCTGGTGAGGATACCAAAGTATGTGAAGGAAATGATCTTGAGCTCTCTGGTGCAGAGGCTTCTAACTATGTTTCCGTCCTTTGGACTACCTCTGGTGATGGTGTCTTTGACGATCCTACCGCTGTGAATCCGACCTATGTGCCTGGAACCTTTGATATTACCTATGGTTCTGTTGATTTAACCATTTCTGCAGAAGCCCATCCCGCTTGTGGTGGTTATGTGGATGATGTGATTGTGGTAAGTATCGACAAGGCGCCTGAGACTCCGGAAGCACCTATGGGTGATGAACATACTTGTATCTACGACGCTAAGTCTGTCTATAACGTGGACGATGTAGTGGGTGCTGATGCCTATGAATGGGAAATCTCACCTGCTGAAGCCGGTTCATTTAATGACGGTGATACAGAAGTTGAACTGACTTGGAGTGAGGGATGGCAAGGTGATTTTGTGATCCGCGTTCGCGCTACCAACGATTGTGGCGAGAGTGAGTGGTCAGAAAGCCTTACCGGATACCGTGACGATTGTGTCGGTATTTCGGAAGAAGATCTTACTGTTAGTATCTTCCCGAACCCCACCGACGGTCTCTTTACAGTTTCTGTCAATGGTTTGACTTCAAGGGTAGAACTCTCCATTGTCAACTATGATGGACGTCAGCTTCAAAAAGAGATTCTCGAAAACGTGAACACATACGAACATAGCTTTAACCTTACTCGATACCCAGCTGGAGTTTACTTCCTGCGTATACAGGGTGATAACTTCTTGAGGGTAGAACGTATTGTTATTCGTTAGCAGTTTTTCTGAATAAGTAAAAGCGGGGTTCCTTTGGAATCCCGCTTTTTTTTATGGTAAGACAGGTCTTTTAGGGGGATAGATGGGCTGGTTTCGGGCTATTATATTGATTACCTTATTTCATGCTGTTTTTGCTCTCTGTCAAGCCTCTAAAGTCCCTCTATAAGGTCAGAGAGCCTTGACAAGAACGGCCCTAATCCCTAAGGAGAATTTATCAGATCAGGAAGAAGAAAAAGATAGAAGGTTAGGATGCAAAACTAAATTGAAAAGGAGAGTCCTCCGGAGATACTAATTGGAATACTACCTGATTATCGGTTCTATTCTTGTGCTTTTATATGGTAATCTTTTAAGGCACTAAACCATTAATAGGATATAAAAAAAACACCCTGTCTGTGACAAGGTGTTTTTGGTGATTGAGCCGGGGCTCGAACCCGGGACCCTATGCTTAAAAGGCATATGCTCTACCAACTGAGCTACTCAATCGCCCTTTTGAGTGGGGCAAAGGTACGGGTAAAATTTAATTCTCCAATAGGAAATAAGGTTTTTTTTAGAGAAAATTTCTATAGTATTGAAAAACAGGGTTTCCTGGGGGTGAAGCTTGGTGTAGTGAATGGTTGGGACTAAATAGAGGCTGTCTATAAAGTCCGACTTCTTCGTTACGCTTGTCTTCCAAATGGTCATTTACCCTGGTAAACGCCCCTATTTCAGCCTTCGCAAGCCTCGAATTCGAACAGGCACTAAATAGAGGCTGTCTATAAAGTCCGACTTCTTCGTTACGCTTGTCTTCCAAATGGTCATTTACCCTGGTAAACGCCCCTATTTCAGCCTTCGTAAGCCTCGAATTCGAACATTCTATACAGCCTCTTCTCAAAACGCTGACTTTATGGACAGACACTAAATATCGCCTTTCCCTTTTCGGATTACCTCTACCTCATCCCCGGTACAGTCAAGAATGGTGGAGGGTTGGTTGTCGCCATAGCCTGCATCAATGACCATATCGACGAGGTCATGGTATTTGTCGTGTATAAGTTCAGGGTCTGTGGTGTATTCAATGATCTCGTCGTCGTCATGTACTGAGGTGGACATCACCGGGTTGCCAAGCTCTTGTACGATCATCTTGATGATTTCGTTGTCGGGAACGCGGATACCGATAGTCTTTTTTTTGTTTTTAAAGATCTTTGGGACGTTATTATTCGCATCCAGGATAAAGGTGTAGGGGCCGGGAAGAAGAGAACGCATAAGCTTATACACGGGATTGGAGATGGGTTTGGTGAAGTCCGTGATATGGCTTAGGTCGTGGCAGATGAAGGAGAGGTTGACTTTATTCCCCTTGATTCCCTTGATCTGTTTTACCCTTTCAACGGCTTTGGGATTGAAGATATCGCAACCTATCCCATAGAGGGTGTCGGTGGGATAGATGATTACACCGCCGTTGCGCAGGCATTCCACTACTTGCCGGATATGTTTGGGGTTAGGGTTTTCGGGGTAGATACGAATTAACATAATGGATTGCTTTCTCATAAAAAACGGGTAAGCTGATTATATCGCACCGCTACAACCGCCTACCCTTGCTTCCTTCCAGACCTGGGGGAGTTCAGCGGGAGCTGGTCGTATAAGACTTACCCGAGCGGCAAAGATACAATAAATATTGAATATGCAATTCCTTGGAAACTTTTTCTAAACCTTCGGGGGATTTACTAACTTTGGTGGGTGTTTTGTCGCGGGGTGGCGCCGTAGTATAGAAGCGATGTGGCAGGGTACGGATAAGATAGTGAGATGAAAGGAGCAAAAATGATGAAACGACTGGATATTAGTGTGGTGGTTCCCTTGTATAATGAGGAGGAGTCGTTACCCCGGCTGTTGGAATGGATTGATGAGGTTCTTTGTACCACAGCTCTTGTGTATGAGGTGGTGTTGGTGGATGATGGTTCTTCCGATGGTAGTTGGCTTGTCATTGGTGATTTGTTGGAGAAGTATGCGTTTGTTCGTGCGGTGCGTTTTCAACGGAACTATGGCAAGGCTGCGGCCTTGAACGAGGGGTTTCGTGTGTCTTCCGGGGAGGTGGTGATCACCATGGATGCCGATCTTCAGGATAGCCCTGAGGAGATTCCGGACTTGTACCGCATGGTGATGGAAGAGGGGTATGATTTGGTGAGTGGATGGAAGAAGCAGCGTTTAGACTCTTTTCGGAAACGTTTTCCCTCCAAATTCTATAATGGTATCACACGGGCCGTTTCGGGGATTAAGCTACACGACTTCAATTGTGGCTTGAAAGCCTATCGCCGACAGGTGGTGCATAGTATTGAGATCTATGGTGAGATGCATCGCTACATTCCCTTGATAGCCAAACAGGCGGGGTTTAAGCGGATCGGGGAGAAGGTGGTTCGTCATCGGAAGCGTGAGTTTGGTACGCCCAAGTATGAGCGCTTTTCACGAGGGATTAAAGGGGTCCTTGACCTTATATCCCTGACGTTTATGCACCGTTTTGGTTCCCGTCCCATGCACGTGTTTGGCTTTGGGGGCTCACTCCTTTTTATGGCGGGATTTCTGATCTTTTTATGGTTGGCCGTTGCCAAGTTCTTTTTGCACCAGTATGGGATGACCGGGCGTCCCCTGTTTTATGTGGGGTTGCTCTGTATGATTCTGGGTACCCAACTCTTTATTGCCGGTTTTCTTGGAGAGATGATTGCCCGGACGAATGTGGAACGTAACAACTATTTGATTTTAGCGAAGAGAGGTTGGGATGAGGCGTAGCAAAAAGGTGTTTGTGGTGGGGCCGGCACACCCGTTGCGCGGTGGATTGGCAACCTTTGATCATCGTTTTGCGGAGGCTCTTACGGAGAAGGGCTTCGAGGTGGTTCTTTATAACTACAAGTTGCAGTATCCGTCAGTTTTCTTTCCCGGGAAGAGCCAGTATACTGACGCCCCTGCTCCTGACCATCTTACCATTCGTACGGTTATCAACTCAATAAATCCGTTGAACTGGATTGCCGTGGGCCGGCGTATTCGTAAGGAGAGGCCGGAGATGCTCATTTTCCGCTATTGGATGCCCTTTTTTGCCCCTTGTATCGGGGTGATCTCTCGCATAGTGAGGAGAAACCACCATACAAAGGTGCTGGCCATAGCGGATAATGTGATTCCCCATGAGCGGCGCTTCTTTGATTCGTTGTTCACCCGTTTCTTTGTACGTTCCATGCAGGGCTTTGTGGTGATGTCAGAAGCCGTTAAGTTGCAACTGGCCCTATTTACTACAACGAAGCCGGTTCTTTTTCATCCCCATCCCCTTTATGACTCTTTTGGAGAGGCGTTGGATATGGGGGAGGCCCGAAAAGCTTTGGGGCTGGAGTTGTCGGGTACCTATGTGCTTTTTTTTGGGTTTATACGAGCCTACAAGGGATTGGATATTCTGTTGGAAGCCTTTTCGCAGCCCATGATGAGGGAGCAGCCCATTACGTTATTGGTTGTGGGAGAGTTTTATGAGGAAGAGGAGAAATATCGAGCCTTTGTGAAAGCTCATGGCCTCGCTGATCGCATCCTATTTGTGAATGAATTTGTGCCCAATGAGCGGGTTCGTTACTACTTCTCGGCGGCTGATGTGGTGGTACAACCCTACAAGGAGGCCACCCAAAGTGGTGTGACACAGATCGCCTACCATTTTAATAAACCGATGATCGTTACCCGGGTAGGGGCTTTGCCTGAGATGGTGCCGGATGGTGAGGTGGGGTATGTGGTTGAGGTGGATGCTCGTGAAGTGGCGGGGGCTATTCTTCGCTATGTGCATCATTCGGATAAGCATCAGTTTGTGGAGAACCTCCAACGGGAGAAACAGCGTTATTCGTGGGATGTCTTTGTGGAGCGGATCATGGAGCGGTGGCCGCTCCATGATTAGTTCGGTTGTGGGAAATTTTGGTATCTTAGCGTCTTAAAAAATCAGAGGAGTTAATCATGTCAATGATCATAAGAAGTAGAGCCCCTTTACGGATTGGCCTTGCGGGTGGAGGAACGGATGTGTCTCCCTATTCAGACCTTTATGGGGGAACCATTTTGAATACCACCATCAGCATGTATGCCTATGCGACGATCCTGCCGCGTACCGATGGAAAAATTGTGTTTCGTTCCCTTGATAAGGAGGAGTTGTATGTGTTAGACTCGGCGGATCAGTTGCCCATTAATGGGGAGTTGGACCTTCATCGGGGAATATATAACCGAATTGTGAAGTGTTTTGTGGGAGAGGCTCTCTCTTTTGAGCTGATTACTTGGGTTGATGCCCCTCCCGGTTCGGGGTTGGGAACGTCATCCACTTTGGTGGTGGCTATTTTGGGGGCTTTTGCCGAGTGGTTGAAATTGCCTTTGGGGGAGTATGATATGGCGCGTCTGGCCTATGAAATAGAACGCGTGGATCTGGCCATGGCCGGCGGCAAGCAAGATCAGTATGCGGCAACTTTCGGTGGGGTTAACTTCATGGAATTTTATGCCGATGACAAGGTGATTGTCAACCCGCTTCGTATCAAGAGTTATTACCTCTTGGAGCTGTCTCACAATTTGGTACTATATTACACCGAGACCAGTCGTTTGAGTTCTAAGATTATTGCTTCCCAGTCGAAAAATGTACAGGAAAAGAATCAGGCCACCATCGAGGCAATGCATCAGTTGAAGCGACAGGCAGAGATGATGAAGGAGGCTCTTTTGCGTGGAAATATCAATGATGTGGGTGAGATTTTGGACATGGGTTGGCAGCATAAGAAACGCATGGCGGAGGGGATTACCAATCCTTTTTTCGATGAGGTGTATCAATCGGCCATGGATGCCGGGGCTACAGGGGGGAAAATCTCCGGAGCCGGTGGCGGCGGATTTATGGTGTTTTATTGCCCCGGGAATAGCCGTGATGCTGTAATTAAGGCGCTTAACCGGTTTGGTGGGCAGTCGAAACGTTATGATTTTACGTTGGTAGGGGTGCAGACATGGAAAAATAAACGGCCATAGAGGCATTTTTTCTACTTTCGTTATCTTTGCCAAAAAATAACGTGAATGAAGAAGATAGAGCAGGCCATTGAGGCCTCGTTGGAGGTAAAGAGAGCCATTTTTGATGATAAAGCATTCCTGCGTGTACTTGAGGGGGTGGCAAACTGTGTTGTTGAAAGTCTGAAGGCCGATGGGAAGGTCCTTTTTTGTGGTAATGGCGGCTCCGCAGGCGATGCCCAACATCTTGCGGCTGAGCTGAGTGGTCGGTTTTATTACGATCGCCCCCCATTGTTTGCAGAGGCGTTGCATGTGAATACCAGCTACCTGACGGCGGTGGCCAATGATTATGCCTATGATGAGATCTATGCGCGTAGTGTGCAGGGTAAGGGTCGAAAGGGGGATGTGTTGGTCGGCATTTCAACCTCGGGGAATAGTAAAAATGTGATTCGTGCCCTGGAGGAGGCAAGGAGTAGGGGGATGATTACCGTGGGACTGACCGGAGAGGGAGGCGGAAAGATGGCTCCTTATTGTGACTATCTATTGGACGTCCCTTCAACGTCTACGCCTCGTATTCAGGAGGCTCATATTCTCGTTGGGCATATTCTGTGCGAGTTGGTCGAGGCGGCAATGTTTCCTCAAGCGTAGTGTGTTATGATGGTGAAAGAAGCTATAATCCTTGCCGGAGGGTTTGGCACGCGCTTGCAGAAGGTGGTGCGTGATGTTCCTAAGCCCATGGCTCATATCGCCGGAAGGCCCTTTTTGGAATACCAGTTGGATTATCTGATAGCACAGGGAATACGGCGGGTGATTTTCTCTTTGGGGTATCTCCCCGAGGTGATAATGTCTCATTTTGGGGACTCCTATGGCTCGCTGCATTTGTGTTATGCCATCGAGCCGGAACCGTTGGGTACCGGAGGTGCCATTGCTTTTGCCGCCAAGCAGGTGGAGGGCGAAGCGTTCTGGGTCTTCAACGGAGATTCGCTTTTTGAGGTTGATCTTCAGAAAATGGAGCGTTTCCATTTTGAGCGACATACCGATTTTACCCTGGCGCTGAGGGCCGTGGATGATGTTTCTCGGTATGGCGCGGTAGAAACTGATGAAATGGGAATTATTACCCGTTTTCAGGAGAAGGATACCGTGCCCCGTAAGGGAGTGATCAATGGCGGAATTTATCTGGTGAATGGGGCTTCTTTTCTTGGCAATGCCCCGGAGGGTAAATTTTCTGTGGAGAAGACTTTCTTTATGCCTGACGACCGTCCTCTCTCCATGGCGGGTATCGTGAGTAACGGTTATTTTATTGATATTGGCATTCCCGAAGATTATCAAAGGGCACAACATGAATTTCTTCAGCGATAAACCGAGTGGAGCGTGGACCCTGTTTTTGGACCGGGATGGGGTGATTAATCGTCGCATTCCCGGGGGGTATGTTCGTTCCCTAGAAGAGTTTGAACTGTTGCCGGGAGCTTTGGATGCCTTGGTCTTCTTTGCTTCTTTTTTCGCGCGGATCTTTATTGTTTCTAATCAGCAGGGGGTTGGAAAAGGGGTGATGACTTCGGCGGATGTGGATCGGATTCATGCCCATTTGAAGGAGCAGGTTCTTCTTCGTGGTGGCCGGGTGGATGGGATCTATTACTGTCCGGCGTTGGCTACGGAAAAGGCCATTTGTCGTAAGCCCTCTCCGGGTATGGCCTTGCAAGCGAAGCGTACCTATCCCGAGGTGGATTTTCGTCGAAGTGTCATGGCCGGGGATTCGTTGAGTGACCTGATTTTTGCCCGGGATCTGGGGATGGTGCCCCTCTTTATCGAGACAGAACCACTACGAGATCAGGACTGTAGCGGATTTTATGCCTTGAAATTCCCCTCCCTGTCTGCCCTGGCAACCTATATTCAGCAACGTTAAGTCTCTCTTTGCTATGACTCCCATTCATATCTTTCTCACTTTTATCGTCTATACCGGACTGCTATTTTTTATCTCATGGCGCACCACCCGTGGCTCTTTTTCCAATGAGGCCTTTTTTTCGGCAAATCATCGCTCCCCATGGTTCCTTGTGGCTTATGGGATGATTGGTGCTTCCTTGTCCGGGGTTACCTTTATCTCTGTTCCCGGAGATGTGGTGAATACCTCCTTTAGCTATATGATGATCGTATTTGGTTATCTTATTGGTTATTTGGTGATTGCCCATGTGCTAATGCCGGTCTATTATCGATTGAGGTTGACCTCCATCTACGCTTATTTGGGGCAGCGCTTTGGGGTGGCATCCCATAAGACGGGTTCCTTCTTCTTTATGCTCTCCCGAGTAACCGGAGCCTCTTTTCGGATGTACTTGGTGATTAATGTGTTGCATGTCTTTGTCTTTAGTCAGTGGCATGTTCCTTTTGTGTTGACGGCAGCCTTCTTCATGCTGTTGATCCTTCTCTATACTTTTCGTGGAGGAATAAAGACCATCGTGTGGACGGATACGCTTCAGACTACCTTTATGCTTGCCGCATTGGTGGCAACACTTTTTCTGATTACCCGTGAGATGGGGGAGAGCTTTTTTGACTTGTCCAAACAAGTGTTGGAGACAAAGTTTTCGCAGATGCTTTTTACCGACCTTAATGATAAGCGGTTTTATCTCAAACAGTTTCTTAGCGGAATCTTTATTACCATTGTAATGACCGGTTTGGATCAGGATATGATGCAGAAGAACCTTACTTGTCGTAACCTTGGGGAGGCAAAGAAGAATGTTTATTGGATGAGTGCATCACTTGTGCCTGTGAACTTCTTGTTTCTTCTGTTGGGGGGCTTTCTGATTCTTTTTATGCGTAGCCGGGGGGTGAACCTGCCGGATGCCACGGATAACCTGTTTCCCCTGGTTGCGTTGAACCATTTGGGAGGGTTTGCAGGCATTGTGTTTATCACCGGATTGATCTCAGCGGCCTATAGCTCTGCCGATAGTGCGTTAACCTCCATGACCACGGCATTTTGTGTGGACTTTTTGAATTTTGAGACGCGGAAGGATCTCTCGGAGGAGCGGGCTATTCGTGTGCGGAAATGGGTTCATTTGGGCGTAGGGGTGCTTCTTTTGTGTGTAATTACCCTCTTTCATGCCATTAATGATGCTTCGGTGATCTCCAAACTCTTTACCGTTGCCGGCTATACCTATGGGCCCTTGTTAGGGATGTTTGCCTTTGGTTTGTTTACCAAATACTCTCTTCATGATTCGTGGGTGCCTTTGGTGGCCCTGCTCTCTCCGTTGCTTTGTTATCTCTTGTCGGTGAACTCTCAAACTTGGTTCAACGGTTATCAGTTTGGTTTTGAGTTGTTGATCCTCAACGGTCTTCTCTCTTTTGTGGGGTTGTGGCTTATCCGAAGAAAAGGAGTATCTGTGAAGGTGTGATTTTTGAGAATATCTGTATCTTTACCCCGTAATATGGAACTTATGGAAAAGAGAGTAGTTTTTTTGTGCCTGACCTTTTTATTCGCCCTTTCATCGTTGGGGCAACAGAAAAAGATTGTTTCGGGAGAGGCCAATGGTATTGCCTATACGCTTCCTGCCACTGCCTTTGTGGTAGATATCACGGTGGAGCGCACCGATTCTTTTCGAGGGCCTTTGGCAAATTATGCGCATTCCCTCTTAGGGATAAAGAACCCCATACAACAGGATGGCGTTGATTATCGGATTTTGGGGATCTCTATTCATACCTTGGCTGTTTCGGATGCCCATACCCTTTCCATGGTGGCCTACTTCGGCGATCGCAACTCGCGTGACCCGTTGTTTAGTGAGGTCGCTTTGTATGGGAATGGTACCCTGGCTGGGATCAATTCTTCCGGAAACAGGTCGGATGTGGCCGGTTCTTATGCCTTCTCTGTTCCTGTATGGGATGTGGAAAAACCTGATTATGAACTCTCTCTTGCGGCACCCAATGAGGTGACGGAGGTGGATACCATTGTGCAATTGATCACCTATGACACGGCCACCATTAGGGATGTGAGTTACAAAAAGCGGTTGGTGGAGCGTTCGGAAGAGGATAAGGCTCGCGATATCGTAGAGCGGATCTTAAAGCTGCGTCAGGACAGGATGAATCTGCTGTCGGGGTATCAGGAAGTGGCCTACTCTGAGGGGACACTGCAATATATGGATCAGCAATTCCGATCCATGGAGCGGGATTATATCGCCCTGTTTCGAGGGCATAAAATGGCCCAGCAACGAACTTTCTCTTTTGTGGTGATTCCCTCTTCCGAGGAGAAAAATGGTAAGGTCTCTGTGTGTGGCTTTTCGGCACGTTCAGGTATTGATCCCTCCGGCTCCGGGGCCTCCCCCGTTGAGATGGTTTTCTCCACAGAGTCGGATCATGTTGATGCCGCAGGGAGTGCTAAAGGGGTGACCTACCGCCTCCCCGCCACGGCCAAGGTTGCGGTGAAATGGAAGGATCGCCTTTTGGGCGGAGGCCTTTTCCCCGTTGCGCAGTTTGGTTCTTTGAGAAAGTTACCCGCTGTTGGGGGCAAACCTCACATTGAGCTTGATCCCGAGAGTGGAGCCGTTTTGAGGAGTACCATTGAGTAGTCTCTTCTTCTCTTGTTAACCGATAGCATGTTATAAAAAAAGGCACCTTTTCATAGGTGCCTTCTTTTTTGCCTTTTCGTTAATCCTTATGTCGCGTCTGTCTATGACATTTGGCTTCTTTGTGATGCTTGTCTTGCAAAGGGGCATTTACCTCAATAAACGCCCCTATTTCAGCTTTCGCAGGCCTCGAGTTCGAACTTTCTATACAGTCTCTTCTCAAAATGCTAACGTTATGGACAGACGCTATGTCGCTGTAAGAGAATGGTTAATTTCTTACCTTTTACGGGAATTACATGAGAAATTGCAGGTCGCTATTCCCGTCTAACTCGACAATATCCTGACCATACTTGAAGATTCGTAGCGGTCTTGATCCCACAAGCTTCAACTGATTATTCTCGATATGCAGCAGGCAGGCTTCTCTCAGTCCTACTACGTAGAGATCTCTGTTTACTGTAGTAAATTCAAGTATGCGTTGTTCGCGGGTCTCTCCGCCGTGGCCCTCCGGGTTGGCATCTAAGTAGTGGGGATTAATCTGGAAGGGGATCAGGTTGAGGCCGTTGAAACTTGCGGGCTCAATAATGGGCATATCGTTGGTCGTGCGAAGGGAGGGGCATGCCACGTTGCTTCCGGCACTCCATCCCATATAGGGCATTCCCTCTAAGACCCGTTTGCGTATGGGTTCCATGATCGCCGTTTTATGCATCATATACACAAGGTGGAAGGTGTTTCCCCCACCCACGGCAATGGCCTCTGCCTGTTCCACTGCGGCGATGGGATCATCGAAGGTATGGATGGACCGTAGCTTGTAACCCAATGATTCATAGACTGCTGCCACTCTCTTTTCATAGACATCATAGGATGCATGAATACTCTCTGTGCTTAGGTTTACCCCTGCGTGGGGGATAAAAAGAACCTCTTTGGCCTCGGTTGACTGGAGGAACTCTTTGATATGAGTGCGGGGCCATCCTAAATATTCTTCTCCGTAATTCGTTGAATTACTGATTAGTAGCATCTTTCTTTTCATAGAAATCAATTTTTATACATTTTGTTTACAAATATACCGATTCTCTCCGATGTTTATGGGCTATTTTGTAATTTTACCCCCTAAAGTACCGGAGATGGAGACGAAAAATGTGATTGAATTAAAAGGGGTTCACCTGTATCAACGTGAGATGTTAGTGCTTAGTGAGGTTAGCTTTGCCCTTGAGAAGGGGCGGTTTGTCTACTTGGTGGGAAAGACGGGCACGGGAAAGAGTACACTGTTACAATCCCTCTATGGGGAGATCTCCGTCCGGGAGGGGGAGGCCAATGTGGCGGGCTATGACTTACGGAAGTTATCGGCAAGGGAGATCCCTTATTTGAGGCGGAAACTGGGGATTGTTTTTCAAGATTTTCAGCTTCTTCTCGACCGCAGTGTGAATGAGAACCTCCGGTTTGTATTGAAGGCCACAGGGTGGAAAGATAAGCAGAAAATGGAGGATCGGATGGATGAGGTGCTGGAGAGGGTAGGACTTAGGACCAAAGGGTACAAGATGCCCTATGAACTCTCGGGAGGCGAGCAGCAGCGGGTGGCCATTGCCCGTGCCCTGCTGAATGAACCTGAGCTTATCCTCGCGGATGAGCCCACCGGAAACCTGGATCCGGAGACCACCCATGGCATTATGAACCTGCTTTTTGAGATCAGTAAAAAGGGAACGGCCGTATTGATGGCTACTCATAACTACAGTCTTTTCCGAAAATTCCCCTCCTACATCCTTAAGTGTGAGAACGGAAGGGTGAATAGCTCCGAGGCCGTGTTGTTTTGAGAATACGTTACGGGCAGACACTATTTGGTGTTTGTCCATAAAGTCAGCGTTTTGAGAAGAGGCTGTATAGAAAGTTCGAATTCGAGGCTTGCGAAGGCTGAGAAATGTGAGTTTACTAGGGTAAATGACCATTTGGAAGCCAAGCATAACGAAGAAGTCGGACTTTATAGACAGACTCTATTTAACAGCTGCTTTAATTCCTCTTTATTAGGTAAATATAACAGGTATTCTTTGGGGTAAATTTGATTATTATCTTCAGAGAGGCTATACTTCACCACAAAATCATTTTTCTCCTTACACAAAATAATACCTATCGTCGGATTCTCTCTATCCATTTTAATTTCTCTATCAAAGTAATTGATATACATTTGCATTTGTCCAATATCTTGATGTTTTAACTTGCCAATTTTTAGATCAATTAAAACGTGTGATTGTAATAATCGATTATAAAATACCAAGTCAATATAAAAATGGTCAGCTCCGGCAGATATTCTGTACTGACGAGCTACAAATGAAAATCCTTTACCTAATTCAAGTATAAATTTTTCTAGATTATCGATGATCGCCGTTTCTAATTCACTCTCAGAGTATTTACTATCTTCTTCCAGGCCTAAAAAATCTAAAATATAGGGGTCTTTCAGAATGTCTGTAGGTTGTAACTCCTTATTCTGATGATTGGGTAATACTATTTTTCCCTTACTTAAAACAGTTCGTTCAAACACAGCTTTATCTATTTGTCGATTTAATTCACGAACAGACCAATTATTTTCAGTGGTTTCCAGTAAATAAAAATAGCGTTCATCATCATTTTTAATGCTTAATAATCGAACAAAGTGTGTCCAGGAACATTGCAATAAAGCTTTTTTTACAGCAATTTTAGATTTGGCAGACAGGGTATGCCAAAAGTTATTATGAGATTTGGCAATCACCGATTGCCAAATCTCTACATCACTATTTTCCGATGGCGAAATCAGTGACTGCATCATGGGGAATGTTAAATAAAATTGACGAAAAAGCCTTAAATTACGATACGAGTATCCCTTGCCTAATTGCTCCGTTAAATCTTTTGATAGATTTTTAAGTAGAGAAGTTCCATATTCAGCCCGTTCTTTGCCGTTTTGCTCAAACTCTACAATATATTTTCCTATTTGCCAGTAAGTAATGGTAACCGTTGTATTAATAGTATGTGTCAAATGTTTTTGATTGCTTTTTACCAAAGCACCAATTTGTTCTATCAAACTATTATATTTTACCAACACTCCCATAACTACATTTTTAATTATTGATTTTTAGTTGAGGTAGGAAGTAACTCACAATTCAATACTCATAACTGAACATTATTCGGTGTGCTCCGAAATTCTTCGCAATATGTTCGACCTGTAGAAACATCATTTTATGTATTCTGGTATAGATAAAAAAACGGCAAAGAGGTGTTGTAAATCACAAATCTTTGGTCATCTTGAATATATCTCATCATACAAAGTAACTAAAAATTTTTACAACGTAGCCTTAAATTTGCTATGGGGCTTCTCCGTATTGAAACAGGGAGGTCTTTTCCGAAAATTCCCCTCCTACATCCTTAAGTGTGAGAACGGAAGGGTGAATAGCTCCGAGGCCGTGTTGTTTTGAGAATACGTTACGGGCAAACACCTATTAGTTCCATAAGCTTTCGGGCGTTGGCGGTATTGGTGTAGAAGTCGTTTAGGGTCTCTTCTCTTTTTTTGCGCTCTTCCGGGGTAAAGGGGATGTTTTTCAGTCGGTTTATGGTGTTGATGACCTCCTCCTTGTTTTCTGCGAGATGTACCACCTGATGGATGTTTGTACCGCTGCACATGGCACTGTTGGCGATGATGTGTCTGCCTTGGTAGAGGGTGTTGAGGAGCTTGAGTTTAAGTCCTGTTGCTTGAAAGGTGAGCATGAGATGGCTATGTGCATTGGCCACGAGCCGGTTCAGTTCCTCTTCTGAGGGGTTGGCCACGAGGATGCTATTGTTGCTTTTTGCGATGGCGGAGCGGACTTTCTCGTTGGGGTTTAGTCCGGCCAGTATGATGGGCATCGCCGCGTCCGGGGCAATGTGTGTGGCGATGTAGGTGGCCACTTTGCTGTTTTCCGCAACGGAGAGGTTCCCATGGTATAAGACGTATCTCCCCAGGCCCTCCCGGCCTTTAAAGGACTCGTTTGCATGGAAGCTGGGGAGATGGATGACCCTTTTCTGGGGAAATCTTTTTTTGAGGTACTTTCTATCCTCTTCGCTCACCACCAGCATCAAGGAGGCATGTTGTAATTTATTTTCAAAGATTTTGAGCTTCATGGCTTCGGTGAGGAAGTAGAGCCTTTTTCTCATGGTAGGTTCCGCCTTGAAGAGATGGTAGTAGTAGCGGTGTTCGATGTTGCTTTCCCGATAGATTTTGTCTCTTCCTTTCAGGCGTTCATCGTCGATATAGAAGCAGGAGTGTAAGCCTTCAAAGAGGATGGGGGCTTTGTCTTTCTGGAGCCTGGCAATGAGCGTCTCTTCCTGTCGGCTCTGCACAATGTAGGGGGTGAGGCTTCGGGCGGAGGCCATGCCGGTTTTTCGGGGGTAGTAGTGGACTTCGTGGCAGATCTCCTGAAGTTCCGGGGCGGGATCCCGGTCGTACTGATAGCAGTGGAGGTGGATTTTTACCCCTGCACGATGTAGGGCAACCAACTTGTAATAGACGTCGATAACCCCTCCATAATTGGGCGGATAGGGGATGGTAAAGGCGATTACATGTATGTGGTGGTCACTCATATTGGGCAAATATACGTAATAAGGTCTTCTCTTCGTTTTGCCAATTTAGTTGGGCGGCGGCGTGTGGTAAGTTTTTCTTCCAGCGTTGGTACACCGCTTCGTTGGTGAGGGCTTCGTTGAGGGTATGTGCGATGTGTACGGGATCGTGGTCGGGGATAAAGGTGCCGATATCATACTGCTCAATGATGTGCTCAATCTCCGGGAGGCGGGAGGCGACGATGGGTACGTGGGCATGTATATAGTCGAAGAGTTTGTTGGGGAGGCTGTAACGGTAGTTGAGGTTGGTGTCTTTATCCATGGTGATTCCCAGGTCGGCCTGTAGGGTATATTGTCGCAGGATTTCCGGCGGTTGTTTGGGGAGGATGAAGACTTTGTCTTGGAGATGGTGGCGTTTTATGATCTCTTTCAACAGGGGAAAGACGTCGCCTCCGCCAATGAGGTAGAGCACCGCATTCTCCACGTATTGCATGGCCTCTACCGCCTCTTCGGCACCCCGCTGAATGTTGATGCCTGCTCCTTGCAGAAGAATCATCTTCTTCGTTTGGGGAATGCCCAGCGTCTCCCTGGTGGCCGATATGGGGCTGGTGCTTTGCATGGGGATGTTTCTTACCACATGCAGCGTTACGCCATACGTCTTTTGGTAGCGTTCGGCAATGCTTTTGTTGACAGTGATAACATCAGTGATCTTTGGAAAAATGCGCTTTTCAATCCCCTGCCATACGCTTTTCACAAATTTTCGATGCACAAGCTCGGGGGTCTCCGTATAGTACTCGTGGGAGTCATAGATAAGGTTACATCCTTTGATCTTTTTTGCCATCCATGCGGCTGAAAGGGTGTCCAAGTCGTTGGCAACAATGAGGTCGGCCCTATGAAAGAGGAGGAAGAGGAGCAGGCGAATGTTATATTCGGCGTAGAAGAGGGCACTTTTCCTGAAGAGCAGGCGCATGCGTCGCGTTGTATAGGGGCGCTCCAAGGGGAGGCTATCGGGAAGCAACCGACCAACCTCCAATACCTGGAAACCGCTCTTTTGGAGAGCTATACAGGTCTTGTGTACACGTTGATCCGTGGCAAGGTCATTGGTTACGCAGACAATCGCTCTTTTCACTGTATCTTCTTTTGGATTGAACACAAAGGTATGGAATAGAAATGAGGGCGCGAAATCGAGGGGGTAACTTGTGTTGAAGGGCTCTATCCGCTGAAAAATGCCGCTTAATGCTTACTTTTGTGGCGGTATCCTATGAAACAGTTGGAAAATGTAGATATTCGGGCGTGGAATACTTTCCGGGTTCGTGCCGTCGTAAGAGCGATGCTGCTTGTGGAGGAGGAGCAGGATTTTGATGATCTGCCCTTGGTGCTGGGTTCGTTGCCTGCTCCTTTCCTGGTGATGGGCGGGGGGAGCAATTTGTTGTTTTGTCATGACTATCCCGGTACCGTGGTAAAGGTGGTTACGCAAGGTATTGAGGTGGCGGAAGAGGATCGTGACACCGTGTTGCTATCGGTGGCGGCCGGGGTTGAGTGGGAGACCTTGGTAAACTACTGCCTGGAGAGAGGGTATGGGGGCATTGAAAACCTGACGATGATTCCGGGGCTGGTAGGGAGTGCGGTGGTGCAGAATATTGGGGCCTATGGCGTTGAGGTGAAGGATGTTGTTGAGAAGGTTGCGGTAGTTTCTCTGCGGGGTAAAGGGAGTCATCTTTTGTATAATGCTGATTGTGCCTTTGGTTACCGTCGCTCGCTTTTTAAGACATCTTATCCGGATAAATACTTGATCAAAAGGGTCTTCTTTCGTTTGCGTAAAGCCCCTGTGGTGAATTTGTCCTATGGTTCTCTTTCCAGGGAGTTGGCGGAGAGAGGTCTTACGCATCCGGATATTGGCCAGGTTGCCTCGGTGATTCGTGCCATTCGGGCGGCGAAGTTGCCGGATGTTGAGGTGCTGGGGAGTGCCGGGAGTTTCTTTAAGAACCCGGAGGTTTCGGAGGAGACTTATCGTTCCTTGCAAATGCGTTACCCCTCTATCCCCGGTTATCCTCTGCCCCAAGGAGGGGTAAAGTTGGCTGCCGGATGGCTTATTGAGAAAGCCGGTTGGAAAGGCTACCGAAGCGGTGATGCGGGGGTTTATCCCCAACAGGCGTTGGTGTTGGTAAACTATGGGGAAGCTACGGGAAAAGAGATTTATGCCCTTTCCGAAGAGATTCGGCAGAATGTGAAGCAACGCTTTGGCATTGCCCTTGAGAGAGAGGTGCAGGTTATTGGAGAGGAATGTAAATGAGCTTCTTGGTCTCAAAAAAGGGTTCTTGAAACCATTGGTGGATCGCTTCTTCCATAATGGGGGCTTTTACTCCTTTAAACTCAGTAGAGAGATCTCCCCCCTTTAAAAGAATCATCCCATTCTTGAGGTCATTACGCTGGGTGGTGGCGATGGACTTTCTGCTCCACGCCATCAGTTTGGGCAGTGCGGCTACGGCCCGAGAGACCACAAAGTCAAATTTTCCCGTGACCTGTTCAGCCCGGATTTGCTCCGCCGAAGCATTTTTCAATGGGCACTTCTCAATAAAGGCATTGACCACATGGATCTTTTTGCCGATGGAATCTACAAGTTTGAATTGCACTTCCGGAAAGAGGATGGCCAGGGGAAGGCCGGGGAACCCTCCGCCGGTACCCACATCCAAGATAGTTGACCCCGGCGCAAAGGTGATGTATTTGGCAATGGCGAGGCTATGCAGAATGTGGTTGGTCATGATGGCATCCGTATCTTTTCGGGAGATCAGGTTGATCTTTTGATTCCAGGCCTTAATATGCTCGTGTAGCATGATGAATGCCGCATGTTGCCGGTCGGTTAGGTTGGGAAAATATTGTTGAAGGATCTCCATATTGTGGGGCAAAGGTAATGCTTTTTGAGAATCCGTTTGTTTGTGTGGAAATTGTTGTTTTACTTTACCGTACTATTAATTTAATGGAAATACGATGAAACAGGGATATGTGATTCTTGCCATTTTTCTTCTGATACAGCAGGCCTTTGGACAGGATGCGAAGATGCAGGAGCGTTATGACTATGCCCAGAAGTATTATAAGATAGCTGTAAAAAAGATGCATGAGCATGGCATTCCGGCCTCCATCACCTTAGCACAGGGGATTCTGGAGTCGGGGTGTGGTAAGAGTGAATTGGCGGTGGAGGCCTATAACCACTTTGGTATAAAGTGTCATAAGGAGTGGACGGGTGAGGCCTACTATATGGATGATGATGCGCCTAACGAGTGTTTCCGAAAATATGAAACGCCGGAAGATTCTTACGAAGACCACTCCCTTTTTCTTACAACCCGTGATCGTTATGCTTTTCTGTTTTCGTATAAGAAAGATGACTATAAACGGTGGGCAAGGGGGTTGAAAAAAGCTGGTTATGCCACCAATCCCGAGTATGCTAACATGTTGATTCGTATCATTGAGGAGACGGGGCTGGATGCCTATGATAAAATGCTTCCCGGAACAGAAGAGGTGGCATCGGAGCCCGAATCCACTGAGGAGGAAGTTACGGCTGTACAAGATGAGGTGGCCGTTGCTGCTGAGGCGGCGTCCTCTTCTGCGGGGCATAGACTATTGCCGGACAAAGCGGATTATCAGGTGGTGAAATATAGTGATAGGCGGCGCCCTGTCTATACCAATAATGGGGTCTTGTTTATCTTCGCGGAGGCTGGTGATACGTTCTTTTCGGTGGCAGAGGAGTTTGTGCTCTACTCTTTTCAGATCTATAAGTACAATGAGTTGAAGAAGACGGATGTGCTTCAACCAGGGGAGATGGTCTATTTGCAACGCAAGAAGAGAAAGTCTTTTGCGCTGGAGCACGAGGTCCTTGAGGGAGAGTCGTTGCGTTCCATCTCCCAGTTCTATGGGATCCGCTTAAAATCGTTGCAGCGCATTAATGGTTTGGAGCGTGGTGCCTCCGTTGTGCCGGGTACGGTGCTGCGTCTTCGTTAAAAGCCCCATGGGGTAAAAAAGGTTACATTGCCTTTTGAATCTGGATATGATATTTTTTCATTCTTCGGATAAGGGCGTCTCGGGAGATACCCAACAGCATAGAGGCCTCTTTCTGGTGATAGTTACACTGCTCCAATGCTTTTATAATCAGTTTTTTTTCGTTGTTTTCAAGATTTAAAGTTTCCTCTTCTTGTTTTTGGAGGGGTGCGTTGTCTTTCAATGGAAAATCATCAATGGTAAGACGATTATTGCGTTGAAAAATAAGGCTTCGTTCTACCATATTTCGTAGTTCGCGGATGTTGCCAGGGAAATTGTATGCGGTTAGGTGGTTTATCAGTGCTTGGTTGAAGCTGGGAGCTGGTTTCTTCATTTTGTGGGAGAACTCCTTGATAAAGGCCTCCAGAAGGAGTGGGATATCCTCTTTTCTATTCCGTAATGGCGGAATGTGAATCTCAATGGTATTAAGGCGGTGTAAGAGGTCTAATCTGAACCTGTTTTGTTCCACCAGTTTTGGGATAAGATGGTTGGTTGCCGAGATGATTCGCAGGTCTACCCGGATCTCTTCCGACTCGCCGATTCGGGTGATCTTTTTCTCTTCCAGGGCTCGTAAGAGCTTTGCTTGCAGATTGATGGGCATATCGGCAATTTCGTCAAGGAATAGGGTGCCGTTATTGGCCGCTTCAAAGAATCCCTTTTTATGGGAAATAGCGCCGGTGAAGGAACCCTTTTTATGGCCAAAAAACTCACTTTCAAGCAGTGTTTCCGGTACGGCAGAACTGTTTACAGCGATAAATGCATTCTCTTTATTGGGCGAATTGTGATGAATGATACGTGCGATGTTTTCTTTTCCAGTGCCACTCTCTCCGGTAATTAACACGTTGGTGAAGGGGTATTCGGCCGCTTTGAGTGCTAGATTGACTACCTTTTTGATCTGCTTGCTCTGCCCGATGAAGCCTCTTTGGATTCGTTGTGTTAGGTCGTCGGATATAAGAGAGTTTTTGCTTTTTTCTTCCTTGTATTTATACAGAAGATTAAGGTATTTCTGGGTTCTTTCAATGGCAATTTGGATGTCGAGGTGACGGAATGGTTTGGTAAGGTAGTCTGTGGCTCCGCTTCTTAGTGCTGAGATCACGGTATCCATGTCTCCATGGCCACTTACAATGATCACCTCAATGTTCGGATGAGACTCTTTTACTCTTTTGAGGACCTCTATCCCATTCATCTCGGGAAGTCTGACATCCAGAATCATGAGGTCAACCTCTTTTTGATGGAGAATTTGAAACCCTTCTTGAGGGGTGTGTGCGGTAAAGACCCGGAAGTTTTTTAGTTCAAGATACTCTTGTAACTCCTCCGTAAAACTTTTCTCATCATCGAGGATGAGTACCGTCATGGTATTATCTTTCGTTGTCATGAGTGTGCTTGTGCTTTGGGGTTGGGGATAGCGATTTTAATTTTGGTTCCCGAGTGCTCTTTGCTGGAGATGTCCAGTGATCCGTTCATATCTTTTATAATTCCAAAGACGATAGCAAGGCCAATACCGGTTCCTTTTCCCTCCTCTTTGGTGGTGAAGAATGGCTGGATCACCTTTCCTTGGATATGTTTGGGGATTCCGCATCCATTGTCATTCACTTCGACAAAAAGGTGGTCTTTGGAGGAGTAGGTTCGGATCTCTATTTTTCCCTGATAATCCTCTTTTTTAATTGCTCGTTTGCTCTCAATGGCGTGACTGGCATTGGAGAGTAGGTTTAGGATAACCTCTTCGAATCGGTAGGTGTTTCCTGTGGCAGGGGGAAGTGTGCTATCTAGTATTTTTTCAATTTGAATGCCGTGGTTCGTATATTGTTCTGTTACTAGGTTTAGTGCATTTGTGATGGACTCATTGATTTGAAATGGATCCGATAAGGTGCTGTTTTGGTCTCTGGCAAAGGTTCTTACATGGTCAATGATTGTTCTTGTACGCTGGATGCTTTCATGAATCCTTTTTGTTTTTTTATCTAAGTATTCCTGGGAAACATTTCCGGAGTTGATGGTAAGAAGGATGTTGTCAAGACTCCATGAGATGATATTTAGTGGTTGGCTGAGTTCGTGGGCCATCCCCGTGGCAATCTCTCCAATGCTAGCAATACGCTCGGTCTGTCTTAGTTTGTTGTGGACTTCAAAGCGCTCTAAAGCGCTTGATATAAGGTCGATAAATATTGTTAGTCGTTTATGTTTATCGGTAAGGTTTAGCGGATAATTTCGGTTATAGAAGATAAGGATTACTTGTAAGTTGTCGAAAACATGAATGGGGATCATCAGGTAGTCAATGGTGGGTGCGAGAACTTTGGCTGCATTTTTTATTAACATCTTTTTTTCCAGTTTTTCCCGGGAGGTTTCAATGTCTTTGGCGAATGTTACGCTGATGAATTCCTCAATGGATTGGTTCCCCTTTTTTTTCCATACAATTTGTTGTTCAAAGGTGTTTTTTATGGGGTTTAGGTTGTACATGATTGCTCCGGAAGCTTCGATGAGATTGCTGATGGTAATCATGGCCTGATGGATGGATTCATCAATTTTGTAATGCCCCACAAAGCCTGAGGAGATGGTAGAGTAGGCGCGCTCTAATTTCAGTTGTTCTTCGATGGTTTTTTGGGCAATCATCTGTTCTCGCAGTAGCGCATCAAGTTTTTCCGACTGGCTCTCTATCTCGTATTGTTGGTGGGTGAGGTCGAGAAAGATGGAGATTTTATTGATTAATAGATGGGGATGAAAGGGCTTTGTAAGAAGATCCACCGTTCTTGTATAAGAGTTATCCGAGCAGAGTTTCTCTCTCTCTTCCTCATTGCATAGGAGGAGGGTGGGAGGAGGTTGATGGTAGTTTGGGTTCTCAAGAATCGCTTTCGTGAGATTGTTATAGTTGACTCCCGGTGTCTCAAGGTCAATGATGATGAAGCAAAAGGTCCTTTCTCTTATTTGTTTTAAAGCTTCTTGTTGACTTGTACTGATGAAAGTTTCAGCTCTCTTTTCTTTGAGTGTATCCTTGAGTGTGAGAACGATTTCCGATGTATGGTCAATAATGAGTATTTGGGGTTTGCAGGCAATCATATTTATGCGTTTGACAGGGTTTTTCGGTATATTTTCTTTCCTAAGGCGGTATAAATGGAGAGGGAGGTGGGACTGTACTCAAAGTGGCCTTCGCAAGGAATAGCGATATCTTTCTTCCCCTCCCTGGTATAGAGGAACAGCATGAATTGAGTGTCATCAACGATACCCAGTACTGACTCCTGGTTGATGGTTAATATCCGGGGTTTTTGTTGTACGTCATATGCGAGTGTATGGGTGAAAATCGTTTTCTTAAATCGGTTGTAAACCGTGATCTCTCCTTGATCAATATAGAGGAAATCATGATGGCCATCGTTGTCAAAATCAACGTAGAAAAAGAAGTGTTGTTCGGAAAAGGAGCCAAAGTTGGTGGTACGTATCTTGCCTCTATTTGACAGGTAGGTGAGCGTTCCGTCATGACTGGTGGTCATCAGCATTCCTTTGTTGTTGGTTTTGTTGATATAGAAGTCTGATAGTACGTTGTTTTTAAACGATTTTTTTATGGTGATATGAACTTTCCCCGTCGGTTTTATGATGAGGACTTCCCCATTGTCTCCCGCAACGATACTGTATTGGTGTTGTTTTTCTTCAAGGTATGTGATGGGGGTTGATACGGGAAAAGAGATGTTCGTTTGGTGCCAGTGGGGAGCGATAGCCGGAGAGAGTGTGACCTTTGTGAGGTTCCCCGCTGTGTCAAGGTAGAGAATATGAGCTGATTTCCCTCCCCTTTCTTGGATCAGAGAGACCTCTTTTCGTGCTTTTCCCGGAAGAGGGAAGGGATAACCCTCTTTCTCCCGACCCTCATGGTCAATCAGGTGTATATTCTCCCTGGAATTCCACAAGAAGTACTGTTTTCCACTGTTGTCGGGGGCAACTTGAAAAAGGCTCCCTGTTATTGGGTCGTCAAACTCTTTTTTCCAGAGAAGTTCTCCTTTTTCGTTGAAATAGTACATGTTGTTGTGAAGGTCAAAGGCGATGAGGTTTTGGGTGTTTGTTTGGGGGCTCTCCACAAGGAAGGGACCTCTTTTGATGGGAGCCTCCAACACGGCAAAGAGCTCTTTCTCTTCTTCTTTGGGGGGAGAAGAGGTTGAGGGAGAGGAGGGTGGGGGAGTCGTTGTAGAGGAGTGACTCAGTTCGATGCTTATGATGGGGGCTTTTTCGTGGTAGCGGAGGTTGGCGCGGGAGTTTCCCTGGAGTGGAATAGGAGAGGAAAATCCTCCGGAGACAGGGATTTCGGGTTTTTGGGCGGAGGAGAGGTCTCCAAGTCCATTTAGGTAGAGTTTGTGACGGTACTCGTAGAGGTCAAAGATTATGGTTGAGGCCTTATGAAGGGCGGGAATACCCAACAGAGAGTCGGATATTGATACCGTGTGGCCCTCTTTATGGTGATCCTTTTTCCCTTGGTAGGTGAGATCTCTTTGAATACGTTGTTTAAATAGGGGCAATAGTTCGTTATCTTCGGCGCATAGTAGTCCCTCTTTTAGCCATTCGGTATGCCAATGAGGCGTGTCTGTGCTTTTATAGGGAGCCAGGGCAGGGATTGGGTCTTTAGGGGTATTGATGAGAAAAGCAAATTTCTTGTCGTGTGGGTCATATAACCATATAACCTGTGTGATCGGGATCTTGTGGTCATGGATCTTGCTGATCAGTTTTTGGGTGGATGTGATTTTATGGGTTGGAAGAATGTTTGGGATCGGTTCGTATTTTTTTAAGGCTTGAAGAAAATCCAGGGGGGCATCGGAGGCGATGACAGAGGGGAACTCTCCGGTGAGAGATTGTGGGTTGATAAATGAGTGTTTCTGTCTGTTTCTTAGGTAGATAAATAGGATTAAGGTAACCGCAATGAGAAGGAGGGATACTCTTCCGATGGATCTGGACGCTTTCTTCATGTTCAGGGTGTTTTCCTTTCTCAAAGGTAAGAAAAGAATCGTAGAATAAGTGGGCATTATTAGAAATCCGTAACTTTTATACCGGAAATATTGTTGAGCGTAAATCATCCATAGAGGAGTGTTCCCTCTTTATGGGGCTAAAAGGGGATGCGGAGCTGTTGGTGTAGTCGGAATGTTTTTCGATGCCAGGGGGATTGGCCGTGTTTCTTCATGGCGGCGATATGTGCCTGGGTGGCATAACCCTTATTGTTTTCCCAACCGTATTGCGGATATGCTTCTTTTAGTCGACACATTTGGGCATCGCGTGCGGTTTTTGCTAAGATGCTTGCTGCCGCAATGGATTGAAATTTGGTATCTCCTTTGACAATACACGTATGAGGAATATTTGGGTAGGGGTGGAACCTGTTGCCATCCACGAGAATGTGTTGGAACGTAGGGGGGAGTTGATCCAGTGCTTTATGCATGGCAAGGATGGCTGCATTGAGGATATTGATCTCATCAATCTTCTCGGGGGGAATCATTGCTACAGCCCAGGCCGTTGCCTTCTCTTTGATCTCTTGCGCTAAGGCTTCTCTTCTCTTTGGAGAGAGCTTCTTACTGTCGTTGAGTCCTGCGATGGGTTTGTGAGGGTCAAGAATTACCGCTGCAGCAGCGACAGGGCCGGCCATGGCACCTCGTCCGGCCTCATCGCAACCAACTTCAATAAGGGTAGGGTTAAGGTAGAGTTGAAGCATGTTAAAAGACTCTATAGATGATGAGAAAAGCGACAAAGAATAGTAACATAAAATCGGCTAATAGGCTGCTTTTTACATTCGTTAAGGCGCTTCCGATGATGGGAATTGTAATGGGGAAGAAGATCATGATGCCATCGGAAAAGGGGTGAGAGCTAAGTCCTAGCCCTGCCGTAAGTCCAAGCGTAAGAAGCAATAGAAAGATGATTTTTCTTCTGGTTTTTATGACAGTTTCGAAGAGAGAACGGGTGGTTTTTAGTATACTGAGCAAGAATATGACGGTGATGAAAGCTGCCGCAACATAGTCAAGGGCTCGGTGTCCTGAGAATCCGGAGAAGAGGGTGTGAAGGAGTGGGGTGTAGTAGGTGGGTATTGCGGGCAGTTTGTCCAGAAGAAAGTAGGCGAAAATAAGAAAGTAATAGGGTAGAAATATCCCCATAAAGAAGATGAGTGTATCTTTGATCATGCGGATACTAATGGTGGGGATGATAATGCATAGGATGGGTAGCAGAAAGATAATGGGAAAATAGAATAGGGAGCCCATACCCAGGTAGAATCCGATGCTAAGCACTGCTTGTTGTTCTCCTTGTTCATCATTTAGGTAGAAGAGGTTGTGGGTGATGAGAAGAAGAAAAAGGTTCGCGATAAGCGTGGGATGAATGGTCAGTCCTTCCGGATGAAATCCCATTGCAAGGATATATAGAAAAGCCGGGAGGCAAGTGGTCTTGCTGATAAGGTCAAACCTGTTAACTAGTTTATTTACAAGGTATGCCTCCCCCAGAACCAACAGGAGGCTGAGGATTGTGTTGATGGTGTAGTTTGTGAGAAAATGCCCCTTTATGAGCAAGTTATACAGGGGTTGGGCGTTGTTGATTACAAGATAGGGTTCCCGAGGCCATATTCCTGCCGGTATCCAAAGCACAAGCGAGACGAGCAAGATTAAGCCGATCTGAAGAGGGTATGTGTTTTTAAAAAACTTGATGATCATTGGCCTACCTATTTCAAGAGATCCTTGCCAATATCTTTGCGGTATTTTTTCCCTTCGAAATGGATGGACGGGATATGGTTATAGGTTTTTTTCAATGCCTCCGGGAGGGTCTTCCCCAAAGCGGTAATTGCCATGACTCTTCCTCCTGCGGTGAGGGTTTTCCCCTGTTCCAATTTTGTGCCCGCATGGAAGGTGAGGCCATCCGGGGGAGGTGTTCCCATCGTAATGAGCTTTCCTTTCTCATAGGCTCCGGGATATCCTTGGGAGACAAGCATCACAGCGGTGGCGAAACGAGGGTCAATTTCCGCATTGAAAGAGGCCAACTCTCCCTTTGAACAGGCCACCATTGCTGCCAAAAGATCCGATTTAAAACGGGGGATTACCGATTCTGTTTCGGGATCTCCCATTCTCACGTTGTACTCAATGACGTAGGGGGCTCCGTCACAGATCATCAATCCAAAGAAGATGAATCCTATGTAGGGAATGTGCGCGCTCTTTAGCCCTTCGATGGTTGGCGTGATGATCTCCTCCTTGATGCGTTTCATCAGGGTTGCGTCGGCAAAAGGAACCGGGGAGACGGATCCCATTCCCCCGGTGTTGGGGCCACGGTCTCCTTCGTCAATGCGTTTGTAATCTTTTGCTTCCGGTAGGAGAAGGTAATCCTCTCCGTCGGTAAGGACGAACACGGACATCTCAATACCGTTTAGGAACTCTTCGATTACCACTTTCTGTCCGGCAGTACCAAATTTTTTGTCTTTTAGGATCTCGTCAATGGTCCGGAGGGCTTCTTGTGACTCTTGGCAGATGATGACCCCTTTCCCGGCGGCAAGGCCATCGGCTTTGATCACAAAGGGTGGGCGAAGGGTGGTTAGGTATTCATAGGCCGCTTCAATATTTTGTAAGGTAAAGGTTTGGTATTTTGCCGTGGGGATATGGTTTCGTACCATAAACTCCTTGGCGAAGTCTTTGGAACCCTCTAACATGGCGCCGGCTTTTTTAGGGCCGATGAACATCAGATCCCGGAACTCTTCCATGGCCATTAGGTGGTCGTGAAGGCCTGCCACAAGAGGCGCCTCGGGCCCCACTACGACCATCTGAATCTTCTTTTCCTTGATGATCTTTGCTACCCCCTCAAAGTCGGTAGGATCTACCGGAAGATTTTGGCCGCAAAGAGTGGTGCCCGCATTTCCCGGAGCAATGAAGAGTTGGTTTAAGAGGGGGCTTTGGGCTATTTTCCAGGCTAACGTGTGTTCCCGTCCTCCTGAACCTAAAAGAAGTACATTCATGGTTATGGTCTTTTTGGTATGGTTTTTTCTATGGATGACCAGAGAAGGTCTGCTGTTCTTTGCCATGAGAACAGTTGTTTTCGCTGGTATCCCTTTTCGATGAGTGTTTCTCGGAGTGTTTTGTTCATAAAGATCGCTTGCATCTGGTCTGCAATGGCGTCGGGGCTTGAGGGGTCTGCGAAGAGTGCCGCATCCCCGGCAATCTCGGGTATGGAACTGACGTTGGAGGTGATGAGGGGGATTCCGCTGTGGAAAGCCTCCAGAATGGGGAGGCCAAACCCTTCAAACTTACTCACGTAGGTGAGTGCTTCAGCCCCACCAATGAGGGCATTGAGGGTCTCATCGGAAACCCGTCCCGTGAAGATGATCTCCTCCGGGTGAGTCATCTCCTTGAAGGCAGAAGCGATCTCCTTGGTCCACCATTTCTTTTGTCCCACAATGACCAGACGTGCCTCTTGTTGCTCCCTGTCGCGAAAAATATCATAGGCCCGGAAAAGGTTGTGTAAATTTTTCCGGGGGTGCAGTGAGCCCACAAAGATGAAGTAAGGGGTTTGACCGGTGAACTGTTTTCGAATATTGGCTATGGCCGCTGCAGAGGCCGGTTTTCTTGCCGTATTGATGCCCGAATAGACCACATCGATCTTGTCCGGGTTTACGTTGTATAGGTTAACAATATCCCTTTTGGAGTAGGCCGATACGGTACACAACCGATCTGCTTTTTTCGCAAACCGAGGAAAGTTTTTTTTGTAGAACCACGTATCAATTGTGGGGAGATCTTTGGGGAAATGCTCCCAGTTAAGATCATGAAATACGCTCAGGCATGTTGTTCTCGTACGAAGAGGTAGGTATCCGTCCGGAGAGATAAATAGATCCGGTTTTAAGCGTTTTAAGAAGATTCTGATGGTGTGCTGAAACCAGAGATAGTAGAGTATTGGGTGTCTTGCCTGTGGGGGTAGAATTACTGGGGTAACATTACTGTTAAAGATGAAATCAGGGTGATATTTTCGGTCAAAGATAAAGTAGAAGTCGTGCTCCGGATGTTGCCGGGTGATCCGACTAAGCGTCTCAAACTCAAAAGAACCGATTCCTTCTAGTTTATCTTTGAGGAGTAACCTGGTATTAATGGCAATTTTCAATCTTTCTCTTCCTTTTTTCGTAAAACACTAATCCCACTGCAGAAAGTAGGCAATAGTGTGGCAAATATCCGAAAAAATGCTGAATATTGCAGAATTATTCATCGGTGAAGGGAATAGCCCGTACATTATGCAACGAAAGTTTATTACCAACCTGATCTTGCTGCTTTTTCTGAACCTGTTGGTAAAGCCATTTTGGATCTTTGGGATTGATCGGGTTGTGCAGAATACGGTGGGAGCCACAGAGTATGGATTTTATTCGGCCATATTTAACTTCACGTTCTTGTTTAGCTTTTTTCTTGATTTTGGCATTAGTAATTTTAATAATCGAAACATTGCCCAAAATAGCCAATTGCTGAATAAGCATTTTTCCAGCATTATTCTCATGAAACTGATGTTGGGATTTGGTTACTTCCTGCTTGTCCTGATCTCCGGATTGATCATTGGCTACGACAAGCCGAGGCACTTGTCGTTTATTGGTTTTATGGCCTTTAATCATTTTTTGCGCTCTTTTATTATCTACCTCCGTTCCAATATCTCCGGTTTGTTGATGTTTAAAACGGATAGTTTTATCTCTGTCTTGGATAGGGTTCTGATGATCTTTATTTGTGGGATGTTGTTGTGGGGGCATGTGACGGAGAGGCCTTTTCAGATAGAGTGGTTCATCTATTCACAGACGGTGGCTTATTTGGTGACAGCGGTGGTGGCCTTTGGCGTCGTGGTTAAGAAGGCGGCTTTTCAACGTCTCCGTTGGAACAAGCCCTTCTTTTTGATAATTTTTCGGCAAAGTCTGCCTTTCGCCTTGTTGGCCTTGTTGATGAGTTTTTATAACCGCATAGACTCGGTGATGCTGGAGCGCCTGTTGCCCAAAGATATGGGAGCCTTGCAGGCAGGTATTTATGCCCACTCCTTTCGGCTTCTTGATGCCGGGAACGTGATTCCTTATCTTTTTTCGGTGCTTTTACTGCCCCTTTTCAGTCGAATGATCAAGCAGCGTGAAGATGTTACGGAGCTTATCAAACTCTCATTTACCATGCTCATCATTATCAGTGTGACGGTGGTAGTGAGTTGTTTTTTCTTCAACTATGAAATGATAAATCTTTTGTATAATTCCCATATTGAGGAATCTGCAGGGATCTTCAAGGTTCTTATGACCGGGTTTGTGGCCATCTCTACCTCCTACGTCTTTGGCACCCTGTTGACGGCCAACGGTAGTCTGAAGGCGTTGAACATTATTGCGGCTACAGGCATGGTAATCAACTTGTCATTGAACTTCTTCTTGATCCCTCGCTACCATGCCTTGGGGTCGGCCTATGCGGGGGTTGTGACCCAGTTTTTGATTGTGATTAGCCAAATCGTGGTGGTGACACGCAAGTTTTCATTGCGTCCTCCTCTCTCGTATCTTATACGCCTTACCCTCTTTATTGTGATCATGTGGGGGGCGGGATTTCTCTTCTCAAGCATGGTGCCCGTATGGTACTACGGGTTTGTGGCAACCCTTGTGATGGCTGTTTTTCTGGCTGCGGTACTTCGGTTGTTGAATATCCGGGGCTTGTTGCGACTGTTTAAATTTAAGGAATCAATGGAGTAAGAGCAATATTTTTTGTGATACGGTTTTGAGGTTTTACTTTATTTCCTACTTTTGAGCCTGTAAAAACTGTGCTGTCTTTTATGAGTCAGAATAAGCATCCGGATGGGGGTTTTAGTTCGTTAAATCTATTGGCTTATTTGTATAAGTGGAGGCGTCCCATACTGATTATGACGGGGGTCGCTTTTGTCTTGTCTGTCCTTTTCTCCTGCCCTCTCTTTATTACCCCCAAGTTTAGCTCTTCGGTCATTCTTTTTCCGACCTCATCCAACTCCATATCCAAGGCGCTGCTTACCGAAAGGGTGGATTCAAAGCAGGATATTCTTCAATTTGGAGAGGATGAGCAGGTGGAGCAAATGCTGCAGATTCTTGCGTCCAATCGCATTCGTGACCGGATTATTGAGAAGTATGATCTCCTCTCGCACTACCGTATTAAGCCTACGGAGAAATATCGCCATACCAAGTTGATAAAGGAGTATGAAAGCAATATCAAGTTTCGCCGTACCGAATATATGGGCGTGTTGATTCGGGTGATGGATCACGATGCTGATACCGCTGCTTTGATCGCCAATGATATTGCCGAACTGCTGGATAGTACAAAGAGTGAAATGCAGCATGCCCGGGCAAGAAGAGCGCTTCAAATTGTGGAGGAGGAGTATTATCAGCTTCGTGATGAGGTGCAGCGGATGGAGGATTCGCTGACCATATTGCGTCACTTTGGCGTTCACGATTACGAAACGCAGGCCGAGATGATTAATCAACAGCTGGCCATAGAGATCGCTAAAGGAAATAACTCCGGAGTGAAAGCCTTGGAGAAAAAGTTGGAAATTTTGGCCACCTATGGAGGCCCTTACGTCTCGCTGCGTGATCAACTGGAACATGAAAAGAAGCAGTTGAGTCATATCAAAGCAAAATATGAAGAAGCAAAAGTCGATGCAGAACAGGTGTTGCCCCAAAAATTTGTGGTAAGTCGTGCCTTTAGGGCAGAGAAGAAATCCTATCCTGTGCGTTGGCTTATCGTCCTTGTGACGACTCTGGGCGCTTTTTTCCTTACCATCCTCGTCATCCTTATTGTGGATAATGTGGGACAGTTGAGGGAAGAAAAAAAAAAGCCGGGCGCAAACAGGCGATACAAAAAAAAGAATCAGCCACCATCCAACGATCGTCAAAAAGAGTTGATGCCGTTGGCTTCAAATGATGAGGAAGGATCCGTGGGGCGTTCGGCATTTCGGGTCAAAGAGCCCACGAAAAAAATAACGGTTGAGCACGTAGAATCCCTAAGGATAAAAGCCGGGGGAGCGAAAGAGCAAAGATCGCGGTTGGTATTATCAAAAAGTCAAAAGAATATGGAGAATTATTTTAGTAATCTAAATCTGCTGAAGCTGATTAATAAGTGGAAGTTCCACTTGTTAATTATCCTGTTTCTTGCATTGGTGGGTTCGGCCTTTCTCTCCGGTCCCCGGTTTGTGAAGCCCCGGTTCAAGTCGGTAGCCATTGTGTATCCGTCCAATATCGCGCCCTATTCCGATGAGAGTGAAACGGAGCAGATGCTTCAATGGTTTGGTTCTCAGGATATCAAAGATCGTATTGTCGAAATTTTTGATCTGGGTAAACATTGGGGAATTGATAAGAATTATAAGCATTACTACTCGACCATGATGTACGAGTATGGTCGGAATATTAAGATATCCAAGACCATGTATGAGTCGGTGGCTATAGAGGTGACCGACTATGATGCGCAGAGAGCATGTGATATTGCCAATGAACTTATTAAACTCTATAATCAGAAAATTCGTAAGATTCATCGAGCCAAATACAGGGAGGTTGTGGATGCCTATGAACGAATGATGGCCTGGAAGATGACGGAGATTGATTCTGTGGAGAGTGTGCTTTATGATATTCGTACAACCTATGGTATTGTGGATTATGGTACACAATCGCACGAGATGGCACGTGGTTTCCTGCGTACCGTGGATGGTGCAGGAAATGCCAGGATAAATACCCAAGAGGTAAATAAGTTGAAAAATAATATGGAGCTACATGGTGGAGAATTTGTGATCGCCAATACGAGACTGTATAAGTTGATGGAAGAGTATAACCTTATTTCTCGGGAGTATGATATTGCCAAAAAGGAGTTGGATAAAGAGTTCTCTTATACAAATGTGGTTTCTTATCCTTATCCTGCAGACAAAAAAAGTTCTCCGGTTCGCTGGCTGATTGTATTGGTTACTTTAGTGGCCACATTCCTCGTCTCTATGTTTGTGATTAGCCTTGTGGAAAATCATAAATTGAGAGAAGAACTGAAGAAGCCTGTCTAATATGAACCTTTTTAACGGAAGATATCGGATCTCGGAAGAGAAGCGTAAACTGTTGTGGGTCTATGGGGTGAGTGGTCTGTTCATTCTCCTCTGCATGGTCCTGATCATGAAACAGTTTTTCTGGCTTCCCTTGGCTGTGCCGTTGCTTTTGGGTATCTCCTTGTTGTACCTCTTTGCCTTGGATAAAGTTCTTCTGTTCATTGTCTTTCTTACCCCGTTAGCGGTCAACTTGCGCGATACAACGCTGAATGTGGGGGTTTCGTTACCTACGGAACCTCTGTTGCTCGCCGTTCTTGGGTTAGGGCTGGTGCGTATGTTGTTTAAAAACTACTCCTTTGATCGGAGGGTGCTGCGTCATCCGGTGTCCATTGCTATTATCATTTATCTGTTATGGATGTTTTTTACTTGTGTGACTAGTGAGTATCCCTTGGTGTCATTCAAGTTTTTGTTGGCAAAATTGTGGTTTATTGTGCCATTTTACTTTATGGGGACGCACTTGTTTCGTGATTTCTCCAATATCCGTCGATTTAACTGGCTCTATGTGGTGGCTCTTATCATCGTCATAGGGTATACCACCTATCACCATGCCTTGTTGGGCTTTTCTGAGAAAGCAGGACACTGGGTGATGACGCCATTTTATAACGATCATACGGCCTATGGCGCCATTCTCGCCTTTTTCCTTCCCTTTTTAGTGGGTTTTTCTTTCAGTAAAGCGTTTACCCCCTCAAGCCGATGGTTGTCGATGATTGCCCTGGCGATAGTCTCTTTGGCTATTTTTCTGAGTTATTCTCGTGCCGCTTGGTTGAGTGTAGTGGCATCCCTCATGGCTTTTCTGATCCTTAAATTTAAGATAAAGTTCAAATACCTTTTTGCCACGTTGGTTGTGCTGATTGTGCTGTTCTTCTCTTTCCGTTGGCAGATTATTGATGCCTTAGAGAGGAATGAACAAGATAGTTCTCAGAATTTTGTAGAGCATGTGCAGTCGATCTCCAATATCTCTTCCGATGCGTCAAACCTGGAGCGGATTAACCGTTGGCAGAGTGCCTTACGGCTTTTCCGGGAGCGTCCCTTCTGGGGATGGGGGCCGGGTACTTATCAGTTCGTTTATGCTCCTTTTCAGCGCTCAAAAGAGAAGACGATCATCAGTACCAATGCCGGGGATCTTGGAGCGGCTCATAGCGAATTTTTGGGACCATTGGCGGAGTCGGGGATGCTTGGCATGTTGACCTTTATGGGGGTTGTGGTGGCGGTATTGGTTTCGGGAATTAAACTCTATCGTAGGGTGGAGGATCCGGTGGTTAAGGTTACTGCATTGTGTATGCTCCTTGGTTTGGTTTCCTACTTCGCCCATGGTTTTCTGAATAACTTTAGTGAGACGGATAAAATATCGGTTCCTCTATGGGGCTATATGGCCATGATTGTTGCCATGGATCTCTACCACTCCCGCACTCCGGAGGCCGAGCCATCCCCCGAAGAGGGGTAGATGGACAAGCCCCTCTTTGTAGAGCTTTTTTATCTTTGGTTGTTTGGGTGGTTTTCTGTTTTTGTAATTATCCCCCCTGCTGTTCTCTGCTTGTAGGTGCTATTGGGGTTTATTGTACTCCGACGCAATTTTTCGTAGGATGGCGATTTCTCGCCAGGCAGCCCCTTTTTCCTTAGCTGGTCGACCGTAGTACTCGCGCCCCCCCTCGAGGCTTTTATGGACGGAAGAGGTTGCCAGAACAACGGCTCCTTTCTTGATAGTAAGGTCTTTGTTTACGGATACCCGAGCCCAGATTAATACGTCATCTTCAATGGTGGTGACGCCCGCAATGGCCGTGTAGGCTCCGATCAGGCAATGCTTGCCAATGGTAGTGTCATGCCCCACCTGTACATGGTTGTCAAACTTGGTGCCCTCTCCAATGGTGGTATCCGCTGAAACACCTTTGTCAATGGTGCACATTGCACCAATCTCCACATCATCTCCTATCACAACCCTGCCGCCGGAGGTGAGCTTTCTATAGCGCCCCTCTTTCTTTTGAAAATAGTAAGCATCAGCTCCTAAAACAGCTCCGGCGTGAATAACTGTATTGTCGCCAATTACCGTGTAGTCATAAATGCTCACATTGGCATGGATGATGCAGTTTTTTCCAATGGTAACATGGTTTCCAATGAAGGTTCCCGGCTGGATAATGGTTCCCTCTCCGATGGAGGCTGAAGTGCTGACCTGTGCTGTTGCAGGGATGAATGGACGATATTTCTTTAAGAAGTAGGTGAAGTCACGAAAAGGGTCTGTGGAGACCAACAGGGCCTTTCCTTCAGGACAGGCTACCTCATCCGTGTTAATAATAATGGTTGTCGCCCTGCTGTTGAGGGCCTTTTCGTAGTACTTGGGGTGATCCACAAAGGTGGCATCGCCCGGCTCTACCACATGAATTTCATTAAATCCTTCGATGAGATGCTCCGGAGAGCCTACGAAATGACATCCGATCTCTTCTGCGGCTGCCTTGAGGGTAAGGGGGGTAGGTATCTTCATGAAAATGGTAATGAAAAAAAGATCCCGGAAAATTTTTCTCCGGGATCCTCTTTGAAAAAATTATTGTTTTACACGTTCAGCGTAATCTCCTGTACGTGTATCTACTTTGATGTGTTCGCCTTCGTCAATGAAAAGAGGAATACGCACATTAGCACCGGTCTCTACCGTAGCATCTTTTAGGGTATTTGTGGCCGTATTTCCTCGCTCTCCTGGTTCGGTATAGGTGATTTTGAGTACTACGAAGGGCGGCAGTTCACAAAATAGGGGAGATTCGGTATCCGCATGGAAGACAATATCTGCTTCTTGCCCATCTTTAAGAAATTGTGGCGCATTGATAATGTCTTCCTGGATAACAGTCTCTTCCCAGGTCTCGGTATTCATAAAGTGGTATCCCAGGTCATCCTTATATGAGAATTGGAATGGACGGCGCTCTACCCGTGCAATATCAATTTTTACACCGGCATTAAAGGTGTTGGGGATTACCTTTCCAGTTTTTACATTTTTTAGTTTGGTTCGTACAAAGGCAGACCCTTTTCCCGGTTTTACATGTTGAAATTCTACTATGGTATAGAGGTCGTTATTGAATTCAATGCATAACCCGTTTCTAAAATCAGCTGTTGTTGCCATAATTGTTATTTATATCGGTATTTGTGCAAATATAGTAAAAAGAATGAATTGCGATGGAGCCGTTGCTCCCGTATGGAGAATCCTCCTATTTGTTGTCTTTGGTGTTGTTATAGCCTCGCATAATTCCTCTGCTTGAATGTGCGATAAAGAAGAGAATCTCGTCACGCTCCTGGGAGGCCGGGATCTCTGCTTCGATGATTGATACCGCTTTTGAGACGTTATGACCGTTGACGTATAGGATTCGATAGATGCTTTGGATATGGTTGATTTGCTCGTTGGTATACCCTCGCCGCCGGAGGCCGATGGAGTTTACCCCCACATAGGAGAGGGGCTCTCTGGCCGCCTTGGTAAATGGCGGTACATCTTTTCCCACAAGACTTCCTCCGGAGATCATCACATGGGAGCCGATATGTACGAATTGGTGTATGGCAACAAGTCCTCCAATAATAGCCCAGTCACCAATTTCAATGTGGCCTGCCAGATTAGCGCAGTTAGCCAGAATTACATTGTTCCCAAGAATACAGTCATGTGCAACATGACTATAGGCCATCAAGAGGCAGTTTTCCCCTACCTTCGTTTCCATGTTAGCCTTGGTCCCTCTGTTGATGGTGACAAACTCACGTATGGTGGTGTTATCGCCAACATGGACAGTGGTATCCTCGCCATTGAATTTAAGGTCTTGAGGAATGGAAGCGATCACGGCACCGGGGAATATCTTTACATTCTTACCGATACGCGCTCCTTCCATAATGGTGACATTCGAGCCGATCCAGGATCCTTCTCCAATGGTGACATTTTTTTCAATATTGGCAAAGGGCTCAATAACTACATTTTTGGCGACTTTGGCTTGCGGATGTACGTATGCTAATGGTTGGTTCATGTTAGTTCATTTTTTTTGTGATTTGTGCGTACAGGTCTCCCTCTGTGGCGACTTTTCCGCCCACAAAGACTTGTCCCTTCATGTGGCATATCCCGCGTCTGATGGGTTCCACAAGTGTCAGTTTAAGGATCATTACATCACCGGGTACCACCTTTCTCCGGAATTTGATCTCTTCCAGTTTGAGGAAGTAGGTGATATAATTTTCCGGATCGGGAACGGTGCTAAGAATCAGGATGCCTCCGGCTTGTGCCATAGCCTCCACCTGAAGAACGCCGGGCATCACCGGCTCATTGGGGAAATGCCCCATGAAGAAGGCTTCGTTCATGGTGACGTTTTTTAGTCCCAACACATGCGTCTCACTCACCTCATAGATTTTATCTACCAGGAGGAACGGAGGACGGTGAGGAAGCATTCGTTTGATATCATTGATATCGTATTGTGGAGGTTGAGACAGGTCGATTTGGGGAATGCGAGCGCTCTTCTCATCGGCTTTCATCTGCTTCCGGAGGATGCGTGCAAATTCAGTGTTGGCCGCGTGTCCGGGACGAGTGGCGATGATGTGTCCCTTGATGGGCTTCCCTATGAGAAATGTATCTCCAATCACATCCAGGAGTTTGTGACGCGCCGGTTCATTATCAAAATAGAGGTCAACATTATTTAAAATCCCCTCTTTTTTTATTTCTACCGTTGGTTTATTGAAAAGATGGGCCAAACGGTTGAGCTCTTGTTGTTCCACCGTTTTATTCACAAAGACAATCGCATTGCTTAAATCCCCTCCCTTGATAAGGTTGTTGTGGAGAAGGTATTCGAGTTCATGAAGGAAGACAAAGGTTCTGCAAGGGGCAATCTCTTTTTCAAAATCCTGAATGTTGTTAAGACTTGCATTTTGTGTTCCTAAAACGTTGGTCTTGAAGTCAATCATTACCGATACCTTGAATCCATCATAGGGTAAAGCAATAATTTCAATTTCTTTTTCTGCATTGTAGTAACGCTGTACCTCTTTGATTTCGTAGTAGGTTCTCGGGGCATCAAGTTCTTTCTTTCCGGCACTCTTAAGGGCTTCGATAAAGTATTTAGCACTCCCATCCATAATCGGGGTCTCTTCTGCATCAATCTCAATGAGAAGATTGTCGATGTTAAGTCCTCGGATTGCCGCTAAGGTGTGCTCTATGGTCATAAGTGTAACCCCATTGTTGCTGATGGTAGTGCCCCTGGAGGTATCAATTACGTGGTCAATATCCGCTTTGATCGTAGGTTTTTCAGCGAGATCTGTGCGACAAAAGACGATGCCATGGTTTTCCTGTGCGGGTAGGAATCTCATCGTTACCAACTTTCCTGTATGCAATCCTACTCCGGATAGTGTAACCGCTTTGCTTATGGTATGTTGTTTTTCTGTCATCTTGAAGAATTAGCTATTAAGTTTTTTTTCTAAGGCCTCCAGACGTTTGACAATCTGGGGGAATCGTTTGAATAGGACGTATGATCTTTTAAAGTCAGCTGCATGGAAGGCCACATGCCCCATGATGATGGCATTGTCTTTTATATCGTTTCCAATCCCTGCACTTCCGGCAATACGTACATTGTTCCCGATGGTGAGGTGACCTGCAATTCCCACTTGCCCCCCAATCATGCATCCGGAACCAACCTTTGAGGATCCGGAAACTCCGGTTTGGCTTGCAATGACCGTGTTCTCTCCAATCTCTACGTTGTGGGCAATCTGGATAAGGTTATCGAGCTTTACGCCTTTTCGGATGATGGTAGAGCCTAGTGTGGCCCTGTCAACGGTGGTGTTCGCACCAATTTCTACGTGATCCTCAATAAGTACGTTGCCTATTTGTTCAATTTTCATGAATTGATCTCCCTGTCGTGGCGCAAAACCGAATCCATCGGCACCAATTACCACACCACTGTGCAGGGTGACGTTGTTGCCTATCTCACAGCTGTGATAGATGTTAACTCCGGAATAGAATGTGCATTCGTCGCCAATGGTAACATGATCTCCTATGTAGCTGTTGGGGAAGATACGACAGTTATCGCCAATGGTAACATGATCTCCTATGATGACATGGTCTCCAATGAAAGCTTTATCGCCAATGGTAACATTTTCCCCCTTGATAACCGTTTTGGCAATCCCCTCTCTTTTCTTCATGCTTTTGGTGTAATCCTCTAAAAGGGTAGCGAAAGCCAGGTAAGGATTTTCTACTCTTATTAGCGTTGCATGAATGGGTTTTTCAGGTTGAAAATCTTTGTCTATGAGTATAACAGAGGATTGAGAAGTGTAAAGATATTGTGCGTATTTAGGGTTGGCAAGAAAACTGAGGGTGCCGGGTCTTCCCTCTTCAATCTTTGAAAAAGAGGAGACAACCACCGTGGGATCTCCTTCTATCATTCCATTTACTTTTTTTGCGAGGGTTTCAGCTGTATAGTGCATGCTAAGATAACCTATTAAAGTTTAAAACAGATGCAAAGGTACTCTATTTTACGCTCATTGCGTTTAGGAGAGTTCTAAAAAATTAAAGTTCAAGGTATGTTGTGGCGGAGAAAGCGTCTTTTGTCAACGTGAATGAGTATTTACTTCCCTTGGGGATAGCGTTCATCTATAATATCCAACTTCGTTGTCATGGTTGTTTTCCTCAATTGTGTAAAAGGGTTGCTCATCTCCGTAAGTGTTTCTTTTTTAGTTTTTTTGAAGTGTTGGGTTTGAGTGTTCCGTACAAGTGTTTCTCAAAACGCCAACTTTATGGGCAGACACTGGATATAACCTCGAAACCTGAATCGTTAAAAGACCCCTTCGTAAAATGTTTCCTTTTCCATCGTAATATTTTTTGGGAAGCATAAATAATGTTTTAACATACTTGTATGTAGAAGCTCCACTTTCATCTGCTCCGATAATGAAGTGATCTCTTCGATGGTGCCGTCTTTTTCAAGTATCCGGATTTTTGGACTCCTGGGATTGTAAGCACTGTTAAATACCTCCGATGAAGTAACAAGGTATTTGGTTGCTTCGGCTTCTTCAATATGGAAGGTTTTCTTCACCCTTTCGTTAATCTCTTCGAGTGTGTGATGCTCGAAGGGGGTGGATTTCATGAGGGTGCGAAAGAGCCTCCTATTGACCAGGGAAGTACTCAGGTAGCTTAAGATTTTGTCGTTGTTATGTTGCCATAACTTTATGGAGGCGAAGATATCCACATCGTCCATTTGCATGAAGAGAGCGAGAGTTTGTGGATCATTTTGAAACTCTTCTTTTGTGAAGGAGTGGGTCAGGAAGTGAAGAAGGAGAGGGCTCCCATCCAGTTGGTGTCCCCTTTTGATCAGTTCCCTGGCTCTTCGGATGATGTTTGCCAGCATCGTCTCTGCTGCAAGAACCGTCTTGTGTAGGTAGACTTGCCAATACATCAACCTTCGGGCAACAATAAATTTTTCAATACTATAAATTCCCTTCTCTTCAATGACGAGGTTCCCTTGGGTAACATTTAACATTTTTAAGATGCGTTCCACACTGATGGTGCCTTCAGAGACTCCGGTATAAAAGCTGTCTCTTCGGAGATAGTCAAGTCGATCCAGGTCTAACTGTCCGGATACCAGCTGGTTTAACCATGCCTTCTCATATTGTCCCGTGTAAATGGCAATGGCGCGCTCCAACGCGCCGCCAAAGAGTTTGTTCAAGTGGTTGATACCTGCGAGTGAGATCTCTTCGTGATTGATTTGGGGGAGCAGCACTCCCTCCAGATTGTGGGAGTATGGCCCATGTCCTAAGTCGTGGAGAAGCATGGCGATGCAAAGCCCCGTTAACTCCTCTTCCGGAATGGTATGTCCTTTCATTCGAAGGCTTTGAATGGCTTCAACTGCAAGGTGCATGGTGCCAATGCTGTGATGAAAACGTGTATGTAGTGCCCCCGGATAAATTAAATGGGAAAGTCCCATCTGCTTGATCCTTCTTAGTCGTTGAAACCAGGGGTGTTCAATGAGGTCGAAGAGTATGTGGTTGGGGATGTTGATAAACCCGTATATGGGGTCGTTTAGGATTTTTCTTTTGTTTTGCAAAATGAATTTTAACGTTTCGTTATGAATAAATATGACAGATTGTACAATAATTTTCAATATTACAACATTATAATCTTATTGCCAAAGAGTATGGTTTTGAATGGAGAGGATTTGAAGAGATAGGAAGATTCATCCTGAAAAGTTTTAACTATCAGATTTTGGGCTCGTAAATGAGGGTTTTAGAGATGCAAGGTAACGAGGCGTGTTGTTTTTTGGGAAATATTAAAAAAAGAAAGGATATTCATGGATAGTAATGCCACCATATTGTGGGTTGATGATGAGATTGATTTGTTGAAACCCCATATCATATTTTTGGAAAGTAAAGGGTATCGTTTGAGCACCTGTAACAATGGAGCTGAGGCTATTGAGATGGTACAGAATGAAGCCTTTGACATTGTGTTTCTTGATGAACAGATGCCGGGTTTGTCGGGAATAGAGACCTTGACACAGATAAAGAAACGCTACTCTAACCTCCCTGTGGTGATGATTACCAAGAGTGAGGAGGAGCGAATCATGGAAGATGCGATTGGTTCAAATATAGCGGATTACCTGATTAAGCCGGTAAATCCTAAGCAGATACTTCTCTGCCTAAAAAAGAATCTAGAGAATAAAAAATTGGTGAGTGAAAAGAGTACGTTTGATTACCAACAGGAGTTTAGGCAGATTAGTATGGAGTTGAATGGGGCACTTGATTTTGAGCGTTGGAGCTCCATTTATCAAAGGCTTTCTCATTGGGATGTGAGGCTTGGGAAGTCTGAGGATAGCGGTATGTTGGATATTCTTGCTGTACAGAAAGATGAGGCTAATCAATCTTTTTGCAAATATATCACAAAGAATTATGTGAATTGGCTTCAGCAGGATACGGAAGACAAACCTGTAATGTCTCATACCTTGCTAAAAGATAAGGTTTTCCCTCTTCTTGGTCAAGAGATGACCACCTTTATGGTGGTGATTGACAATTTACGTTTTGACCAGTGGCAAGCGTTAAAACCGCTGTTGGAGGAGCTCTTTCGGATCAAGGAAGAGGGGCTCTATATGTCCATCCTTCCCACTACAACCATGTATGCTCGAAATGCATTGTTTGCCGGTCTTATGCCCTCTGAGATCAAAAAGAAATACCCCGGTTTTTGGTTGGATGAAGATGCGGAAGGTTCTAAAAATCAGTTTGAAGAGGACTTGCTCTCCGAGAATCTGAAACGTTATGGTAAAAATGTAAAATATGCGTATCAGAAAATAGTGAACCTGTCCGGTGCTAAAAAACTTCAGGATAATATTCACGATTTGATGAATAATGATTTTAATGTGATTGTCTATAATTTTGTGGATATGTTGTCCCATGCAAGGACGGAGATGGAAATTATCCGGGAGCTTGCTTCTGATGAGCCGGCTTACCGTTCCCTTACCCTGTCATGGTTTGAGCACTCGCCCCTGTATGAGATCATTCGCTTTGTGGCAGAGAAGGGGGCGCGTTTGATTATTACCACTGATCATGGTTCCATTCGGGTGAAAGAGCCGGTGAAGGTGATCGGTGATAAAAACACCAATACCAATCTGCGCTATAAAGTGGGTAAAAGTCTGAATTATCCCTCCAAAAAGGTGTTTAGTGTGAAGAGACCGGAGGAGATTTATCTTCCGCGAATGAACGTGTCCAGTAGTTATATCTTTAGTTATAATACGGACTTTCTCGCCTATCCCAATAATTACAACTATTATGTGAACTATTATCGAAATACTTTTCAGCATGGTGGAATTAGTCTTGAAGAGATGCTGATTCCTTTTATTGTGATGAATCCGAAATAGTTCTTTGCTATGTTCGTTAACTTATAAAGGTTGCTTTATGGTGTTAAAACTTACAGTTGCTCGTGAGACAGAGCTTTCAATGGTGGCCCGGAAAGTGAAGGCACATTTTTCCGGTGAACGTATTTTTTTGTTGTTTGGAGCTATGGGGGTAGGAAAAACAACCTTCGTGAAAGCAATGGCTGAGGCTATGGGTGTCAAGGATATCGTGAGCAGTCCTACCTTTTCTTTGGTAAACCAATACGATGCTCCGGGGGAGGGGGCCATCTTTCATTTCGATCTCTACCGAATTAATAAGGTAGAGGAGTTGTTGGACATAGGCTATGAAGAGTACCTCTATAGCGGCAACTACTGTTTTATTGAGTGGCCTGAAAAGATGGAGGGGCTCTTGCCGGAATCTTATGTGAGTGTAGTTATCACCGAACAGGAGGGAGGGGAGCGTTGTTTTGAGGTACAACAGATCTCCTCCCTTTCAAACCCATTTTTGGACACTTAATCTCCTTTTCCTGGAGTACCATATCCTCCGTTACATCGGTCTGTTGCCGTTCTCATTTTTATTGAGACATCACTCTACTGTTGCATGAACAAAAGTCTTGTTGTTAAACTCTTTTGAGGATGACTCTCTGAGGGGCGGTAAGGGGTGATACGCTTTTGTCAGGTTGGTTATTTTGAACGCCTTCTGAGGATTTCCTTCTTGATCATGGAGAGCTCTCTTCCCGTTTGTCCCTTTACCGATGTGTTTTCCTTCGCTCGTCTGCTGAGGTAGGGGAGGACCTCGTTGACAGGTCCGTAAGGAACGTATTTGGTTACATTATAGCCTTTGGAGGCCAGCTGGGAGGTGATGTGGTTGCTCATCCCATACAGTTGGGAGAACCATATCCCCGGATGGTTTTTCGGAAGCCCTTTCTCGACGATTAGTCCTGCGAGAAAGGCGTTGCTGAATTCGTTATGGGTGCCATTGAAAACCTCTACCATATCGAGATTCTCTACGCAAAGTTCCAGCGCGCTGTTGTAATCATGATCGGTGGCGGCTTTGTCGGGGTTAATGGGGGAGGGGTATCCCTCCTTAAGGGCTCTCTCCCGTTCTTTTTCCATATAGGCGCCACGCACTAGCTTGATTCCTATTTTTATATGATCTTTTCTTCCTGCAGCGATGGTCTCTTTCAGGTGGTCCAATCGATCGTTGCGGTACATTTGCCAAGTGTTGAAAACGATTGCTGTTTCTTGATTGTACTTCTGCATTAGTTCGTAGACCACATCATCGATGGCTTTTTGATACCAGAAGTCTTCTGCGTCCACCAGAAGCCTGGTCCTGGCTTTTGCCGCAGCTTCTGCCAAGCGATTCATCCGCTCCTTGAAGTGTTGGAAATCTTTTTGCTCATCCTCTGTGAGGGCTCTCCCAAAAGAGACCTTCTTTAGTACGTTGGTATTGGCCAGAGCAGTGGGTTTGAATACGGCAAAGGGAATAGCATCATTATCTTTCGCAAAGTTAATGCTGTTGGTTGTTTCTTTAATAATGGATTCATAATCCACATTTCCGGAGTCAGCTTCCGCGGAGTAGTCCAGGATAGAGCAGATGTTGTCCGCCTTCAAATAGTCGAGTGCGGGGAGGCATTCGTGGAGCGTCTCCCCCCCTACAAATTGTTTATAGAGAGTGGGCTTGACGGCCCATGCAATGGGGAACTTGATGCGAACCATGCTCATGGCTAATGAGTTGGCTACATTTACAAGTTGGGGATGACTCATAAAACGAAAAAGAAATGCACTTTTTCTGAGTTGTCCGTTGGTCTGGTTCCGAAAGGTCAATTCCGTGTTTGTGAAATCCAGTTTTGCTTTCGCAGCAATTTCTTCTCTATTTCTCATTGTTCTATTGGGATTATGGTTACTTGGTATTCAAAAGAGTAGGTGGTGTTGTAGATTTTAATGTTTTCTACTTTCACATTAAAAGTGTTATCTTCCTGCTCATTCAGCTCCAGGTCAGGATGCCATGCAATGGTATAGTCACCGATGATGGGATCACCTACTCCAGAGGTGTAGGTGATATTCTCTTCAATCTCAATGCCCTCTTCATCAGTCATGGTGATGGTAGCATTGCGAAAATCGCCATTTTCGGAAGAGAGGGTCCAGTAGTCGTAGTATACAGGGGAGGGAATATATCCCGGAGGAGGATATGCGATGAACGTTGGTGTGTTCTCGGGCACCGGATTATTGATGTTTCCTCCAACCCATATCGCATTGGCTTGCGTAGTGGATCCGTGTCCCATTACTTTTGCCCGGGAGTAGAGGAGCCATCTTCGATGTCCCATCGCCGCATTGTCCGATTGATGGTCTTGCATATAATAGTCAATGGATTGTGAGGTGTGGGGGAGGTAGTTGGGAGAACCATAGCTGATATTGGAGTTCATGCACGCTTCGTGGCCGTCAACGTTCCAACAGCGCCAGCTGGTCGGAGGGTTGTGCGAGAGTCTTTCGTTGGCATGAATCATCAGTGCCGCATATTGGCATTTTCTGTTGAGCTCCTCATTGAAGATGATATCGGCCGGCAATCCACACATGGCCCGGTAAAAATTGATCCGTCCCAATACCTTATCGTGAATATATTGGGGTAACGTGCCGGGGTTGCACTCCTCCAGGGAACCGTTCCAGTGAGGATCCTTGACCTCCGTTCCCAGGTAGAAGATCTCGTATGCTTGAAGTGCATCTTCACGGGTGGATACAGGGTCTGCGGTTATTTGTATATTTGTCGCTGGTTTTTCGATGGGATCACAACAAGAGATGATGAGCATTGGGAGAAGAAGGAGAAAAAGTTTTTTTGCCTTTGAGGTATAGCTCATTATGTGATTCGATTAGTTGAAAGCAACAAAGATAATAATAAATTGGACAAAAAAGTAATGGGAAATAGCGTTTTGCCCGAAGAAATTGTGATAACGGATTCTTCCTCATTAATGGAGGGTGTGGCGCTCGATCGTTATGGGAAGATCTTTCTTCTTGTGGATGAGAATACGGAACGATATTGCCTTCCTCTGTTGGAAGAGGTACTGGGTGCATCGGTAGCGTTTGTTCGTATTGTCGTTCCCGTTGGAGAGAGGCATAAAACGCTTTCTGCCTGTGAAGAGGTGTGGCGTGTGATGATGGATCATGGCGCTGACAGAGATGCGTGTCTTTGGGTCCTTGGAGGAGGGGTGGTTTGTGACATGGGAGCCCTGGCTGCATCTCTCTTTAAACGAGGGATTGATTATTTCCTTTTTCCCACCTCTCTTCTCGCTCAGATTGACGCTTCTGTGGGAGGTAAAACAGCAGTGAATTTCCAGGGATATAAAAATCAGATAGGGTGTTTTAGTACTCCTAAAGGGGTCGTTATTAATCCTGATTTTCTTCAAACCCTGCCCCAACGACATATAAATGCAGGCTATTTCGAGATGTTGAAGCATGGGATTTTGGCGGATAAGACCCATTTTGAGGCGTTGTGTGCATTGCCGGAGGTGACATCCTATGCCATAACCCCCTATATTGAACCTTCGCTGCAGGTGAAGATTGCCTTCGTTCAGGAGGATCCTTTTGAGCAGGGAGGGCGCAAGGCGTTGAATTTTGGTCATACTATCGGGCATGCCTTGGAGTCGTTTTCGTTTTCTTTGGGGAGAGATGGTGCGCTTCTGCATGGAGAGGCGGTGGCTTTAGGAATGATCGCCGAGTTGGTGGTTGCTGAGCGTTTGTTTGCATGGGGTGCAGCAGTGAGGGAGCGATTGGAAGAGAAGGTTGGGGCTATGTTGCGTTGGCGCTTTTCTCGTGAAGATTTTTCAACGATTCTCCATTATATGGTTCATGATAAGAAAAATCATTCCGGTCATATCTGTATGGCGCTTCCTCAAGAGGAAACTATTGCGTTGAATGTAAAGGTTTCAGAAGCCTTGGTGATGGAGGCTTTAGATTATGTGAGAAATTGGCTTAATAAGTGGTAATATATATGAGTACAACCGTAAAAATAGTACCCCCTCATTTTTCCATAAAGGGGGAAGTGAGTTTGCCCGTGAGTAAGAGTATTTCAAACCGTATCTTGATGTTGAAAGCCTATTCGGGAGATTTGTCCCATGAGGTTACTGAGAAGGATGTGGGGGATACTCTGTTGTTGAAGAAGTTGCTATTGGAGATTGCTCAGGCTCCCCGGGAGGAGCGTGTGGTGCTGAATTGTTTGAATGCCGGTACGGTATTGCGGTTTCTCCTGGCCTTTGTGGCTCAAAGGGAGGGGGAGTGGATCCTTACCGGGTCTGAACGCATGTGTGAGCGACCCATTGAACCGTTAGTGAAGGCCTTGAGGGTGCTGGGTGCGGAGATCTTCTATGAGGGAAGAGAGGGCTTTCCTCCCCTAAGGGTTGTTGGTAAACCGCTTAGTTCTCAGGTAGTAGAAGTGGATACCTCCATTAGCTCTCAGTTTGTCTCTTCCCTATTGCTCTTATCTACCGTGATTCCCGGAGGCTTATCCTTGAAACTTACCGGAGAGAAGGTGTCGACCTCGTATATGCGGATGACGATGAAATTATTGCAAAAAGCCTCTATGCGTGTGGTTGAGGATGATGGCGTAATTCGTGTTTCTCCGGGAAAGCTCCGGACAGAGGCTCTGACACCCGAGGCAGATTGGTCTTCTGCTGCTTTTTGGTTTGCTTTGGTAGCGTTGTCTCAAAGGGGTAAAATTCTTATTAAAGGCGTGGGTGAGCCGGAGGATTCTTTGCAGGGTGATGCCGTTGTAGCCGATATTTTCCGGAGCATTGGGGTTGCCTTTCACGTTACACCGGAGGGGGTCCTGATTCAGAAACCCTACCAGGTCCCGGCACTCTCAAGGGTTAGGCTTAACATGAAGTCTACGCCCGATTTGACGCTGCCTGTGGTTACTGCGCTTTCCGGATTGGGTTATGGGGCGTTGATTTCAGGAATTCATCACTTACAATTTAAAGAGTCAGACCGTATCAAAGCGTTGGTTACCGAACTTCGGGCATTGAATGTGGCCATTGACTATGTGGATCGAATGTTGGTGGTACACCCCTCATCGGTAAGAGCTTTTCGTCCGGTGAATACCTATGACGATCACCGTATGGCCATGGCTTTTGCCCCTCTTTCGTTGGTCTTGGGAACCTTAGATGTGCGAGATCCTCAGGTGGTGGAGAAGTCCTATCCCCATTTTTGGGAGATGTTGAAAGGGTTGGGCTTTGGGCTTAGAATGTCTTAATATGGTTGTTGGGTAGGAATAATTCAAATGTTAATGGCGAGGAAGAGGGGGTAAGGTGTTTTTTTTGCCTTTTTAAAAGAGGTAGGGTAAAAAAGAGAAAAGAGATCTCTTTTGGGGAATTTTTATAATTTTGTGCGCAATGAGCGGCATAGCAGTAGATATTTTCGTCCCTTTTTTGATTGATCACTTCTTCCCTCAAACGGGGATGAATATGGTGAAGGTTCTGGCGTCTTCGGGGGTCTCCATATCCCGGCATTCAAGTCAGAATACGTGTGGTCGTGAGGCTTTTGTGAATGGCTTTTGGGAAGATGCCAAAGTTATTGGAGAGCGGTTTATGCAATCTTTTTCCGAGGAGGGGCTCATTGTATCGCCTTCTGCTTCTTCAGTGGCTTTTGTGCGAAGTTATTATGAACATCACTTCTATAATACCGGACTCCATCTTATTTACAAGGAGTTTAAAAAACGTTTTATGGAGGTCTCGGAGTTTTTGCTCTCAAAAGGGTTGTGGGCTAAGCTGAATCCCCGGCTAGAGGAGCGAGCAGTGTTTCATAAGGATTGTTTTGGGGGGATACCTGATGGTCTGGGAGGAGATCCTGAGCAGCTGTTAGAACGTGTTCAAGGACTTGAACTTATTTCCATGGATGCCATGAATGAAGGGTGTGGCTATCAGGGATTAGGGCCGGGACAACTTCCTCGTGTTACGGAAGAGATTCTTAAGGGATGGTGTCATAGCGCTATGGATGCCGGAGCTACGGTCGTGATTGTGGTGGATGATCTTTGTCTATTTAATCTTACTAGCTATATCCGTAAGCAAAAGTTGCCCCTGAAGGTGATGCATATGGTTGATGTATTAGTTTCCGGAAGTTGATCGTTTTTTTATTTGAAGCATGTAATGAACATTCGATTATTAATAACTTCGTAATGTGGGTCAGAATTTACAAGAGTAGATGTTGTATCTTTGTATGATGAATCATGTTTAATGGAGGCTGAACAGCGCTTGTTTTTATGATAAGAAAGATTGGCATTATTGTAGTCCTCTTTTGGGGCGTTTCCATTTTTTCTCCTCTCTTGGGGCAGATTAATGCGGGGCAGGATCAGGAGATATGTCTGGGGGAAAGAGTGTGGTTGAAAGCAACTGCAGATGGTTCGTTTGCCCAACGTATCTTTTTGAGTGATGATACGGTGGCAGGTCCCTATCCCATTGGTTTTCCCTTTGAGTTTTATGGGGTATCCTATGATGAATTCTACATTAGTGATAATGGTTGGATCTCTTTTATGCCCCCCTATCCTGATGATGACAGTTGGAACGGAGGGGAGAGTCCGAAGCCGTTACCCTCTTCGGAAGAGGTGATTCCGAAGAATTGTGTGATGGGGGTTTGGCAAGACTGGTCGCCAGCGTATAGCGGTAGTGTGGGGTATGAAACCAAAGGGACGGCTCCCAATCGGATGTTGGTGATAAGCTATTGTCAGGTGGCTACTTATAATTGCGAGTCTTTAGAAGGAACATTCCAGATTGTATTGCGGGAGTCGGTGAATTTTATTGAGGTACATTTAGCGTTTAAACCCTTCTGCGCAGGATGGTACGATGGCAAAGCGGTGATGGGGGTGCATAATATTGATGGTACAGAGGGGGTGGTTGTCCCCAATAGAAATGCAACCCAGTGGGTTGCTGCAGATGAGTCGTGGCGCTTTACCCCCTCTGGGGGCAGTTACAATGTGACGAAGTTGAGCAATTACTCTCCCGTGGTGAGTGGCGTCTTGGGCCCCATCTCCTGGTATGCTAATAGCATTAACAATACCAACTATCTCGGTACCTCCGATTCATTAAAGGTGTGGCCTTCATCCACAACGACCTACATTGCCGAGGCGAGTGTGTGTGGGGGATTGTCCTTCTCGGATGACGTGGAGGTGGTTGTTCATCCGTTGCCCGAGGCCGATGCCGGTAGGGATACCACTATTGTTGTAAATACTGCGGCACAACTTAATGGTGAAAATAGTCATTGTGTTAATGGGGGGTGTGTTTATCACTGGGAACCTGTTGATGCGATTTATGATGATCCCTCGTTGCCCAAACCCACCACCGACTCCCTGTACTATACCACTGAGTATTATTTGTGGTTAGAGGATCAGTTTGGTTGTCGAAGTGATTCCGATAGAGTTGTTGTTAGCGTGGTGAATGGTCCTCTTGGGCTGTTGCTTCAGGCCGATCGAACGGCTATTTGTCGGGGCACAGAGGTTACTGTTACTGCGGTAGGATGCGGGGGACAATGGCCTTACTCTTACCAATGGTCTTCTGTTCCTCCCCCCTCAACATCTTATCCCCAGGATAGTTTTCTTAGGGTGCAGCCCGATACCACTACGGTCTTCTTATGTCGTATTACCGATGCAAATGGAATGACCATCCCTGCTGACTCCATCACCATTTCCATTGAAAATCCTCGTTTCGATATTTCAGGTCCTTCTCTTGTCTGTGAGAATGAGATGGGGGTGATCTATACGACGGCTATGCAGGGGATGAATAATTACCTTTGGCGTGTAGAGAATGGAACTATTCAGGGAGCCAATGTGGATACGGTGATTGATGTCTCCTGGAATGGCTCCGGTGTGGGTAGGGTAATCTTGCAGGAGGTGCTTCCTCCTCCATTGGGGTGTGCTTCGGAGGATACTCTTGAAGTGCAGATCTTGAGTCGTCCTTCTCCGGTAGTTTCCGGACCAAATACTGTTTGTGAGAACCAGCAAGGTGTGGTGTACTCTGTGATGAATGTGTTGGCAGACCGGGAGTATGACTGGTTAGTCAATGGGGGGTCAATTACCTCTCAAAATCAAGATACAGCCTATGTCCCCATTGATTGGGGATCTGCAGGGGAAGGTAAAGTGGTTGTAACGGAGAATCTTGTGGCGCATCCTGCTTGTAAGTCGTCCCAGGTGCTGGATGTGACAATTCTTCCCGGTCCTCAGCCATCGGTTGTTGGTCCTCAGCTTGTTTGTGAGCGGGAGTACAATCTCCTTTATACCTCCAATGCTTCGGATAACGTACGGTGTGAATGGCAGGATATTCATAATGGAGTTGTTGTGGATTCGCTGGATAAGAATAACCGCTCTATTCAATGGCAAGTGGCTGGGGAGGGGTATATTGTGGTTCATCAAATCATTGATTCATCCCTATGTAGTGCTTTCTCGGATACCTTGTTTGTGACGGTAAATCCTGCTCCTCAGATGACGATATCCCCCTCTGATCTCTTTGTTTGTGAACATGAAGAGGTCGTTTTAGAAGCATTGGGAGCTGATACCTTGTGGTGGTATCCCTCCATAGGTCTTTCTGCTCAGGATCAGCATCGGGTCTCCCTTCACGCCGCCTCTGATGTGACCTATTTTGTGGAAGGTATTAATGGTTATGGCTGTCGTGATACGGCACGTACTACCCTTCATGTGACCCCTGTTCCCCGGTTGGATCTTGGTGCTGACCGCTATATTAGAAAGGATGACCCCATTGTTTTGTTTGCCGGGGATGGTAACGATTACTATGAGTGGCAGGATAGCTCCCATGGCGCGGAGTTTGTGGCCTATAGCGGTGGAGAGTATTACGTTTATGTGGAGAAGAATGGTTGTTTTGCTACCGATACGGTACGACTCTTCCTGACCATGGGGGATATCCCCCTCCCCACGGCCTTTACTCCCAATGGTGATGGTATAAATGATGATTTTCGTTTGTATGGAGAGCTGGATAGGGTTGCGCAATTTAGCATACAGATCTATGCTCGGGATGGACAGCTTGTTTATGCTTCCAATGATGTCTTTGAAGGATGGGATGGAAGGGATTTGCATGGTCAGCTTCTTCCCGTCGGAACCTATGCGTATGTGATTGAAATCATGGAGCAAGGAAACCCTTTCAACCAAGGTCCCATTGTGCGCAGGGGATCGGTTACCCTTCTTCGATAATAGCTAGCTAGCGTTTCTCTATAACGTCCGACTTCTTCGTGATGCTTCTCTTCCCCATGGTCATTTACCCCCGTAAATGCCCCTATTTCGGCCTTCACAAGCCTCGAATTCGAACCTTCTGTACAGAGGCTGCTTAGAACCCTGGCTTTGTGGACGGAGGCTAATGTCATCTCAAAGTCATGAAGTATTGCCTATCATCGGCAGTGAAGGATCCTCTCTTCGTGTCCCAGGCCGAATAGTATCTCTCTAACAGCCTGTGTGTGGATGGAGAGAAGTTGGTGAGATTTGGTGTTACGAGGTGTTTGCCGTTTTCTTATCATGACTCTATATGCGTTTTTGGGGGGTATGCTCTTCTATGGTATTGTTTATCAGTTTATTTGTTTTGTTTTGTGAGAGGAATGATAAAAAAGTTATGAGGTATTAAAAAAATTATTACCTTCACAAGCCCGAATAATTACGTTTAATCTTGGTTGTTATGAGTGTCAAAAAGTACTTTTTTTCCATCCTTTTTATCCTCTCTCCCATTGTTGCTTTGTGGGCTCAGGGTGAGTCGGATCAAGATGTTCAAGGGATAAATAAACAGTCCTGTGAGTCTGAATATGTGTATGAAGGGCAAGGTTCGACCATGCATTTCTATGAGATGTTTGTCTCGCTTGAACCTGTACCGAAATACTATGAACAAACCTTTTTCTTGAATCGGTTATTTAAGACTGAGGGATTCTATTTTCAGGTATTTGAGGAGGAGAATCTTGTTTCATTTATCGTTTCGAAGGCACTATTTTCTCAACTTCCGGTGGCATTGGTGCACGAATACTTTGAGGAAGCACACGCCAATCAACGTGCCCTCTCTCTGGAAGAGCGTGATGATTATTTGTCCATGTACAAGATCATTACGCCCGGCAAGGATTGGACCAAGGTGGAGGGGTATCGGGAGATCCTTTTTGCCCCTACTACGGAAAATGGAACCTGTGAAGATGCGCTTCCTTTTTGTACAGGAACAAACTATACGTTTCCTGCCGGTGTGGGATCGGGAAGTGGTCAGTCAGGTCCTTGTTATGATTGTCTTCAAACGACCCCCAACCCGGCGTGGTATTATATGAAGATTGGCGATCCTGGGAATATTATCATTTACATGTATAGTACTCCTTCCTACGACATTGATTTTTGTTGTTGGGGACCTTTTGATAATCCTTATGACGCCTGTTCTCAGCTTACCTGTGATAAAGTGGTGGATTGTAGTTATTCTGCTGCTGCTACGGAGACTTGTGATATCTACAATGGCCAGACCGATGATTATTATATTCTTTTGATTACCAATTATAGCAACCAGTCTTGTAACATTAATTTCTCTCAAACGGGAGGGAATGGAACCACAAACTGTGATATCCTTCCTCCTGAAGCTAGTAGTAATAGCCCCGTTTGTATCGGTGATGATATTGAGCTTTATGCGGCATCGCAGAATGGGGCCTCTTACCTTTGGGAAGGTCCGGCAGGGTTTAGTTCTAACGAGCAGAATCCTATTATAGAAAATGCGACACAGGCTAATGCCGGAGCTTATACGCTTACCATTTCACAGGCTTCCGGAAGTAGCGATACCACCATTATTGTTTACGTGAAAGAGCATCCCACGGCCAACATGTATGGTAATGCGGAGATTTGCGAGGGGGATGAGACCTACCTGTTTTTTGACCTGACCGGTGATTCTCCTTGGGATATCTTATATACGGATGGGGAGGAGGTGTATGAAGAGACGACCTTCCTGAACCAATACTCGGTGGCGGTATCGCCGGTGGTTAGTACCAGCTATACGTTGCTGGATGTGAGGGATGAGTTTTGTTATGCTGAAGAGTTGACGGGGGGAGCGGAGATTACCATTCATCCGGAGATAGAGACGATGAACCTGGAGACTGTTTGTAATGAGGAGTACACGCACTATACGGTCTCTTTTTTAATTACAGGAGGAGATCAGGGATCCTATGAAGTTACGCCTCCAGGGAACATTACGCCGGGGCCAACGGCGGTCTTTACCAGTAACCCTATTCCTGAGGGAACCCCCTTTGAATTCTCCATTGTCGATAGTTTTGATTGTGATCCTACCGTGGTTAGTGGGGTTAAAGATTGTGATTGTCCGGCTTATGGCGAGATTATGGGTCAGGATACCCTCTGTAGCGGCGAGAGTGCCGATATCGTGGTAGATCTTCAAGGAGAGGCCCCATGGTCTATCCGATATACGGTGAATGGGGGCGATCCTGTGACCATAGAGAATATTATGGAGACACCGTACCATTTGATAGTGACACCCTATGAGACCTCTGAATATAACCTCACCTATGTGGGAGATGAATTTTGTGATGGTACGGCAGTGGGAAGTGCCACTATTTATGTCCATCCTCAACCTGTATCGCACTACTCGTCAGAAGGAATTTGTGAAGCGGAAGAGACCCTCTTCTTTAATGAGGCAACCATTCCTAACCCGGGAAATATTGTCTCCTATTGGTGGGATTTTGACGATAATGGTGCCACAAGTAGTGAGGAGAACCCTGCCTATATCTTCTCTTCCAATGGTGACTTTGAGGTCTCTTTGACAGTTACTAGTAATGAGGGGTGTACGGATGTTTATACCGAAACGGTCTCCATTGCGGATCTTGTGGAGGTGGATTCCGGTGAGGATCAGTTGATTACTTATGGAACCTCCACCTTGTTGGAAGCTACCGTATCGGGAGGGAGTGGTGATTTTGCCTACCATTGGGAGCCCTCTGATTTGGTTGTTAATCCAGAATCTCCTACAACAGAGACGTTTAATCTTTATAATGAATCTCGATTTACACTGGATGTGACGGATAATGTTTCGGGCTGTGCAGGAAGTTCTGCCATGTGGGTTAATCTTGATGGTTATCCATTGTCGGCAGCTCCTTCAGCTAACCCTCCTCAGGCGTGTTATGGCAAGGGGATTCAACTCTTCTGTAATCCCCAGGGGGGAACAGAATCTTACAGTTATCTTTGGGTATCCGATCAGGGACATCGCTATGAGGTGGCTAACCCCGCTGTGGAATCCCTTACCGAATCCACGACCTTTACCGTTACGGTGGATGATGGATTTAATGAGTTTGAGGCTTCGGTTTTTGTTCCTGTCAATCCGAATCCTGAGATTGATGCTGGTGACGATCTTTCCATTGATTATGGCTATATCGCCTCATTGAATTGTGAGGTGTTGGGCGGGGGAAGTAACTTTAGCTTCTATTGGACGCCTGACGATAAGGTGAATAACCCCTATATGCAAAATCCGGAAACGGTGAACTTAGAGACAAGTACCAACTTTAATGTCACAGTGAATAATGAATTCGGATGTACTACAGAAGATCACGTGTATGTGGAGGTTGTTGGAGGACCATTGTCGGCCTCTCCTTATATAGAAGATGACGTGATTTGTCGTTACGATACTATAACCCTTTATAGCGGCGCCGGAGGAGGTGGAGGAGGCTACACCTACCAGTGGAGTGTCTCTCCCGGTAATTGGACCTCCACGGATGCAACACCCACGTTCCCCACCACTGATTATGGGAATTATACCTTCACCGTGGTGGTTTCGGATGCCTATAACAGCATTTCCGGTGATATAGTGATTCCTGTTCACGCCCTTCCGGAGGTAGATCTTTCCGCAGAATTTGATTCCATTGTAGCCCCCCATGTGGTTGCGGTGTGTGTGTATGACTCTGTATTGTTGGATGCAAAAAATACAGGAGATGCCGAGTATCTCTGGAGTACGGGTGAGGTAAGCCAGGAAATCATGGTGGGAACTACGGGAATAGGTGGTGATAGTCAGTATTATAGTGTATTGTTGACCAATAAGAATACGGGGTGTCAATATACGGCGGATGTGACCATTATTTACTCTTTTGCTATGTGTGGGTACTTCGTTGAAGAGCTTAACGGACAGCAACTGGAGGTGGAGATATACCCCAATCCTGCAACGGATCGTTTTACCCTCTCCATTAAGGGGGTTACTGAGGAGACTCAGGTGGTTATTACGGACTTGGAGGGGCGGAATTACCTCTACCGTGCTACCATTGCACCGAATACTGACCTCTTTGAGGAGGTGGTTGAGATGGTTAATTTCCCGCCCGGTATCTATTTTATGACCCTTAAATCAGGAGGGGCAACACATACACAGAAGATCATAAAAACGGTTGAATAATAGATAATAAAATAAATATGAGAAGGTTAATTTTCGTATCTCTCTCTCTTATAGTATCCTTGATAAGTGTTGCTCAAAAAGAGACTAATAATTGGCTCTTTGCGACGAATACCGGTTTGAATTTTAATACCAATCCCCCTACGGTGATTAACAATGCACCCATCTCCTTTTCCTTTGGCTCCTCTTGCTATAGTGATGAAGATGGGGTATTGGTGTTGGCTACGGATGGTAATAATGTGTGGAATGGTTCGGGGGGCGTGCTGACGAATGGATTGAACATAGGAGGAGATGCCGGATGTAGCCAGTCTTCTTTGGTGGTTCCCGATCCCAGTAGACCGAACTCCTTCTATCTGTTTGCCGTGGATAAATTGAGTGTAGTGCCGGGGCAAGAAAGCCGCTGCTTTACTTACTCTCGTGCTGATATGAATGGGGATCAAGGAAATGGGGTGATCTCCGAGAAGGGAACCTTATTGATTGAAGAGACCCCTGAATATGTGACAGGAGTTAAGCATGCCAATGGTACCGATTATTGGGTTATCGCTCACGGCCTTGGTGATAATCGCTTCTATGTGTATCGGATTACTAAAGAGGATGGCCTTCTTTCCGGTAGTCCGCACATTAATGAGGTTGGAGCCGTACATAATGGGGTGATAAATACCCAAGGGGTCTTGAAGGTCTCTCCTGATGGACAATACCTTGCCAGTACACAGATTGATGGAGTGGTGGAAATCTTCTCCTTCGATAGGGAGACGGGAGATATGCAGTTGATTGATTCTGAGAATGTCGAAGATGCTTATGGGGCTGAGTTTGATGCCGACTCCAGGTTCCTCTATGTCTCCACCAGTCCGGGGTTTGGGAGTGGAAACCAAAAGTCTCGGATCCTTCAGTACGATTTGAGTTTGTCTCTTCCGCTATCAACACCCCCTTATGTGGTTCATGAAATGGTAAAAGATACGGTCTTTGCCTCTTTACAACTTGCTTTAGACCGTAAGATCTATTGTGCCAATTTTGTGAACCTTCTGGACCGTGGGCAGTTCATTTCTGTGATTCAGAACCCTTCCCGCCGGGGAGCATCATGCAACTATAATTATCGGAATGACTCCTATGATCCGTGGATTAATTTGGGAGGAAAGAAGATGATTGCGGGGTTGCCTAACTTTGTGACTAGTTTTCTGGATATTCCATTTTTTACCTACGACAGTATCTGTTTTGGTAACGATGTGACTTTTGATGTGGTGAATAAGACCAATATCGATTCGTATGCCTGGAACTTTGGTGATCCCAATTCGGGGAATAATGTGGCCACAGGAGCCAATCCTGTCCATCGTTTCTCCGAGTCGGGAACCTACGATGTTTCTGTGACGGTTACCTTTAATGGAACCCCCTTTACGTATACAGAGAAAGTGGTGGTGAATCCCCTGCCTATTATCGATTTTCCTCCGGGAGATCTTTACTTATATCCGGGTTCGGTATCCCTGTTGGAAGTGGATGATATCTACGCCTTTTATCTCTGGCAAGATGGCGCCACCTCCCATGAGTATTTGGTGACCCAGCCGGGAACCTATACGGTAAGGGTTACAGATTCCCTTGGTTGTTGGGATCATAAGAGTATTGACGTGTTGTTAGCCGATATCTATTTCCCCAATGCCTTTACCCCCAATGGTGATGGTATAAATGATGAATTTGGTCCAAAGGGAGCTAGCAGTGGCTTGTTTAATCTGCGGATGTATATCTATAACCGTATGGGGCAGCGGATGTATAAATCGCCGGTGTTGCCGACCTTGGGAAGTAGTAATAACGGTTCTTTCGCCTGGGATGGAACCGTGGGAGGGAAGGAGCAACCTGCAGGGACTTATGTCTGGACTATCTTGTTCGATATTGAACGAGAACGAGGGGTGATGGAGACACAAAAGTACACGGGGAGTGTAACCCTATTACGGTAAATGACCGGATGCTCTCTTTCAGAGAGAAGTCGCAGTGTTTTTTCTTTCTTTATTGCTTTTTTGTGGAGAATAGTGTACATTAGTGGGCTGACTTTTGGTTTATCTAATAATGTTTTGTCGCCATGCAAAGAATCAGTCTCTCTCTCTTTTGGGCTCTCGTCGTTTTATCGCTAATCTGTTGGCCACGGGGCTCTTTTTCTCAAGTCCCAACGACTCAAGATTGTCTTGGAGCTATTCCTGTTTGCCAGGAGTCTTATACGCAGACCAACGTTTATAGTGGCTACGGCTCCTTCCTGGAAATCCCTAGCGTGGGGTCGTGCCCCAATAATTGCATGGATGGGGAGAAAAACAGTGTGTGGTACATCATTACCGTGCAGAGCTCGGGGATGATGAGTTTTGAGATAGATCCCATCGTTCAATCGGATGATTATGATTGGGGGGTCTATAACATTACCGAGGCGGAGTGTGGTGATATTTATGGAGATCCCTCACTGCAAGTGGCTTGTAATGCGGCGGGAGGTGCCGGTTATCAAGGGAATACGGGAGCGTGGTCGGCCATGGGAGGGAACTCCGCGTGTGAAGGAGGAGGTAATACCAATAAATGGTGCCTCGACGTTCCGGTGTCGGAGGGTGAAACATATGTGGTTTGTGTGAGCAACTGGACGCAGTCTAATGAGGGGTATACCATCGACTTTAGCCCCTCTACGGCTAATATTTATGATAACGTGAAACCCTATATTAGTTGGGTGCAGGAGTCTTTTGGATGTGTGGGTGAGACTGAAGTGTTTTTTGAGTTCTCGGAGTTTGTGCTTTGTGAGACGGTAGACCCCTCCGATTTTATCCTGTTAGACCCCAATGGTAATGCGTTGACGATTCTCGATGTAATAGGAGAGGCCTGCGAAGATGGTGGTTCTCAAGAGGTGAGTTTCAAGTTGGTGTTGGATCCCGCTACTCCGGTTATTGAGAGTGGAATGCATAGCCTGGTAATTAATGGCCCCATCTCAGATCTTTGTAGTAATTATGCTGGTTTTGAGGGTTTTGATTTTATGGTTGTTACCGATGCCCCTTATGTGAATTTTGATGGACTTCCGGCCAACCTTTGTATTACTGATGACCCCAAGGAGCTTGTCTCCAACAGGGATCAAGGGGTTTTCTCCATTGATCCGGATTGTGGAGATTGTTTGCAAGACCATGGAGATGGTACGGCTACCCTATTCCCCACATTAATGGATGAGGGATGGCATGGGGTCTCTTTCTATTACGATGATGGGGTCTGTGATAATGATACTACTCAGTTTGTAGTGGCGAACTCTGTTCCCGGAATTTTTGATCTCTCAGAAGGCGGTACCTTTTGCGAGGGAGAAGAGGGGATCGAAATTATCCTTTATGGAACAGAAAATATGGTATTATATGACCTGAAACGTGATGGTGTCTATTTGGAGTCACGGATTGGAGATGGAGGCCCTTTGAGTTTTAACTATTGGGATGTTCCTGGAACCTATACGGTAGAGGCCTCCTCCTTTTGTGGGGTCTCCGTGATGAATGGGAGCTGTGTGATAGAAGTGTTGGCAACGCCGGCCATCTTTGATGTCACTCTTACGCAGGTGTATTGTGAGAATCTTTCCGGTGGGGAGATCTCATTGACCGATAGTGAGCCGGGCGTGACCTATGAGTTGCTCCTTGAAGGGAACTCGCTCTCTCCTCCCGTTACCGTATTGGGCGTCGGGGGACAGCTCCCTTTTCCCCGGCAATCTGTTGAAGGGGTCTATACCGTTTATGCAGGTAGTGGCGATTGCGGAAAGTTGATGAATGGTGCAGTGACACTTTCAAAAGAACCCGTTCCCGTGGTTGACTTTGTGTATGAAGGGGTATGTCAAGGCGATCCTACTGTATTCACTAATCAGAGTACCATCTCCTCGGGTGCAATTGCCTCTTACTTGTGGACGTTTAATGATAATGGGGCGACCTCCTCGGAGGAGAACCCTACCCATACCTTTTCCAATTTTGGCTCTTACGAGGTGGAATTGGTGGCCTGTTCCGCTTTGGGTTGTATGGAAGTTGAAAAGAAACAGGTGCATATTGTGGAGCAGATAGAGGCCGATGCCGGCGAAGACCAAGTGATCCCCTATGGTACCTCTACCACGCTCTCAGGAGAGGCCACCGGAGGAGATGCCTTGACTTTTCATTGGGAACCGGAGGAGTTTGTAACTGATCCTACGGCCATGGTTACCACCACCACCAATTTGTATGAAGAGTGTACGTTTGTTTTTAGAGCCGACGACTCCGGAAGTGAGTGCTATGCCGAGTCATCGGTGGATATCTCCCTGGAGGGGGGTCCTCTGCGTGCAGACCCTGAGGCTACAGCTGAATATGTCTGTGAAGGGGAGGGGATTACGCTTTTTGCCCGGCCCGCCGGAGGTGCCGGTACCTACACCTATCAATGGAGTTCCGATCCTTCCGGCTTCTCTTCGGTCATTGAGAATCCCTCCATCGCCTCGTTGTCTGTGCCTACCACCTTTACCGTGGTGGTTTATGATGGTTTTAATGAGGTTACAGAATCTGTTTTTGTGGATGTTAAAGCCAATGTGAGTGTTGAGGCCGGAGAGGATCAGAATATTCCCTACCAATATGCCACACAGTTGGCGTGTGAGCCTCATGGCGAGTCGTTAACCTATCAATGGTCTCCGGAGGCTTCCATCGATGGGAGTAGCACCATCTATAACCCTATGACTACCGCCCTGACCGAGAATACCGTTTTCCATGTGGAGGTGACCAATGTGTGGGGCTGCTCGGGAGAGGATAATGTGCAGGTGTCGGTAACGGGAGGCCCGCTGACGACCAGTGCTTATGCCAGCGATTCCAGCTTGTGTCAACACGATACCATCTTCCTGTTTGCCAGTGCCTCCGGAGGAGGACAGCCTTGGTCTTATCAGTGGACCGTCACTCCCGGAGCATGGACTTCTACCGAGGAGAATCCGGTTTTTTATGCCGATCAGGTGGGAGATTTTACCTTTCATCTTCAGTTGAGCGATCAACAGAATACGGTGGAGGCAGAGGTGAACGTGGTGGTGAACCCCTCTCCGGTGGTGGATCTTATGGCCGCTTCTTTTGACTCCATTGTGGATCCCGCAGCGCATATCGTCGCCGTCTGTGTTTCCGATTCGGTGCTTCTGAATGCGGCAAACCCCGGCTTCTCCTATATCTGGAGTACCGGAGAAACTGATTCTGCCATTGTGGTGGGAACCACCGGGATCGGTGGCTCCACACAGCGCTATTATGTGGAGGTGTTGAACAATGCCACAGGCTGTGTGGCCAGTGATACCATCTATGTGGTTTACTCCTTTGCCATGTGTAGCTATGGGGTGAATGACCTGGAGGATAACTTCTCCGAGGTGAAGATCTATCCTAACCCGGTGCGGGATAAGTTGACGATCTCCGTGAAAGGAGTGCAGGAGGAGACGGTGGTTTATATGACCGACCTTCAGGGGAAAACAACGTATTATAGAGCCTCTATTCCCGGGAAAACAGCCGAGTGGAAACACAACGTTGACCTCTCCGTGCTACCCCCCGGAACCTACCTGTTGGTCTTCTCTTCCAAGGAAGGCCTTCGGATGGAGAAACTGATAAAGGGACACCCTTAGCGTTGCTATTTCTTCGCATTTGCGGCTATCTCATATTTTCTTAACTGAACTTTCGCAGGTTGAATAGTGCCGCCCCCATCTCCGAAACCCCGTAGGGGTGACACTTCTTTTGCTATTGGTGATGAGTAATGTTTGTCCATAAAGTCGTGATTTTGAGTAGCGTCTGTATAGAACATTTGGGTTCGAAGCTTGCGAAGATTGAAATAGGGGGGCTGAAATAAATGAAATTGTATTGCGCAAAGCCGAAATAACCATCTGGAAGAGAAGCATCACAAAGAGGCCGAACGTTATAAATGAACTCTGATTCCTTTCATCGAAGAACAGCATCACTATCATCATAAGCTATCCCGATCTCTCTCCATATTGAAAACCTCCTTAATGTTTCATGGGGGCGTTTCCTTTTGTATCTTTGTCTCCATGGCTCACAAAGATCATTACATAACGATTGCCCTGGAGCTCAACCTCCGGGCAAAGCAAGTGTTGAATACCATGGCACTCCTGGATGAGGGGGCTACGGTTCCTTTCATTGCCCGTTACCGGAAGGAGATGACGGGAAGCCTTGACGAGGTGGCTATCACCGCCATTCGCAACCGTGCGATGCAACTCAGGGAGTTGGACAAACGAAGAGAGGCCATTCTGGGGTTGTTGGAACAACAGGGAAACCTGTCAGAATCCCTGAAGGAAAAGATCCTAGAAGCAGAATCCCTGGCGGTGTTGGAAGATTGTTACCTGCCCTATCGCCCCAAACGAAGGACAAGAGCCTCCATGGCACGTGAGCGAGGGCTTGAACCCTTGGCCAAAATGCTGATGAAGCAGTCTCCCGGCGATGTGCATAGCCGGGCGGAGCGTTTTGTCAACCCGGAGAAGGGGGTTACCTGCGTGGAGGAGGCCCTGAAGGGAGCCTCGGATATCGTGGCAGAGTGGGTGTCAGAACACCCCTACACCCGAAAGAGGGTACGGAAGCTGTTTGAAAAAGAGGCGACCATCGCCGCATCTGCTGTGAAGGATAAAGCCATTGAAGGAGAAAAGTATGCGACCTATTTTTCCCATGAAGAGCGCCTTGCTAAGGCCCCTTCACACCGTATCCTTGCCATGTTTAGAGGCGAGAAGGAGGGGTTCCTGAAGCTGACGATTCGTCCCAACGAGGCCAAGGCTCTAACCCTTCTTCGCCCCATTTGGGTGAAAAATAGCAGTGAGGCGGCATCGCAGGTGTATGGGGCGGTGAAGGATGCTTATAAGCGTTTACTGGCTCCCTCCATCGAAACGGAGATCCGGGCCGCCGCCAAAGAGAAGGCCGATGGGAAAGCCATTGGCGTATTTGCCGATAACCTACGCCAGCTTTTGATGGCGCCTCCTTTGGGAGGAAAACGTGTGTTGGCCATCGACCCCGGGTTTAGAACCGGCTGTAAGGTGGTTTGCCTGGATAAAAACGGCAACCTATTGCATAATGAGACCATCTATCCCCACCCTCCGGAGAGTGCTGTTAAACAGTCCATCAACAAGCTGGTGAACTTGGTGGATACCTACGAGGTGGAAGCCATTGCTATCGGAAATGGTACCGCCGGAAGGGAGACGGAGTCTTTTGTGAAACGGATTCGTTTCAGTAAGCCGTTGATGGCGGTAGTTGTGAACGAGAGTGGCGCCTCTGTCTATTCTGCTTCGAAAATTGCACGGGAAGAGTTTCCGGAGTACGATGTGACCGTGAGAGGGGCCGTCTCCATTGGAAGACGGCTGATGGATCCCCTGGCTGAACTGGTGAAGATTGATCCCAAATCCATCGGTGTGGGTCAGTATCAGCACGATGTGAATCAAGGGGCTCTGCAACAGCGTTTGGATGATGTGGTGGTGAGCTGTGTCAATCGTGTGGGGGTGGAGGTGAATACCAGTAGTAAGCATCTGTTAACCTATATTTCCGGTTTGGGCCCTGCCCTGGCTCAGCGTGTGATCGATTACCGTACGGAACATGGTCCCTTTACGTCACGGGAAGAACTGAAGAAGATTCCCCGCTTTGGGGCTAAGGCCTTTGAACAGTCTGCAGGGTTTTTACGCATAAGAAATGCGGCCAACCCACTGGATGAAAGTGCGGTGCATCCTGAAAGTTACTATGTGGTAGAGAAGTTCGCCCGAAAGTTAGGATGTGACGTTCGCGAGCTGGTGGGACGTAAGGGGCTGGAGGAACTCCTCGATTTGAACGAGTTTGTGGATGATAAGGTGGGATTGCCGACCCTAAAGGATATGGTTTCCGAGCTTTCCAAGCCCGGAAGAGATCCCCGGCAGGCGGTGAAGGTCTTTGAGTTCGATCCCAACGTGCGCCGTATGGAAGACCTTGTGCCGGGAATGGAGTTGCCGGGTATTGTGACCAACATAACAGCCTTTGGTGCCTTTGTGGATGTGGGGGTTCATCAGGATGGATTGGTGCACCTTAGCCAGATGGCCAACCGCTACGTGTCCGATCCCAATGATGTTGTACGCTTGAATCAGCATGTGAGGGTGCGGGTTCTTGAGGTTGACCTGCGAAGAAAAAGAATTCAACTCTCCATGAAGGAGGTGCCGCCTCAAAAACAGGAATAACGGCTAAAATAGAGTCCATCTATAAAGTCTGACTTCTTCGTTACGCTTGTCTTCAAAAATAGTGCAAACCGAATGCAAAAGTAAGCTTGCTTATATTTTGCTGAGGTGCAGCCTATTTTATGTAAAATGGTCATTTACCCTAGTAAACTCACCTATTTCAGCCTTCGCAAGCCTCGAATTCGAACTCTCTAGACAGCCTCTTTTCAAAACGCTGACTTTATGGACAGACACTAAAATAGAGGATGCATAATGACATGTTTAGAACTTCCTGTTATCTTTGTGCCCTGAGAGGTATCTGCAAGAAAAGTATTATCTTAGCAAACAAGTTGGTATTTTCTTGTGGAGACTACCTATAGATTATCATTTTATGAGAAGCATATCAATAAATCGGATTATACTGTTGGCCTTGGTTTTGTCTATCTTTTCCCTTAAGGGAGGGGCTCAGATCATTCAGGGTACCTTGATTTTTGGAGGGAACCTTTCGCAAGTGGATGGTGACGAGGTTTTTGGATATAACCATTTGGGACTTAATGTGGGAGCTGCAGCCATTGTCCCTTTTGGGGAAAATTGGTCGGTGAGCCTGGAGGCTCTCTATTCGCAGAAGGGGGCCCACAGAAGAGCACAGAACCCCGGTAAGGTGTTGGATGGTTTCTATGATTACGACTTGCATTATGCGGAGATTCCGGTGTTGTTGCATTACACCGACAAGGATGTATTAACCTTTGGAGCCGGGTTTAGTTATAATCGCCTGATTGATTACAAGGAGGTAGATCGTCGTACGGGGGCTCTTGAGCATGTGGCCTACGAATCGGAACCCTCCTCGCACGATGTGCAGTTTCTTGCTGATCTGCGCTTTCGGTTGTATAAGCAGTTGAAGATGGATCTGCGTTATGCCTACTCCCTGCTTCCTTTTCGTCAGGCAGACTTCTACTGGAGAGATGTGGATGTTCCCGAGCATCGTAAGCAGTATAACAATGTGATGACCGTGCGTTTGATGTGGGTGATCAATGAACGGCAGTCGAGGAAGATACAGAGAGAGACCGAAATATATAATGACCTTGAATAGCTTTCGGATGGCTGTTTGTAAAAAAATATATCGTTTTGGCGTTTTGTGCTCCGGTTTTTCCCTTCCGCTGTGGCAGGCGGAGGTGATCACTCACTTGATGAATGATGGTCATGAGCCGGTGGTTTTAATCATTGAGGATAGGCCTCCCTCTCCCCCTGTTTCATCCAGGGAAAAATGGCGTCGTTACACGGGAAAGAATGCCCTGTATAACCTGTTTGAACGTTTTGTGATGGAGGTGCCCGGGAAGTCGCCCGTGGAGATGCACGAAACACTGCGAAACGCGGAGGTGATCAGGGTCGTTCCGGAGAAGCGTGGTTCCAGCCATTTTTTTAGGGAGGAAGATATTGCCAGGATAAAGATGTGTGCTCCGGACTTTTTGCTTCGATTTGGTTTCAATATCTTGCGTGGTGCGATCCTTGAAGTGGCTCCTCTGGGGATCTGGTCGTATCATCACGATGATGAGATGGAGTACCGGGGTGGTCCTCCGGCCTTTTGGGAGATCTTCCACGGCGATGCAGTGACGGGGGTCATCCTGCAACGTATCACCGAGCGCCTTGACGGAGGGATCATCCTAAAGAAGGGTTATTTTAAGACTACCGATCATAGTTATTCCGGGAATTTAGACCGTGTGTTGCACAGGGCAGTGGCGTGGCCGGCTCAGGTTTGCCGTCAGTTGAAGGAGGGCGCTATGACCTTTCCGGAGGAGCCCTCTCCCTCGCGTGCGCCCCTCTATAAACGTCCGGGGAATGGTCAAATGTTGCGTTTCCTGATGCTGAAGGCACGAAATAAGTGTGCTTTCCACTACGAAGATCTCTTCGAGGCCGAACGGTGGAACATCCTTCTTCTGAAAAGGGAGCAGTGGGGGGTGACGGAGCTCTCCGGAACACGCATGCCCCTGCCCACCGCCCCCAAACACCACTTCTATGCAGACCCCTTTATGGTGAGAGAGGGTGATACGCTCCATATTCTTTTCGAGGATTACGATCATCAGAAGGGGAGGGGGGATATTGGTTATTGGGCCTATGATATTCATAGCGGCCGTATTGTGCGGGAGACCATTGCTCTAAGACTGGATAGCCACCTTTCCTATCCCTTTATGATTGCTCATGAACAACGGATTTATTGCTTGCCGGAGACCTCTCAGTTGGGAACGGTACGGCTCTACGAACTTGACCGCTCCTCCGGGAACTTGATCTTTAGGAGTGTCTTGCTTGATTTCCCGGGAGTGGATCCTACACTCTTTTTCCATGAGGGAACTTGGTGGCTCTTCTGTACCCATAGCGAGGCCGCCAATGAAGAGCTTTACCTCTTCTACGCCTCTACCATTGACGGATATTATGCTCCCCATAAGGGAAACCCCATAAAGACGGATATTCGTGGAGCTCGTCCCGCGGGGAAGATCTTTCAAAAGGATGGCCGCATATATCGTCCGGGACAGGTTAACCCTGTTACTTACGGTGGTGGTATTGCTTTCTTTGAAATCACTTCATTGACCCCCAATTCATACAAAGAAGAGCTTATCTCTGCGGTTGTTCCGGGTAAGGAACGAGGATTTACCAAGGGGATCCATACCTGGTGTGAGGAGGAGGGCTATTTGATTGCCGATGGCAAAGAGTATGGGGTGGACCGCTACCACTTTCGTTCGCGGCTGAAACAAAAAATAGGACGATAACTTAGGGTGGGATGATCAAGAAAATTATAACTACCGCTGGGGCAAGATTACTGATCTCTTTGCTGAGCCTTTCGTTGGTACTTGTTTATGGCCGTACTCTTGGACCGGAGGGGGCCGGAACCGTGGGGCTTTTTGTATTGGGAATCACCATGGTGTTGTTGGTGAGTAATTTTGTTTCCGGGGGGGCGCTGGTCTACCTTGTTCCACGAGAGAAACCCTTTCTTCTGTTTGTGGCAGCCTATTTCTGGGGATTTTTTTCCTCCGCCTCTGTCTCCTACCTTCTGGATTATCTCTCCCTAATCCCTGAGGGGATGCTTCATCACCTACTTCTTTTATCCATGCTCTTTGCCTGGCATACGGCCAACCTCAACATATTGTTGGGGAAGGAACGGGTGACTGCATTTAACATTGCCTCCGTGTTTCAGGTGGGGGTGCTTTTTGTGGCCTTCCTCTATTTTGTCTATGGAAAGCAGCAGGCCACCGTGATCTCCTATGTGTATGCCCTCTATCTCTCCTATGGGAGTGCCTTTGTGATGAGCTTGCTGATGGTTTCGCGTGAGTTGCGGTATGTGGATCTTTCGGAGATGGGAGATGTGGTGATAAAAATCTTTCGTTACGGAACCTTTGTTCAGTTTGCCAATATGTTGCAACTAATGAATTATCGCCTTGGCTATTATCTTATTGAATCCTTTCTTGGGAAGGCCCGCTTGGGTGTTTTCCAGATTGGCAACCAGTTTAGCGAAGGGGTTTGGATTGTGGGGAAGAGCCTGGCTCTGGTTCAGTATGCGCGTATTGCCAACGAGGATAATGCGGCCTATGCCAAGAAGCTCTCCATCCGCTTTTTGAAGATTACTGTGATGCTTACCTTGATGATGCTTGCCGTTTTATGGATCCTTCCCGAGTCCTTTTACCTGTGGATTTTAACGGCTAAATATGTGGGTATAAAGCGTGTGATATGGGCCCTGTCACCCGGTATTGTGGCCATTGCTGCCAATGTGATTCTTAGCCACTTTTTTAGTGGTACAGGTAGGCATCACCACAACGCCATCAGCTCTGGAATAGGGTTGGTTTTTACCCTCTCTTTGGGTTTTATTTTGATCCCCTCCATCGGGATTGTGGGGGCGGGAATTACCGCCTCTATCTCCTATACGGCTACCACGCTCTATCAAATGATTCTCTTCGCACGAATCACAAAGTTAACGTTTGCAGATCTCTTTATTACACGGGAGGATATCCGTTTTCTGATGAAAACATTACGTTCGTTTGAGTGATGGTTTTGACCTTTCCTTTTTTTAATGCCTAACTACAAAAAAGGTGTCGCTCCTTCGGAGCTGTAAAGGTGCTTTGTTTGGCGTTGTGACAAACCTATCCCTCCCTCCGGGGCTTACCGGCTGTTGGCTTTTAGCTGTTAGCTTGGGTTAATGGCAACGTTCACAAAAAGTTATCACCCAACTTCGGTCTTCGGTCTTCTGACTTCCGTCCCTATAATCATTCCATTACCATATCGCCGCATTATCACATTTGAAACAAAATAATCACTAATTCCT
>PDRJ01000055.1 GCA_002748065.1 Bacteroidota bacterium
TCATAATTCTGAGGCCTCCCCGTGCGGGTTTTTACCTCGGCAATGATCACCAGGCCCTCCTTTTTGGCGATGATATCCAGCTCCAGATGTCCCGCCCGCCAGTTCTTCTCCAAAAGGGTGTAGTTTTGAGAAAGAAGGTACTGCGCTGCAATAGCCTCCCCCTGCTTTCCGGTGTCAAGATGTTTTGCCATGATGATTGATGTTATTTCAATTAGTTGTTGGGTGTTGGCCTTTAGTTTTTAGCTACGGGCTATTGTAGCGATGGGCATACGCCATCGCTATGGCAATGGTTTTATTGTCACATTATCGAATCGTTCGAACCCACCGGTTAATGGCAATTAATCGTTACAAATCGCTTCCATCTTCCGTCATGTTACCAAACTGTCCGGATTCATCAATAAACAGTGATAAACCGTTACAAAGCGTTCCTCTCCTCCGCCTTACGTCACAGCCCCCCTTTGATTCTTTATACCAAATGAATCAAAATATACCCCTTACCCCAGGTAGGTGCGAAACAGGAAGTGGTACAGAGCCCAGATCAGCAGGAAGAAAAAGGTCATCACCAAGGCGGTAGTTACCAACTGCCTGGCTCTTCCCGGTTTCTCTTCCTCGACAACATCGGTTAAAAAGAGCAATTCCGACTGCTTCTCCTGGACCTTCATCTGCACTTGGCGTCCCATGATCAGCACCCGGTTGTCCGGCTCATGGCCCGCCGGAAAACCAAATAGCACGGGGATGTTATACTCCTCCACCTGCTCCCGGATGGTATCTTCAATATCCCGTTCCATGCCGGGCGTTAAGTGGGTGATCTCGCTCATCTGTCCCACCACAAGTCCGGCGATCTTTGCTAACACGCCTCGCCGCTTCATGGTCACAAGCATTCGATCCACGTGGTAATGGGTTTCTCCCACCTCCTCCACAAAGAGGATGCGCCCCTCCCATTCCGGTTCACTGGCGGTACCTTGCAGGCTATAGAGGATGGAGAGGTTTCCTCCCGTGAGGATGCCCATCGCCTCTCCGGGCACATTTTTGGGATGTCCCGCCAACCGATAGGCGATAGTCTCCCCTTTGAGAGCACGATGCACCCCCTCCGTAACCGCCGCGGGGGTTTCCGTCTGAATGCCCTTTGCCATCACGCCGTGGAGGCTCTCCACACCCGCAAGGCGTTGGAGGTGGCAGTGCAACACGGTGATATCGCTAAAGCCAATAAGCCATTTGGGATGCTTTGTAAACTGTTCGAGATCAAGCTGATCTACAATGCGGTGGGAGCCGTAGCCCCCGCGAGCACAGAGAATGGCCTTGAGCTCCGGATCATCCAGTGCCGCTTGCAAGTCCTCCAGCCGCTCCGGGTCATCAGCGCTGAAGAGGTGTTTTCGCTCGAATAGATGTTTTCCCATCTCCACCTTCAGCCCCCACGCGTTGAAAAGGTCGATGGCTGCGGCAATATCCGATGGTTGAATCCATCCCGCCGGTGCAATAATGCGTATGGGATCTCCCTGTTGTAGTGGTTCCGGTCTCTTCATAAGGCTCTTTTAGGTGCTTTGTGGCTCATGCATGGATGCTGTTTCCGTATTCTTGATTATTTTTGTGCCAAGTTAATCATTTTGTTTAATAATCGAAATTATGGAAAAGACCACAAAATCCTTTAAGCGTACCCTTGTTACCTCTGCATTACCCTATGCCAACGGCCCCGTTCACATTGGGCATTTGGCAGGCGTTTATGTGCCCGCCGATATCTATGTGCGGTATATGCGGATGAAGCAGGAGGATGTCCTCTTTATCGGAGGTTCCGATGAGCATGGCGTGCCTATCACCATACGTGCTTCCAAAGAGGGGGTTACGCCCAAGGATGTGGTGGATAAATATCATCAGATCATTAAAAAGTCCTTCGAGGATTTTGGGATCTCCTTTGACGTCTATTCGCGTACGTCCAACGCCATACACCATGAAACAGCCTCTCAATTTTTTGAGAAACTGCATCGGGAGGGTAAATTTATCGAAAAGGTCTCCGAGCAGTATTACGATGAGGAGAATCAGCAGTTTTTGGCCGACCGTTATATTACGGGAACCTGTCCACTCTGCGCCAATGAGAAGGCCTATGGTGATCAGTGCGAGAGCTGTGGCGCCTCATTGAATGCCACGGACCTCATTAATCCCAAGTCGGCCATCAGCGGAAACAAGCCGGTGTTGAAAGCCACCAAGCATTGGTACCTTCCCCTGGATCAGTATGAGTCGTGGTTGAAGGAGTGGATCTTGGAAGGCCATAAGGAGTGGAAACCCAATGTGTATGGACAGTGCAAATCGTGGCTGGATACCGGGCTTCATCCACGAGCGGTGACGCGCGACCTAAACTGGGGCGTGAAAGTGCCTGTGGCTGATGCGGAGGGCAAGGTGCTCTACGTCTGGTTTGATGCCCCCATTGGCTACATCTCCGCCACGCGCGAGTGTGTGCCCGATTGGGAGAAGTACTGGAAAGATGAGGAGACCCGGATGTTGCACTTTATCGGGAAGGATAACATCGTTTTCCACTGCATCATCTTCCCGGCCATGTTGAAAGCCGAAGGTTCCTATATCGTTCCCGATAACGTGCCGGCCAATGAGTTTTTGAACTTGGAGGGGGATAAGATCTCCACCTCCCGGAACTGGGCGGTGTGGCTCCATGAGTATCTTGAGGAGTTTCCCGGAAAACAGGATGTGTTGCGCTATGTGTTGACCGCCAATGCTCCGGAAACCAAAGACAACGACTTTACCTGGCGCGACTTTCAGGCGAGAAATAACAATGAGTTGCTGGCCATCTTCGGCAATTTTGTGAACCGCACACTGGTGTTGACCCACAAATACTTTGAGGGGAAAGTACCGGAGGAGGGAACGCTGCTTCCGGAGGATCTTGCTACCTTAAAGCAACTGGAAGAGGCTCCCGGCCGCATTGCCCATAGCCTGGAGCTGTTCCGTTTTCGGGAGGCCCTCAATGAGATGATGAATGTGGCACGTCTTGGCAACAAGTATCTGACCGATCAGGAGCCGTGGAAGATATGGAAGAGCGACCCGGAGCGGGTGAAGAGCGTGATGTTTGTGGCGCTTCAGCTGTGCGCCAACCTTGCGGTGGTGGCCGAGCCCTTCCTGCCCTTTACCGCAAAAAAGGTGGCTGCCTTCTTCAACCTTCGGGATCTGAAGTGGGAACAGGCGGGACAACGTCTGCTACACACGGGAGATACGGTGAATAAGTCGGAGCTGTTGTTTGAGAAGATCGAGGATGAGGTGATCGAGGCGCAGGTCAACAAGTTGTTATCCACAAAGCAGGAAAACCAAATCGAAGCCATCACCGTAAAGCCGCAGCTTGATGCGATCTCGTTCGATGCCTTTCTCACCATGGATATGCGTGTGGGTACCGTCTTGGAGGCAGAGAAAGTACCCAAGACCAAGAAGTTGCTAAAACTGCTGGTGGATACCGGCGTGGATCAACGAACCATTGTGTCAGGCATTGCAGAGCATTACACCCCGGAGGAGCTTATAGGGAAGCAGGTAACGGTTTTACTCAACTTAGCACCCCGTAAGATCCGGGGCATTGAGTCCTCGGGGATGCTTTTAATGGCGGAGAACCACGACGGTCAGCTCTCCCTGCTCACCCCCGCCCGCGACGTCGCCAACGGCAGCAGCATTAGTTAGCGTCTGTCTATAAAGTAGCGGTATAGACAGTTCGAATTCGAGGCTTGCGAAGGCTGAAGTAGGGGAGTTTACTAAGGTAAATACAAGGTATTGAGCAACGCCGAAATAACCATTTGAAAGGCCAAGCATCACAAAGAAGTTGGACGTTATAAACGAACGCTATTAAAACTGTTTTTTCTATTTCTTTAACATAAAAATCAAATTTTAGTGCTTATATCAGCTATTAAGTTTGCATTCGCACTGTTCAAGTGGAACGCCTCTTTAACTTTAGAGTATTATTTTAGTGTTTAGTTTTTTGAGTTTTACTCTTCTTTCCTTTAATACATTACTTTATCATTTTAGTGTTTAGAAAACAACGTGTTTGGTTTTTATTGACTATCAAAAGGTTTCTTTTTAAACAAAACTATTAATAATAATTTAATTAAAATCTATTGAATATGCAAGAATGTAAAGTAGTTTTTTTTGATGACGAAAAAGGATTTGGGTTTATTAAATTATCAGAAACAGGAGAAGACATTTTTGTACACAGCTCAGGATTAATTGATGATATTAGAGAAGAAGATAAAGTACAATATTCAACAGAACAAGGCTGTAAAGGTCTTAATGCCATTGATGTAGAAGTTATTCAATAATATACAATCCTTTTTGTCTTTTAGATATTTTTTACACTCCCCTCCCCAGAAAAGCCTCCCAAGACTTTATCTCTTTCCTTATGTTAGGGGAGGGATACAAATTTGCTACAAAAATAGTCAGGAAAACCCACGCACCAAATAGCACATTTGTTTTTTCACCAATACACAATTCGACGTTGAAAAAACAAAAGAGCTATTTCTTGCCAACGCACATAATAAGTTACTTTTGTAGATTAACAAAAGTGGATTGATAAGAATGTTTGAACAGACTTTTAAAAATATAGACGACATACTTCACAAAGACGCAGGATGTGGAAGTGAACTAGATTATGTAGAACAGACCTCGTGGATTTTATTTCTAAAATACCTTGACGATTTAGAAAAAGATAAAGAAACAGCTGCTTTGCTATCCGGTAAAACTTATACAAAAATAATAGACCCAAAATATAAATGGACAAAGTGGGCAGCACCAAAACTTGAGAATGGGAAAATAGACCACAACGCAATGACAGGCGATGACCTTGTGGACTTTGTAAATGGAGAACTATTTCCATACCTAAAAAGCTTTAAGACTAATGCTGAAAATGCCAATACCATTGAATACAAAATTGGAGAGGTTTTTAGTGAACTGAAAAATAGAATACAAAGCGGTTACAATTTACGAGAAGTTGTAAACCTTATTGATGAACTGCGTTTTAGAACCCACGCTGAAAAGCACGAAATGAGCCATCTTTATGAGGGTAAAATCAAAAAT
>PDRJ01000031.1 GCA_002748065.1 Bacteroidota bacterium
AAGACCTCACTCAAGTTCAGAATTACCCGATGTCTAAAAAGGAAATATTAAATGAATGTTTAACATAAAAACGGTCAACCTTATTCAGGGAAGTTCAATTACTAATTATTAATTCCTAATTGCAAAAAAGGTACCGCCCCTACGGGGCTTACCGGCTGTTGGCTATTGCTTCTTGGCCGTTGGTCTTCTCCTTTAGTTCTTGGGTGTTATTACGGTGGAGACGGAGAGACCCCCATTGTTTTTCAAAAAAAAGCATCTCTCTGTGATTTTTCGACCATTTTTGCAATTAAATAGAGATAGAGGGACAGAAATAGCCTCATGCAACCATGCACAAAAAGCAAAAAACACAACACCATGAAAAAACAAGGAAATATTGAGTTGATAACTGGAGCTCTGGGGGCAGCCATACTCTTAGCTACTCAAAATGAATGGGGCTATATCCCCCTTATCTTATACGGTATCTTATCAGTGGTTATGATTAGAAGAAGCGAAACGGCAAAAACAGATGTCGAAAAAAGAGGCATAAAGAAACGAAACATTCTCTCGGTAATCTTATTCCCTTTTTTTGCGGTCATCTGCTATTTCTCGGCAAATGCCCCCCTTGAAAACCACTTCTTATGGCTCTTATTGTCGGTATATCTCTTCTTAACCGCGCACGGAATACTATTCAGAATTCGTCTATAATGTCCAACTTCTTTGTGATGCTGCTCTTCAAAATGGTCATTCACCCCAGTAAACACCCCTGTTTCAGCCTTCGCAAGCCTCGAATCCGAACGTTCTATACAAACGCTGCTTAAAACCTTGATTTTATGGACAGACACTATCGATGGCGCCTATCAGCACCTTTAAAAACGAAACGAAATAGGGAGAAACAGAAGCTTAGCTTATGAAGGCAGAGTTCGAAAAAATGATTCTGGAGAACAGGCTCCTCCTTCTTCGAATATGCCGTTTTTACTATGCACGGCATGAAAAGGAGGCAAGGGAAGATCTGTACCAGGAGATTGTACTGAACCTATGGAAAAGTTATCCCAAATTCGTGAAAAATCCACAATGCAAGCCCTCTACATGGCTCTACAGGGTTGCACTTAATACCGCCCTGCTGCAAAAAAGAAACGAACGAAAGCTTCTTTATACGCCATTAAACAAGGAAGTCATTCATACGGAAGAGGATGATAGCGATCCCATCATCAAAACCTTATACCGACTCGTCGAGAAGTTAACGGAAGAGGAGAAACATATTGTTTACCTCTATTTGGAAGACTTGTCACACCAGGAAATCGCAGCGGTTCTTGGGATATCCGTAAGTAATGTGGGCACAAAGATCTACCGCATCAAACAGAAATTAAAGCATTTAAAAGAGAAAGAAATATAACTATGGAGCTTGAAGAGTTACGATCGGCATGGCAGAAAAACAACGGGCCATCGCCCAACGAAGGGGAGACGACTCCTCCTGTCGCAGCCCCCAAAAAATCATGGTTTATCCGAAATAGAAACGCCATTGACGGAATACTCTGTATCGTAATTGCACTGTTTTTACTCTATCTGCTTACCACACACCCCTTCAATCTTCTTGATAAAAAGATAATCCTAACCCATCTGTGTGGGTTCTTGATCGCCATCTACACCCTTGTAAAAGGCGTATATACGCTGCTTTTCTTTGCAGCAATGCGCAAATGGGCGACGGCAAGTTCCAGGTTCCTACAAATCCACTTGAAGAACCAATTATATTTCATATACGAAAGGATCACCTGGTTGTGGTTGTTAAGTCCATTAATCATCATAGCGTTCCCTTTTGTCGTAATGAAAGCCTTCACAGTAGCGAAAGAGACTCTTATTCTTTACGGCGTTACCACGGGCATGCTTTACCTAATAGCCTTGGTTGTTTTCAGCCGGACACTTTGGCGAAAAAGACAAAAGCTCCTGTCAGAGATCAACGCAATGGAAGCCCTCGAAGCACAAGGGAAGAACAGCGACCATTAGAGGTTGGCTCCTCCCCGAAGTTCAGGAAGTATTGGGATTTGGAGTTACCGACAAACCCTTCATTAGGTTTCTCCGATTAAATGCTGTAGTTTTGCGCGTAGTGCCCACAACAGAGGCTCCATCACCCTCAAAACACCCATGAAAAGAGCACACGCCATGAAGTTAAAATCACGCCTCCTCACCCTACTTATTCTGTCGCTTTTTAGCGTTACCGTAAAAGCGCAAACATACCGATATACAACCGCTCTTTTCCCCTCCTCCATCATCGTCAAAGAGGTGGTCTACGGCAATGTTCCCTTTCTTAACTTTCCATATGATGTTGAGAATGACACTATCATGGCGGATATCACCATGGACATCTTTTCCCCGGTAGGAGATCCTCATACCCACCGGCCGGCCATCATATTTGCCCATTCCGGGGGATTTATCATCGGAAACAAGAACCATGATGACATGATGGCGCTATGTGACTCTCTGGCCAGAAGGGGCTATATAACGGCCACCATCGACTATCGACAAGGATTCAACCTCCTCTCTAACGCTAACATGCACGGCGTCAGGGCAGCTTACCGTGGCTTGCAGGATGGGCGAAGTGCAGTGAGGTTCATGCGTGCCCATGCGGAGACCTACGGTGTTGACCCCGACAAGGTCTATTTCGTAGGAAGTAGTGCCGGGGCATTTATCGGCCTCCATAGCCTCTTTTTGGATGATATCGCCGAGAAACCCGCCGAAGCCGGGGTGGTAAACTACTCCAATATGAGCTTCCCCTATAACCATACAACCCCCGACCTCGGGGGATTGGATATGGGAGAGAACCTTTCCTACAACGGGAAACCGGATGCATTGGTATCGCTATGGGGAGCCATCCAAAGAACGGATTTGATCACGACGGATAATGATACCCCCCTGCTGTTGGTTCATGGAGATAGTGATGGGGTTGTCCCCTTTGAAACCGGAAGTCCCTTTGGGTACAGCGCACTGAATGATGTCTTTGGGAGCCATCGAATTAATATGAGATTAGACAGCTTGGGGCTAACCCATAAAGAGACCTACTTTGTTCCCGGTGAGGGACACGAATTTTATGGCGTCTCCAATGGGGCATGGGACAACGGGGTTGGTGGAAATGCTTACTGGGACACCATTTTCGAGAAGATCACCCATTTTTTATGGCTCCAACATAAACCAACAGCAGCCTTTACCTATTCCACCGACGGAATGACCATAAACTTTACGGCAACCGCAACGGGGGCTGAAACTTGGTTCTGGGATTTTGGCGATGGCACAAGTAGTACGGAGCAAAACCCGAGACACACCTACGAAGAGGAAGGACGTTACACCGTGAAGCTCCATGTTGAAAATGAAATTTTAAGTTGGGATGAGGCCGCCGACACACTGATCGTTCAGGCCGTTTCCGTAGACGGTGGTGTTTCAGCCGGTTTCAGCTACTACCCCAACCCCACCAGGGAGAAGATTCACTTTTCCTTTCCGGAAACCTACCCCTCAATCAGCATCCAACTCTTCCATCTATCGGGAGCGCTGATCCGTGAAGAGACATTTCTCAATACCTCCAGAGCAACAATCCGGTTGGAGGAGTTACCTCAGAACCTGTACCTGATCCGTATCAAAAGAGGCCACCACGTATCCTTCCTGAAGGTATCAAAACAGTAACGGCTACCCACAAATCCTTATCTTTGCCGCACATTTTAAGGAAGCGATGGGAAGATATGCATTTGTCTATATAGCAATCATGGTGAGTGTGCTGACGCTTATACCGATCATAGGCACGCATAACCAGCAGACCCACCACCTCCGGGAAGAGCGGCTCTCGGAGGAGGAGCTACAGGCTATCACCCAAATCTTCCATCAAGAGGATATTGCCCTTATCGACTCGGTGATGCGAATCTACCGTCGAAGTTACCGGTTCAATGGGGCCGTGATGATTGCCGAAAGGGGCAGGATGCTCTACAACAAAACCTTCGGTTATGGGGATATCGGCGAGAAGGAGAGGCTCACCACAGCACACAGCTTCCAGCTGGCCTCTGTCTCCAAACAGTTCACGGCGGCGGCCATTATGATCCTTGCCGAGCGAAAGGAGCTAAACATCAGCGATAGCGTCATCACATTCTTCCCCGACTTCCCCTATCCAAACGTCACCATCGAACACCTCCTTCATCACACCAGTGGCCTGCCTAACTATATGTGGATGTACGAAAACCGATGGGAGGAGACCACTCTTGCTCCCCACAACGATACCCTAATGGCCATGCTTGCAAACAATCGCCTGGGTCGGTACTTCCGTCCGGGAAGAAAACATGACTACAGCAATACCGGCTATGCGGTGCTGGCCTGTATCGTCGCCAAGGTCTCCGGGAAATCCTTTGAAGATTTTCTACAAGATGAGATCTTCACCCCCTTGGAGATGAAACACTCCTTTGCCTGGGCACAGGGCCACGACACCCTCTCCCCCGGGAAAACCATTCCGGGCTATTACCGCCGAGGACGACGCTTCTACCGCGTCAACCCCTCGCTACATGACGGCATCCTCGGAGACAAAGGCGTATGGTCCAACGGAGAGGATCTCTTCAAGTGGGACGAAGCCCTCAATCACGGAACCCTTATCTCCGACTCCATGCTCCAAATTGCATTTACCCCCTTTAAGCTCCACGGACGCTGGGAGGTACCCTACGGCTACGGCTTTAGAATCAAAAAAATCAACGGAAAAAAGACCGTCTACCACAATGGACTGTGGGAGGGCTTCCGACTCAACTTCTACCGCTATGTAGAGGATCAACGCACCGTCTTTGTCATGGATCATACCAACCTGACCATCACAGGGATCATGGCCCGACGCTTCAGGAGACTGTTGGAACGTACCAAAGACAATCACGAAACTCAACTCCTTGTGGAGACCGCACTAAGCAACAGCCCGGAAACAGCCATCAAACTCTATTTTCTGCTGCGCCACGAAAATCCGGACCTCCTTATTAACAGAAAAAAGATCCATGAAGTAGCCCGCTACTTTAGCGATCAGAACTGCATCCCAAAGGCCAACGCACTCAAAGAACTGCTGGACTTCTTCGACCAGGAAATCACAGCTTCATCCCCCGAAGAGGGCCCACAAATCCTCCATCCAAAAAATAATCTTTTTCACCACACGTTATAAAAGAACAATGAAAAACATGCCATTTATGAGAACCCTATTGGTTAAATTCCTTCTGATTGCCACGGCCGCATTGCTCTTTGCCTGCGTACCAACCAAACAGTTCAATGACTTAGAAAGCAAATGTATCGAAGAGCAAGCGGCTCTCAAAAAAAAGATGGACAAGTTGGAAACAACGCTCAACGAGCAGATGGCGGAGGGGAAGAAACGTACTGCGGAACGCAACCGTTTGATCAACGACACCACACGGATGGGCGAAGAGATAAGTTCCCTCAAACAGGCGCTTCGCAAGCAACGCAACAACTACGAAGCCATGATGGAGGAGCAACGCAAACTTCTGGCCGGAAAAAATGCAGAAACTTCGGACATCTTAACGGAAGTCCAAACCCTTCGGGAAAACCTGATCCAGCGGGAAGACACCCTATCAGCTTTAGCCCATCAACTTAGGGAGAAGGAGCAGCATCTCAACGCTATCCAACAACAACTGACGGAAAAGGAGGCGCGTCTTGGGGAGCTACAAACCATTTTGGATCAACAAGAAACCACCGTAACCGCCCTCCGTAAGATTGTGTCTGATGCGCTGTTGGGATTTGAAGGAAAGGGACTATCCATCGAACAAAAAAATGGGAAAGTCTATGTCTCTATGGAGGAGAACCTACTCTTTAAATCAGGAAGCTGGAATGTGGCAGACAAAGGGGTTAGCGCACTGAAAAAGCTGGCCAAAGTGCTGGAAGAGAATCCCGATATCAATGTGATGATTGAGGGACACACCGACAACGTTCCTTATCGGGGCAGTGGACAGGTTAAAGACAACTGGGATCTCAGTGTGATGCGTGCCACCTCCGTATTGAAAATCATCTTACAAAACAGTCACCTTGAGGAGCAGCGGATCGCAGCAGCAGGACGAGGAGAGTTCTACCCCATCGCCGATAACAACACGCCGGAGGGACGGGCTACAAACCGCCGCACAGAAGTTATCCTCACCCCCAAACTCAACGAGCTCTTCAAGATCATTGAGATGAACTAACCGGAATAGAATTTCAGGACACCCCTTGTTGCTCACGCCTCGTTCTTCACAGGGCCGGTGGTATCATCCGGGTTCACCGAAGAGTTTCCTCGGGCTACTTGAAGGAAATTACACAGGATACGCCCACCCCAGGGAGTCATAATGCTCTCCGGGTGGAACTGTACGCCATAGATGGGGCGGGCAACATGACGAAAAGCCATCAACACACGATCTTCAGAAACCGCACACGGCTTTAACACCGGGGGCAAACTGGCTCCCTCCACCTCCCAAGAGTGGTATAAACCGGCCTCGATGGTCTCCGGCAATCCCGCAAAAAGAGGATTTTCGGGCTCCAGGAGACGAACCTTCGCCGTGACCCCGTGGTAATTCCTATGAAGATTGTTCAAACGCCCGCCAAAATAGGAGGCTATGATATCATAGCCCAGACAAACCCCCAACACCGGCACGGTCTCGTCGAGCAGATCAAGAATGGCTGCCATATCCCCCCCGGGATCTACAATATCCGGGCCGGGAGAGAACACAACCGCATCATAATCCGGTAACGAGGACAACGCCACCGACCCGGCCAACTGCACCTCAACCGTCGCTCCCCCCTGCTCACGCAAAATCTGCACAATGTTATGGAGAAACGAATCGTGATTATCTACCAATAGGACCTTCATCTGCTCTTTTTCACAAACCATCCAACGCGTAAAAATAGCACATTTAAAAAAATGAGGGATTTGCAACACGTAAAAAAAGATCCTACCTTGCTCACCCTTACCGTAACCACACAAGGATGAAGAGAGAACAGCTCATACAAAAGATAAACCACTGTGCAACCCACCATATACCTTTTTTAGTGATTGTCGATTTTGACCTGGAGAAACCGGTCCTATACACCGAGGAGGAGCTGCAAAAGGAGGAGATCTATTTTCAAACTACGCTGGGGAAGAGGCTTCCGGAAAAGGGTCCGCTTCCCCACCCCATCCGGTTTGAAAAAGCCCCCCTTCCCTTCCCTTTTTACCAAAAGCGTTTCGAAAAAGTACAACAACACATCGACCACGGCGACACCTTCCTCTTAAACCTCACCTTCCCCACAACGGTCAACAGCAACCTGAGCCTTCGTAACATCTTCGACCACAGCGAGGCCAAATACAAACTCCTCTATAAGAACCACTTTGTCTGTTTCTCTCCGGAGACCTTTGTAACCATACGCGGAAACAAGATCTCCTCCAACCCCATGAAAGGCACCATTGACGGAACGCGAAAAGAGGCGCGAGCCATCCTGCTGAGCGATGGTAAAGAGTTAGCAGAGCACCACACCATCATCGACCTGATCCGAAATGACCTCAGCATGGTGGCCTCATCGGTAAAGGTTGCAAAGTATCGCTACATCGACACCATCACCACCCACGAGGGCACTCTGTTACAAATGAGTTCAGAGATAGAGGGTACCCTACCAGACGACTTTCGAGCACACCTGGGAGAACTGATCTTCACCCTTCTTCCGGCCGGGAGCATCAGCGGAGCCCCCAAGAAGAAAACCGTCGAAGTCATTCACGAAAGTGAAGTGGATCAACGGGGCTACTACACGGGGATCTTTGCCTGGTACGACGGCCAAAACCTCGACAGTGCAGTCATTATCCGCTACTTAGAAGAGGCAGAGGGGACCTTACGCTATCGCAGCGGCGGCGGAATCACCACCATGAGCGACGCCCGAAAAGAGTATGAAGAACTAATCGATAAAGTGTATGTACCCATTGTTTGAAAGCATCAACCTTAAAGAGGGTGTCATAGAGAGGGTGGAACTGCACCAACAGAGGGTGAACGAAACCTTTGCCATCCTGTTTGGGAAGAGCCACCCCCCCTCGTTGTCGAAAGTTTTGGCAGCGGCCTCACTTCCCACCACAGGGCACCACAAGATCCGTATCAGCTACAACAGCCACGAAACTATGCTGACGGTTCTACCCTACCAAATGGCATCCATTACCTCCCTGAAGATCATCGTTTCCGACACCATCGCCTACCCCTTTAAATACAATGATCGCTCGGAAATTGCAGCGCTATATGCCCAACGTGGGAGCTGTGACGACATCCTCATTATCAAGAATGGTCTCCTCACCGATACCAGTTACTGCAACCTCATCCTCTTCGACGGGACACGTTGGCTTACCCCACGCCTCCCCCTACTCAAAGGAACCTTCCGGCAATACCTGCTCGATCACCAATTACTCACGGAGGCGGACATCCCCGTGGAACACCTCTCTCGTTTTACAAAAGTCAAACTTATCAACGCCCTTATGGGGATGAACGGACCAGAACCTCGCTTTTTCCGATAAACACCGCGCTGCGCCGCAAACAATTTACTACTTTTATGGCATGACAACCACGGGATACCTCAAGGATACGCAATTCAAGAAATTCTGTGCATACGGATTCTTTAAGAATCAACGCTTCTTTGAATCTTTCATTATCCTTTACTTCCTGCATCATGGAATAAGCTACCTACAGATCGGGATTTTATACAGTATGAGGGAGGTAATGCTAAACCTTTTTGAGGTACCGGCAGGGTTCCTTGCCGACTCGCTGGGACGGAAAAAAACCATGCTCACCTCGTTGACACTCTACATCGCCTGCTTCATCCTCTTTTCCCTGGGCAGCACCTTCGGGATTTTCATTGCCGCCTTTCTCCTCTATGCCTTAGCAGATGCCTTCCGCACAGGAACCCACAAGGCCATGATCTACGATTATCTGAAGCGAAAGGGGTGGAGCCAATACAAGGTAAGCTATTATGGGCATACCCGGAGTTGGTCCCAAAAGGGTTCTGCCCTCAGTTCTCTCATTGCAGGGGCGATCATCTTCATCAGCGGAGAGTACCGCTGGATCTTCATTGTCTCCCTCATTCCCGCCATCCTCAACCTGCTGCTCATCGCCTCCTACCCCGACACCCTCAACGGAAAGACCTCCTCCCTAACCAAGGCGGCCATACGAACCTCTTTTCAACATTCGTGGGAAGATTTTAAAACCTCCTTCAGAAAGAGAGAGGTCCGAAAAGCCATTGTGAACACCTCTGTCTACAGTGGTTACTTCAAAGCGCTGAAGGATTTCCTTCAACCCATCATGCAAGCCTTGGCACTCTCACTCCCGTTGATGGAGTCACAAACGGGAGAGAAACGAACGGCGGTCATAATCGGGACACTCTACTTCTTCATCTACATGCTCACCAGCAGAGCCTCCAAAAGATCGGCCCACTTCTCCAAACGCTTCTCCTCGAACACCGGGGCGCTCAACACCTCGCTGGTCATGGGGATAGCTGCAGGCGTGGCCGCGGGAGTACTCCTCTATCTCCAACAGCCCCTATGGGCGGTGCTCTTCTACATCGTTATCTACCTAACAGAGAACATCCGAAAACCCATTGGGATGGCCTACACCACCGACTACGTGAAACAGGAGATCTTAGCCACAGCACTTTCGGCAGAATCCCAAATGAAAACCCTATGGACAGCCCTCATCACATTCCTTATGGGAGTGCTTGCCCACCACTTCTCCCTAAGCGTTGCCCTCGTCCTCCTCTCCGGAACGCTGCTCCTGCTATTCCCCCTTCTACGGGTCAACAACGCCACATCACCAGGTTCTCAGGAAGGTAAACACAATTAGGTAGCGTCTGTATAGAGCGTTCGAATTCGAGGCTTGCGAAGGCTGAAACAGGGGAGTTTACCGGAGTAAATGACCATGAGGAAGACAAATACCACGGAGAGGTCGGACATTATAGACGGACGCGGGGTAGTAATACAAAAAAACGGTCAACCTTATTCGAGTATTAATAAAAAGCCGAGGGCTAATCACCAAAGGGGAAGCAATCCAATAGAAGCTGTTGGCTTTGGGTTAAAATAAAATTGTAATTTTGCTCCACTGAAAGGAATAGAACATGAAAATCTCATATAGCTGGCTTAAGAATTATATCTCCACCCACATCCCAGCCGAAAAGATGGCAGAACTACTCACCGATTGCGGTTTGGAAGTAGAAAAACTTGAAAAAACAGCCTCCGTAAAGGGGGGGCTAAAAGGTATTGTAATCGGCGAAGTCCTGACCTGTGAAAAACACCCCAATGCCGATAAACTAAGTGTGACAACCGTTGATATAGGCGAGGAAGAGCCGCTGCACATCGTATGTGGTGCGCCCAACGTAGCTGCAGGACAGAAAGTCCCTGTTGCCACCCTTGGAACGGTAATGTATGCAGGAGAGGATTTTTTCGTTATCAAAAAAACAAAACTTCGAGGAGTACCTTCAGAGGGGATGATCTGTGCGGAAGATGAACTGGGACTAGGGAGCTCACACGAGGGCATTATGGTACTTGACAAAGCCATCCCTGTAGGCACAAAAGCGCATGAATATTTCGACATTCGGGAAGACGAAGTTTTTGAAATCGGTCTCACGCCAAACCGTGCCGATGCCACATCCCACATAGGCGTAGCCAGGGATATCAAAGCCGTACTTAACAGACAAACCTTTGAACAAGAGGACACAATGCCCCAAGTGCTCACCATACCAGACGTCTCCTCTTTCCGCCCGGACAACGCAACAAGACCCTTCACCATCCACATAAAGGATGAAAAAGCATGCCGCCGATATACCGGAGTTTCCCTCTCCAATGTGGAGGTAAAACCCTCTCCGAAATGGATGCAAGAGTACCTCAAGGCGGTGGGCATCCGTCCCGTCAACAACCTTGTGGATATTGGTAACTTTGTAATGATGGAGACAGGACAACCCCTCCACATCTTCGATGCAGACAAGATTGAAGGTGATACCATTGAGGTGCGCATGGCCAAGGAGAAAGAAACTTTTGTTACACTGGATGGAGAGCAACGGACACTTCACAAAAATGACCTTATGATCTGCGACGCTCAAAAACCCATGTGCATTGCAGGGGTCTTTGGAGGTATCCACTCGGGTGTCACGCAAGAGACCCAAAACATCTTCATAGAGAGTGCCTGGTTTGACCCCTCAACCATCCGAAAGACGGCAAGGAGACACACCCTACAAACGGATGCCTCTTTCCGCTTCGAACGAGGATCGGACATTGAAATGACCACCTATGCCCTTAAACGAGCCGCGCTGCTGGTGAAAGAGCTTGCCGGAGGAACAATCTCCTCGGAGATCAATGATACTTACCCCAATCCCCTAGCCCGAAAAACCATCTCTGTAAACTACGACCGTCTCTTCTCGCTCATCGGAAAACACTTTAGCCGCACGTTGGTAAAACATATCCTCGAATCATTGGACATGATAATTCTTCAGGAGGATGATCAAAACCTTCTTTTGGAGGTACCCACCGCAAAGGTGGATGTGACCAGAGAAGCCGATATTGTAGAGGAGGTGCTCCGCATCTATGGATACAACCATATTGAACTCTCCAATGAAATCCACTCCGCCCTCTCTACCACGGGAAAACCCCATAGGGAGAAAGTATTAAACCGTATCGCCAACCTTCTCTCTGACAATGGATTTAACGAAATCATAAACAACTCCCTAACGGCATCCGATTATTACCATAAGGATGATTTCCCGGAGGAGACCCATGTGAAGATGCTCAACCCCCTCAGCAAGGAACTGAATATCCTTCGCCGCACCCTCCTTTTCGGAGGACTGGAGGTCATCTCTTACAACAGGAATCGAAAGGTTTCAGATTTGAAACTCTACGAATTTGGAAAAACCTATCACCAAAATCCCGGTGTGGATCAAGGAGCAGATGTAACCCAACGATTTACGGAAAATAATCGTTTGGCACTCTTTCTCTCCGGAAATACCACAAAGGAGAGCTGGTATCAGCCACCCCAGGAAGCCTCACTCTTCGACCTAAAAAACCAGCTACTCAACCTACTCCATAAAGTGGGAATTTCAAGGGATTCCTTGACAGAACTCCCCACGGAGGCACACTGGTTCTCTGAGGGTATCGACTTAATGATCAAAAAACGATGTATTGCTTCTTTGGGTAAAGTTTCCACAAGATTCCTTAAACCCTTTGACATACAGACCCCGGTCTTCTTTGCCACCATCGACTATGACCTACTGCTCGCACAGATCCCCCAAAGAGATCATACCATGACCCCTATCCCTAAATTCCCGGGAGCGCGAAGGGACTTGGCTCTGCTGGTAGACAAAACTGTCACCTATCGCGAGATTACCGATATCGTGAAACAAAATGGAGGAAAACTCATCAAAGAGGTTAACCTATTTGATGTGTATGAGGGAGATAAACTAGAAGCTGGGAAGAAGTCTTACGCCATCAGCCTCGTTCTTCAAGACAATGATAAAACGTTAACCGATAAACTTATTGATAAGACAATTCATAAACTAATCAGCGCTTTTGAACGAAAAATCGGCGCAACCATACGATAAACAATATGATGAATGGTTGATATTCAGTCCATAAAACAACGTTTCGGCATCATTGGAAACGCAGATCTACTCAATAGAGCCATCGACACGGCACGTCAAGTCGCTTCCACAGACCTAACAGTGCTTATCACGGGAGAGAGTGGTGTGGGAAAAGAGAACTTCCCGAAGATCATCCACACACTAAGTGCTCGCAAACACGGAAGCTATATCGCCGTGAACTGCGGTGCTATTCCGGAAGGCACCATTGATTCTGAACTGTTTGGCCATGAAAAGGGCGCCTTCACCGGAGCTCACGAGGCACGCAAGGGCTATTTTGAAGAGGCCAACAACGGCACCATCTTTCTAGACGAGGTGGCAGAACTTCCCACCTCCACCCAGGTGCGGCTATTGCGCGTATTGGAGACAGGTGAGTTCATGCGTGTAGGTTCATCCAGAGTGATCAAAACCGATGTGCGCGTAGTTGCTGCCACCAACGTGGATATCCCTGATGCCATTAAGCAAGGGAAATTCCGGCAAGATCTCTACTATCGACTGAATACGATCCCCATCTACATCCCCCCGCTGCGGGAGCGAAAAGAGGACATCTTTCTTCTCTTTCGAAAATTTGCTTCCGATTTTGCGGCAAAATATCACATGCCGGTACTGCAACTCGATAATGAGGCTCGGGCTGCCCTGGAGTCTTTTCCCTGGAATGGAAACGTAAGACAATTAAAAAACATTACAGAACAGATCTCCATCATCGAAAAAGAGCGAAACATAACCCTCCAAACCCTACGGAGATACCTTCCGGGAACCGTATCAAACCTGCCGGTACGATACAATGCCAAGGAAAAAGCGGGAAATGAGTTTACGGAGCGTGAACTGCTCTACAAAGTACTCTTCGAGATGAAAAAGGATATCACCGAATTAAAAAAAATCCTCCATGAAGTGGTCACGGGAGATCATACACAGTCAGAAGATATCCAAAAAGCACAACGGAAGTTTCTCGCCAATGTGGAGCCGGAGGAACCTCTCTTTGAACCCCATCAAACCTTTGAAATATCACGTCCTTCGGTAGAAGAGCAGCACCCGGAAGAGTTTGAAGGAGCAGAGATCGTGGAGGAAAACCTATCCCTACAAAAACGAGAAAAAGACTTAATTCAAAAGGCTCTTGAAAAACACAACGGAAAGCGAAAGGCAGCAGCCAAAGAGTTGGGAATCTCAGAGCGAACGCTATACCGAAAAATCAAAGAGTACCAAATCTAACCCCATTTAAAACGGCCACCCCATGAAAAAATCCATTTTTCATCTTGCGTTCATCCTTATCACCCTGCTATCCATGAACCGTTGTGGCGTATATAGTTTTACAGGAGCCTCCCTGGACCCCAATATCCAGTCCATAAACATCCATTATTTTGACAACAAAGCTCGACTCATTAACCCCATGTTGAGTCAAGTTTTCTCCGATGCCATAAAAGATCGATTTATCTCCCAAACAAGCCTTGAACTGACCAACGACTTTGCCGATCTTTACCTGGAAGGATATATCTCCGATTATAAAATCACCCCACAAGCTATTCAGGCCGGAGAAACGGCGGCCATGAACCGCCTCACCATTACGGTGAAGGTCACCTTTACCAACAACGTTAATACAAGCCAAAGCTTCGAACAAAGCTTCTCCCAATATGCGGACTTCCCCAGCACGGAGGAGTTGTCGACCGTAGAAAACCAACTTATTGAAGAGATTACGGAGTATTTGGTAGATGCCATTTTTAATAAAGCGGTCGTAAACTGGTAACACAAAATGCAACAGTTATATTTTCAACATATCCATCATCCCGAAAAGATGGAAGAGGCGTGGATCGAAGAACTAATCGACCGTTACCCTTGGTTTGCAGGAGCCCATCTATTAAAAGCACACTACCTCTATCACAAAAAGAGTGATGAGCTCGAAAAAGCGCTTCCCTTCATCAGCCTTCACCTCCCGGAGCGACTAAAATTGAGGGAGATCTATGAAAAGCCGGTGGCGTATGAAGAGGATAAAATAGCAGCTAAAGAGGAAGAAAAGGAACAAAAGAGGGAAACAAAAGGGTTCTTCACCGGCTCCATCACGGAGGAGGTCTCCAGGCTTATCATCAAAAATGCCGACTTTATTCCCAGCGATATTTACGACCCGTTAAAGGACCTTCCCCGCGAGGAGAAAGGAAAAGAAGAGCACCCGGAACCACAACACACACAAAAAAAGAATCAACAAGCCATCATTGATCGCTTCATCATAGAGCAACCCACCATCTCCCAAAGTAGCGTGGCAGCCCCCTTCTTCAATCCCGATGAAAACGCCCAAAAATCCAACCGGGAAGATACCTCCCTGGTCTCCGAGACACTGGCGCTAATCTACCATCAACAGGGTAATATTCAGAAGGCTGTAAAAATTTATGAACAACTTCGTTTGAAATTCCCGGAAAAAAGCAGTTACTTTGCAGCCCAAATTAAAAAAATCATAAAAGAGCATAACCAATAAACGCATTACAATGGGAGCATATATTTTACTTTCCGTGTTAGTCCTCATCGCAGCAGTGCTGATGATTTTGGTGGTACTGGTACAGAACTCCAAAGGAGGAGGTTTGGCCGCGAACTTTACAGGAGGAAATCAAATTATGGGCGTTCGGAGAACAACGGATTTTCTGGAAAAAGCCACATGGACTCTGGCCGTAGCCATTTTCCTTCTCAGCCTGGTCTCTGTGATTGTGATCCCCAAGCACACTGCCGGCGACGGTACAACCGATACGGAACTTCGTGAAATTATCGATAACGGCGAACCCATGCAGACGGCACCGGTAAACCCGGAAGATTATCAGGCTCCTCCTCAGGAATAGGAGAGTCGCTATACCGTCCAAAAGATGTCAGAATGTCACTTCATTCTGACATTTTTTTTTGATATCTACTTTGGCATAAAATATGACAAGGAGAGATGTAACGAATCTAATAAACAACTACTAAATCGATAAAAAATGGCAGAAATTAACATTAAACCGTTGGCAGACAGAGTGCTTATTAAGCCTGCTGCAGCCGAGCAGAAAACCGCAGGTGGCATTATTATTCCCGATACGGCCAAGGAGAAACCCCAAAAGGGCAACGTAGTGGCAGTAGGACCCGGAAAAAAAGATGAACCTATGACTGTTAAGACAGGGGATCAGGTACTTTATGGTAAATATGCCGGAACGGAGCTGACCTTTGACGGAGAAGATTACCTCATCATGCGCGAATCTGATATTGTGGCAATCATTTAATACGAAGCTTCTCCAAAACCAATATTCAAAACTTGCCATCGCGCATCACACCGAAGTTGGTTTTCTTAGAGGCATCCTAGTTTCAAAAAAAGATAAAAAATATACATTATGGCAAAAGAAATTATTTTCAATATGGACGCCCGCGACAAACTTAAAAGCGGCGTTGACGCATTATCCAATGCAGTTAAAGTAACCCTCGGCCCTAAAGGACGAAATGTCATCCTTGAAAAATCGTTTGGTGCTCCTCAAGTAACAAAAGATGGTGTAACCGTCGCAAAAGAGATCGAATTGGAAGACAAATTCGAGAACATGGGTGCACAACTCGTCAAAGAGGTTGCCTCCAAAACCAATGACATTGCCGGTGATGGAACCACCACCGCAACAGTTCTGGCACAAGCTATCGTCCACACCGGACTGAAAAACGTTACCGCTGGCGCAAACCCCATGGACCTCAAACGTGGCGTAGACAAAGCCGTAAAGGTGATTGTGGAAGACCTGAACCGTCAAAAACGTGAGATTGGTAGTGACAACGACCGCATAATGCAGGTGGCCACCGTCTCCGCTAACAACGACCCGGCCATTGGAAAACTCATTGCCGAAGCCATGAAAAAAGTGAAGCAAGAGGGAGTCATCACCATCGAAGAGGCCAAAGGAATTGAAACCTACGTGGACGTAGTAGAGGGTATGCAATTCGACAGAGGTTACATCTCTCCCTACTTCGCCACAGATACGGAGAAGATGGAAGGCATCTTTGAAAACCCCTACATCCTGATCTACGATAAGAAGATTGCAACCATGAAGGATCTTCTTCCCATTCTCGAAAAAGCAGCTCAAACCGGCCATCCGCTCATCATCATCGCTGAAGATGTTGAAAGCGAAGCTCTTGCCACATTAGTGGTAAATAAAATACGCGGTGCACTGAAGGTAGCTGCCGTGAAAGCCCCCGGCTTTGGCGACCGTAGAAAAGAGATGCTGGAAGATATCGCTATCCTCACCGGAGGTACCGTTATCTCCGAAGAGAAAGGATACAAATTGGAGGATGCAGACCTCTCTTTCCTTGGACAAGCAGAAAAGGTAACCATCGACAAAGAGAACACCACTATTGTCAGTGGTAAAGGAGCTAAAGAGAATATTGATGCACGTGTTGCACAAATCAAAACCCATATTGAGGCTACCACTTCTGACTACGATCGCGAAAAATTGCAAGAGCGCCTTGCCAAATTGGCCGGAGGTGTGGCAGTGATCTACGTAGGTGCCGCCAGTGAAGTGGAGATGAAAGAGAAAAAAGACCGCTTCGAAGATGCCCTGAACGCAACCCGTGCAGCCACAGAAGAGGGTATTATCCCCGGTGGTGGGGTAGCCTTTATCCGTGCAATCAGTGCACTTGACAACCTTCAAGGAGAGAATGCCGATGAACACACAGGCATCAATATCATCCGCAGAGCCCTTGAGGAGCCCATGCGTCAAATCGTCTCCAATGCAGGACTGGAAGGTTCCGTAATTGTTCAAAAAGTACGCGAAGGAAAAGACGATTATGGATTTAATGCCCGTACAGACAACTATGAAAATCTTTTCGAGACTGGCGTAATCGATCCGGTAAAAGTAACTCGTGTTGCATTGGAAAATGCGGCTTCTATCGCAGGAATGATCCTCACGACAGAGTGTGCCGTAACAGAAGTAAAAGAGGACAATCCCCCTGCAGCCATGCCACCCATGGGTGGAGGAATGCCGGGAATGATGTAATTTCCACCTCTGGTGAATAACGGATTAAAAGGCGTTTCAACAAGTTTGGAACGCCTTTTGCTTATCTTTTTATAAAAAAAATAGCCTTATGATTAGCAAAAAGCTCTTTACGTTATCCTGGATCCTCTTATGCTCCCTCTTTGCCATAGCGCAAATGCCCCTTGACCCAAAGACAGGAAAATTCAAATACCAGGAAGTGGTTCATGCGGAGGGTTCTCAACAAGAGATGTTCGTCCGGGCCGTGAGTTGGGTAAACAACAACTACAAAAATGCGGCAGCAGTTACTAGCGTAAGAGACCCCCATACGGGAGTCATTGAAGGAAACCACCGCATCCAAATACGCCTGCTCAACAAGGATAGCATTGTGGAGGTTGGAGAGATGGTCCTTTATCATTTCAAACTGCAGTTCAAAGAGGGTCGTTACCGCTATACCTTCGACAAATTCCTTGTGAGAAAACAATCACGTTTTGCGCTAGAACAGTGGACCGAAAAGGACTCACCGGATTACCGGGAAGACCAGGCCATGATCCAGGAAATTGTGGATCAACGAATCTCCCAACTCATTGCCTCCCTCAAAGAGACCATGGATCCGAAAAAGGAGAAAGAAGAAGAGGAGTGGTAAAGGGATTATAGCTTCTCCCGTTTCAGTCCAATAGCTTTTAACATCCACAAAGGAAGTGGCTTTTTAGGGGAGCGTTTCTGCAAATTCACATACCAGCCCAATTTCTTAATTACTGGTACCTTGTGCGTTTCTACAAACTCAATGAGAGCACCATCAGGATCTTCCACATAGGAGAAGTGCCCTGCCGCTTCTCCCATATCAAAACGATCATTACTATCACAAACAAAAGGATGCCCCAACGACTCGCAGCGCTCCTGCAACACTTTCATTCCATTGATGTCAAAGCAGATATGGATGTAACCAGCATCCCCCCACCAACGATCCTGAAAAATCTTTACGGGGATATAATCCAATGCCTGCACCAATTCCAGCACAGAGGTACCAAAAATGGGGCTAAAGGCTCCCTGGGGCTTCTCGCTACGCTTCACTGACACTCTCCGAACACGATGCGCACCTCCCGGAAGAGCTGCAAAATCGCCAAAAACACCGGTAGTATCATTGATTATGGTATCATACCCCAAAACCTCACGATAAAAGGTCAGCGAACGCTCCATATCCGAAACACCAATGATAAGCCCATGCACTCCTCCTATATTTTTTGCCGGGTCATGAAAACGGTAATCATCCGCTTCAATCTGTATCAGATTCCCAAAAGGATCCCTGAGAAAAAAGCTCTTTACCCCCACCGGCGAGGTGACAATATCCGACAAAAGAGCGGCCCCTTTTTCACGTAGCTCTGCATAAGATTTGGCAATATCTCCCGACTTGTACTTAGCCACAAAAAAGCCCAGATCCCCCAACATGAGTGGATTTTCTGGTTTTCTCTGTGTACGTCCTTTGGGTTGCCAAATCTCCAATCCGCCACCGCCTCGCATATTTATAGCAAGAATAGCTCTACGCTCCTGCGGCTTTCCACCGGTATAGGGCAACATTAGTTCAGCCACCCCCTCATCATCAAATATTTTAGCATCAAAGCCAAGGTAATTATTATACCATCTAAAGGCTTCATTTAAATCCGGAATGCCAAGACCAACTTGCTGTATACCGCTTATTACAACTTCATTTCTCATTTTCAATACACTCTTTATGGTCTCCGTAAAAGACCTAATCTATAAATAATTTCTCCAGAGGCACTATGTAGAGTCCGTCTATAAAGTCCGACTTCTTCGTTACGCTTCTCTTCCAAATGGTCATTTACCCCAGTAAACTCACCTATTTCAGCCTTCGCAAGCCTCGAATTCGAACTTTCTATACAGCCTCTTTTCAAAACGCTAACTTTATGGACAGACACTATGTAGGACTTACCCTTCTTACCAATTTGTAATGGAGGAGGGGTAAAAAACGGCGAAAATATACCATTGTAAGCTCTTTCCCTCCAACCAGTACCTCATGCTTCTCTTTAGCTATGGCTTTCACAATTTTTCTTGCACAAACCTCCACGGGCATCCCCCCTTTCTGATTCTCATCCATCTTACCGGAAGGGACACCCTCCTCATTGAGCGCATTCCTGGAGATATTGGTACGAATAAAACCGGGATAGACCAAGGTTACGCGAATTTTATGAGCATACTCTTCGGCCTTAAGACTCTCAAAAAAGCCCTTTATGGCGTGTTTAGAGGCGGCATACGCCGACCGTAGGGGAAAGCCAAACTTGCCCACAATACTACTTATGGCCACCAGATGCCCCCCTCCATTTTCCAACAAGGAGGGCAAAACCAACCTTGTCAAGAATACAGGGCCAAAGAAATTCAACTCCATCACCTTTCTGTCAATGTCCATCTTCCCATGGCGCACCAAAGAACGCTGGCTGATACCTGCGTTATGAATCAGAATATCCACCTTTCTATGGAGGCCCTTTACGCGCTCCCAGGCCTCCACAATGGATGCTTCCGAAGCCATATCCATAGAAATCACCGAAAACTTCGGAGGCTCCTCCATAGGGGGAGAGAGCCTGCGACATTGGGCTGCCACACGATGCAACTCCACCTCCTTCCGTGACGACAAAATCACACTCACACCAAGCTCAGCATACCGATACGCCAAAGCCTCCCCAATACCTGAACTTGCCCCAGTAATCCAAACCGTTGTCTTTGACGTGTACTTCATAGGCTCTTTTGAAACCACAAAAATCTACATTTTAGATGAAGAAAAAAAATATATAATAAAAAGGAACCCGGTTGATAAAATCATAAAGATTCCATGTGATTTTCATCAAAAGCTGCTGGAAGATAGCTATATTTGCAACATCATAGTATGTTCAGGTGAAAACATTATTATGTTCACGTTGGATTGTCGTACATACAAAAAGGACTATCACAATGAATAAACCAACTTTAGACATTGAGAAGCTGGAAGCGGCAGCAAGTAAACTACGAGCGATGGCTCACCCCATGCGATTAGCCATTATTGAACTCTTACAAAACGGGAACAAGATGAATGTTACGCAAATCTATCAAAAGCTACACATGGAGCAGGCAACGGCATCCCACCATCTTAACGTCCTAAAAAACAAAAAGTTATTAATATCATTCCGAAAAGGAAAGCATATCTATTACACCCTCCAAAACGATACCCTTCAAGAAATTATGCACTGTATTGATCGATGCCATAAACTGGAACAATAATTTCTCCCTACTCAAAACGGCTACTCCATTATTGCCCAAGTCTCCCGTACCGTCCAATTAGCACGAATCTCCACTGTTTTCTCAAAAACCTCTAGCCGCTCTGGTTGCACGTGCTTGGTAAGCCTACCACTACTCCACTGCCCATTAGCATCCACATCAAAAAGAAGAGTTAACGTGTATTTCCCCGGCAACAAACGAGGCATCCGAACTGTCGTTGATTGCACAAACACGGAAGAGGCCACCTCATTCCCCCCGGGCTCGGTTAGTGACAACAGATAGGATCCCTCCTCCCGCTCTGGAAGAATCATCTCCATCTCCAGCACCCCAAAATCACTCTCCTTAGCCACACGAAATTGATACATTACAGAATCATTCGTATGCCCGTAAATATCAACTAACATGCTATCCTCCACAATCAAATTATAGGACGAATCTACCCACAAAGGAGAATCAAGGACGACGGACAACCCCAAAGAGTCCGCAACGCGGAAGGGAGCTATGAGGGTATCCGCCCCTTTAATCAACATTCCAACAGCCCCCGGATGTAGCGCAATGGGGTTGGCCATCGCCAAAGAAAAAGGCTCTTCAGGGGGCAATAATCCCGCACTCATCAGGTTGTTGGAAAGTACCAAGGGACGACCCTCCTCCTCGGATGAGCAAAGAACAACCCTCACGCTATCCAGCACCTCAACACCGTTCGATACAACGAGGTTCATCACCTTTCGTGTGGTATCCGTAATCCACCATCTGACCGTATCTCCCCGACCTATCTCATGGGCAATATAGTGGGGCAAGGGAAGGGAGTCCAGCGAACGAAAATGAAGATCCGACACCGGATTATTAAAGATAAAATCTACCACATAATCCTCCACCAACGTATGCTCCATGAGCTTAAGTACCGTATCGGGTTCCGTATAGAGTCTCAACCTAAGGTCACAAGAAGAGAGGGAGGGAATCACACGAATTGAATCTCGAAGACTATCACTCTCGAGGATTCGGTAACCCGGCTTAACAAGAGTATCCAGGAAGGCGATACGTTCCAGGGGAAGGTCGTAATAGTAGTTACCATTGATATCTTCAATGGCAAAACATCGATAAAGGGTATCGCTCAAATAATCCAACATAAAGTGTCCGGACTCATCGGTTGAAGCCACATAATAGGGCGTAGAGGAGAAAAAGAGGGTATCTTCCCCTGAAGGATACAGTACCACCCAGGCTCCGGATACGGGATCCCCCGTAAGTGCATCCTCCACAATCCCCGAAATCGCCAACGAATCAACATATGCCCCCGTGGAAAACACATAACGATAGTCCGAATAAGGATTCCCCTCATTGAGATCCGCAATGGCATCCCCCAAAAAGAGGTTATACGTCGTTGCCTCTTTCAAATCATCCTTAAGCCTAATAACAAGCGAACGTCCTCTCACCTGCACTTCAGGTTTCACACTCATGGGGGGAGAGATCACCATCTCCTTATTCAGGTTCTTCAACTGTAAATACTCGTTAAAATTGACCTTTATAACCTTTCCCTGGAAGTTGGGGGTACCAAAAACCGGCTCTTCCGACAACAACATCGGTGGAGCAATATCTTTGGGACCACCCGAAGGGGGTTTTTCACTGGCACACATGGTGAAAAACAGGGAAACCCATGCCAGAAGAAGAAAAAAAAGTATCACAAAAGTTCGACGAGAATTCATAACTGCAAATATACTTAGTTTATGGACGAGAATACACCCTCAAGAAGTTTTCACCTTAAATCCTCCCCCAAAGAATCATCATAAGTGCTGAACAATCCCCAAAACCAACCGTTACTACCTACAGAGTGCCTGTCCATAAAATCAGCGTTTTGAGAAGAGGCTGTACAGAAAATTCAAATTTGCAGCTTGCGCAAGCTGAGGAGAGGGGTATTTTCTTGCAATTATGTATAAGGAGACCATTGTTCAACCCAAAACACCATAGCAAACATGGCTAAACTCATTCCCATTCTCTTACTCCTTGCAGTCACAACATTGCTTCACGAGACGGCAAAGGCTCAAGAAGGGCCCAAAAACAACATTTTTATGGCTCATCAGGCCAATCGCCCCCACCCCATAAACAACGCCCCTGTTTTCCCTTCGAACCTGGATATCACCCGCACAATTATGAACTACGAGCTTGATCCTCATGTTCGGGTTATTTCCGGGAGCGTCACACACCATTTTCAGGTAAAAGAGAGCACCCAAGAGCTTCATCTACGTTTAGCACAAGAGCTCACCCCCATGTCGGTAGAGGTACCAGAAAACCAAGTCACCATCGATCACCAAGGCTACGACCTTCATCTCTCTTTCTCTCGGGCATTAAAACCCAATTATCCCTATCACCTAACCATCCGTTACAACGGGACACCACCTGATAATGGCTATTTTCTACAAGATTATCATAATGAAACTCCTGTTTTAGCTACCTTTTCAGAACCCTATGGTGCGGGAGACTGGTGGCCGTGCAACCCTGGTCTAGGGGATAAAATAGACTCACTGGACATCCAGCTCACCATCCCTTCCCAATACCTTGCCGGTGCCAACGGTACCCTGGTGGAGAACAGAGATCATGGCGATGGAACACGCACCATGCGCTTCCGACATCGCTATCCCATTGTCAACTATAACATTGCCTTTGCCATCTCGGAATACGAATCCTATAGTGACGAAATAACCTGCGGAGAGGAGACCTTTCCCATGGAGAACCTGGCATGGGTCGATGACTTGGCGAGGGCACAGAAAATCACAGCCAAGCTACCTTCAGTTTTTGAGCTATTTCACAGCTATTTCGGAGACTACCCCTTCAAAGAGGAGAAATACGGACATATGCAATGGATGCGGAGCGGGGCGATGGAACACCAAACCATGACCTCCACCTGTTGCTGGGATTATGAAATTTTGGTCCATGAACTGGGACATCAGTGGTTCGGGAATATGGTCACCTTAGCCTCCTGGCACGATATCTTCCTCAACGAGAGTTTTGCCACCTACGTCTGCGGATTAGCCTATGAAACACTCTACCCTGATACCAACTACTGGGAGAGATGGAAAACGCAAAAGATTGAACATATCACCTCAGAACCAGATGGATCTGTTTATGTGGAGGACACTACCAATGTCCAGAGAATCTTCGATGGAAGGCTCAGCTACAACAAAGGAGCCATGGTTCTCCATATGCTACGCAGTGTAGTAGGAGATGGAGCCTTCTTCCAAGGCATCTATGACTATCTCCACCTTCTGGAAAACCAATATGGATTTGCAACCATGGAATCCTTTATTGAAACCATGGAGATGGCCTCAGATACCTCTTTAACCGAATTTTTTAACGATTGGTACTATGGGGAAGGTTATCCCACCTACACCATCGTTTATCAACCCAGTTGCTCCGGCCTATTCAACTTCACCCTCCATCAGGAGACCTCGGACAACTCCGTAGATTTTTTTGAGATGCCAGTGTCATTGCGCTTGAAAGGCGTTGAAGCTGACACTATCGTGCAAGTACAGAATACGGAAAATCACCAATCCTTTCTGGTTCCCCTCACCTTCTGTGCAAGTGAAATCACCTTTGACCCTGAACACAACCTTATTGCCGGACCACCGTCGTACAGTAATGGAATTAACGACCTCTCTCCAGGGGGAAGTATACACATTGTGCCCAACCCCGTGAGCCACAAGACGCACATTCAATGGGAGGGGCTCTCCTTCTCACATCTCTCCATCTACTCTATGACAGGAGTCTGTGTGGACAAACAGAGAATACCAGCACAATCGACTCATATAGAATATTTTAGAAAGAATCTCCCCCCAGGGCTTTACCTCTTTGAGTTCCGCTCCGATACCTATAGCGTTCAGAAAAGAGTCCTTTTAAAATAATTTATTGGTTCTTAATAGATTAAAAAATTAAAATTATTCCCTACAAATAGTGTTTTACGTTCAAGGAATCGTATATTTGCCTCACTAAATTTTTGTTCATGCATCGACGAGTACGGATGTTCGGTCTTTCCGGTAAATCCTGAAACCCTTTACACCACTTCTCTCGATACTTTTACTCACTTTAATTTTATTTTTTTAAATGAACATTTTTATTGCAAAATTGAGTTCTGGCACAAATGATGACAGCTTGAGAACTCTATTTGAAGCCTTTGGTGAAGTTCGCAGCGCCAGAGTTATTATTGATCGTGAAACCGGATATTCCAAAAAATACGGTTTCGTTGAGATGGACAACGATGAAGAGGCATCAGAAGCCATCGAAAAGTTAAATGAAACTGATTTTGAAGGAAGCAACATCGTTGTAAAGAAAGCTCGTCCAAGAGAGGACAATCGAGGTGGTTTCCGTCAAGGAGGTGGTTTCCGCAACGACAACAACTACCGCAGAAATGAGGGAGGATTCCGTGGTGACAGAGAAAGAGGAAGAAGGAACAATGATGGTTATCGACGAAACGATGATTACCGCGATAATCGCAACCAATACGATGACTTTAACGGGGGTTACTAACCCTCCTCAGGAAAAAGAAAAGCCCGGTATCTATGAAATACCGGGCTTTTTTAATGGTACCAATCGGACTTTTACGACAATCGTAGCCAGGGAAACGACTATACCAGGGCTTTCCCTGTCATTGCCTCAGGTTGAGGAATGCCCATAATCTTAAGAAGTGTGGGAGCCACATCGGCCAGGATCCCCTTCTCAATATGTTCATAATCTGATGTCACAAGAATAACGGGCACAGGGTTGGTGGTATGTGCCGTATTGGGTGAGCCATCGCTATTTATGGCGAAGTCAGCATTCCCATGATCGGCAATAATCATCACATCATAACCATTGGCTTTAGCAGCATCCACCACTTCTCCCACACACTGATCTACCGTCTTCACTGCTTTCTCAATGGCCGGGTAGATTCCCGTATGCCCTACCATATCACCGTTGGCAAAGTTCAGTACGGCAAGCTCTACACTCTTTGCATTCAATTCTTTAACCAGAGCATCCTTCACTTCAAAGGCACTCATTTCAGGCTGTAGGTCGTAGGTCGCCACCTTGGGAGAAGCCACAAGAATCCGTTTCTCTCCATCAAACTCCTTCTCTCGTCCACCACTAAAAAAGAAGGTCACGTGGGCATACTTCTCTGTCTCTGCAATTCGGAGCTGCTTATACCCTTCACGAGCCACCACCTCGCCAATAGTCTCCTGTACATTTTCCTTGTCATACACCACATGTACCCCTTGGAAACTATCATCGTAACGGGTCATGGTGAGGTAGTGCAGGGGGATCTTCTTCATGGCAAATTCGGGCATATCTTGCTGCGTCAATGCCATAGTAATCTGGCGCAAACGGTCAGTACGGAAATTAAAGCAGAAAACCACATCGCCCGGACGAATGGTCGTCAGTGGCTTATCTTCTTCATCCACCATCACTGCCGGCTTAATAAATTCATCGGTAAGCCCCTCATCATACGATGCTTTTACAGCCTCTAATGCCGAGATATAGGGTTTACCCACGCCGTGAACCATGGCATCATATCCCTCTTTCACTCGCTCCCAACGCTTATCACGATCCATCGTATAGTAGCGCCCTGTCACTGTTGCAACCTTTCCATTGGAGGTGGCCAAATGCTTTTCCAACCGCTCCATGTATCCCAGTCCCGAATGCGGGTCGGTATCTCGCCCATCCATCAAAGCATGGACAAAGACCTCTTTAAGGCCATAGGCCTTGGTCAAGTCACATAGCTTATAAAGATGCGTATCCATAGAGTGCACTCCACCGTCGGAGAGCAATCCCAGAAAATGAACCTGCTTCTTCTGTTTAGCCGCATAGGAAAAGGCCTCCTTCAACACCGGGTTATCCGCAATGGAGTGGTCTGCACACGCACGGTTGATCTTCACTAAATCTTGGAAAACCACACGGCCCGCACCAATATTCAGATGCCCTACCTCGGAATTACCCATCTGTCCATCTGGAAGTCCCACATTTTCCCCACTGGTCAACAAGGTGTTGTGAGGATATTGATCCATCAGACGATCTATATTCGGCGTCGGAGTAGAGGTAATCACATCGGACTTACTCCCGTCCCCCTGTCCCCATCCATCAAGGATCATCAACAGGACTCTTCGCTTTAATTTACTCATATCATTATGCTATAGTAGCCCCAAAGGGCTTGTCATCATACTATTCAATACAGGACACTCCTCCAAAACAAGGCACCTATATCATTACGCCACAAAAGTAATAAACTACCACCGAACTACACGGATTTTAGCACCTATTTCCTAAGCTTTCTGATTAAGTAGTGTCTGTCCATAAAGTCAGCGTTTTGAGAAGAGGCTGTCTAGAAAGTTCGAATTCGAGGCTTACAAAGACCGAAATAGGGGCGTTCACAGAAGTAAATGCCCCTTTGGAAGACGAGCATCACAAAGAAGTCGGACGTTATAGACGGACGCCAGGTATCTGTGGGAAATTTTAATCATTTCTGGTCATCAGCCATTGAAGAACGATTTTATCTCTTCTGACCTCTTTCACTTTATCAAAATCTTCTCCCCTACACAATAAAGCAAAAAGCCCATAATCTACCATAAACTGTACCTTTGCAAAAAATTATCCCATGAAAAAACAACTCGCTTACGACAAGGGTCTCCTCACCTACCATGTTAACGGATCAGGTCCCTGTGTAGTATTACTGCACGGTTTTCTCGAATCTTCCAAGATCTGGGATCTTTTCAAAGAGGAGATGGCCGCACACCACACCCTCCTGTGCATCGATCTTCCCGGCCATGGAGAGAGTAGTGTCTTCGGACCTACCCATACCATGGAATTTATGGCCTCCTGTGTGAAAGCCATCTTAGACGAGGAGCAGATATCCAATGCCGTACTATGTGGCCACTCCATGGGGGGATATGTCTCTTTAGCCTTTGCCAAGGCCTATCCGGAGAGGCTTTCGGGACTAGTCCTCTTCCACTCCCATGCCTCTGCAGACGACGCACAAGGGAAAGAGAACCGGCTACGTACCGCGGAGATCATCAAAAAAGACAAACTGCAGTTTATCTCCTCCTTCACCCCCTCGCTCTTTGCTCCGGAGAACAGGGAGGCATTGGCCAGTACCATCCAACAGTTACAAGAGGAGAGCCATACCCTCTCCAAGGAGGGAATCATTGCAGCCTTGCTCGGCATGGGCTCCCGCACCTCTTCTCTGGATCTGCTGACCAAAGCTCCCTGGCCCGTACTCTTTATCGTGGGCAAAGAAGACTCCCGAATCCCGCTTCAAAAGGCGTTGGCACAGATGGCGCTCCCCCCCCACGCCGAGGCGCTGATCCTGGCGCATACCGGACACATGGGTTTCGTGGAAGAGCCTCAAAAAACACGCACGACCCTTATGGATTTCACAAAAAGATGCCATCTGCACACCTAACGGAGGAATATTTCGTTATCTCATTCGGGGAATTGCTCCAAACAAGCGGAAAGTAAGGATTCCATCTTCTACACAAGATAGCGGTCCCATGACAAAAACTACGCAATGACTTCGAAGAACAGCAGACGGACAAAAAGCATCATCCACACCATCGAGATCACTCTTGGTACACTATTAGCCCTCTTTTTAGCTTTTCTCGCCGCGCTACTGATCTATGTAGACACCCACGAAGCAGAAATTACAGAGATGGCGCTACAACACGTAAATGCCTCTCTCGAAGCTGAGATCACCGTCTCATCGGCAGAGATTGAGATAACACGCTACTTCCCTGACATCAGCCTCAAACTCTCCGGCGCTACCCTCACATCAAAGGGGTCCCCATCCATGCCCTCACCCATCAGGGCCGCCTCCCTCTTCATACGCCTCGACCTACGATCCGTCCTCCGGCAGCAACCTCACATCAAATCCTTCAGCCTGGAAAATGCGGATATCGTCCTCTACCGGGCAAAATCAGGAGAGACAAACCTCAATTTTCTGACCAACTCAAAAGGAAAAGAGCCACAAGCCAAAGGTCTCCCCGACCTGACAATCCCCTCCTTGCACCTAAAAGAGGTTACCATCTCCTACCTTGACAAGCGTACGGACTTCCAGATCACGAGCCGCCTCCGAGAGGCCAAACTCCACCTCACGGCCCTCCATCAGGTGGTCACCATAAACCTGGACCTCAGAGCAGCGGCCACCGTGCCGGAGCTCCGCTTCTCCAACACGGATGTTGCGCTCCAGCTAAAGGCAACTTACTATTCTGACCAACAACGTTTGACCATCAGCAGCGGTGAACTTATGCTCCGGGAAACGGCCCTTACCTTCTCCTCCGAAGCCCTCCACCTCAAGAAGGGTGGCTCCTACCAGCTGAATGTGGCAGCGACACAGGTAAGCCTCCAAAAACTCCTCCCCCTTATGCCGGAAGAGACCCAACAGAAGATCCACCCCTACCATCCCCACGGAACGCTCTCCCTCACGGGAACCCTTTCGGGCAAATTCTCGCCCCATGAGTTTCCCGCGTTCCGGGTCGAGGCAGCCGTGAACCTCGACACCCTCTCTCCCCTGCCCAACCTCCACCTGACGGCGCTCCATACAGACCTTCAAGTGGCCTACAATCCCCAAAAGCCCAAGGATTTTATGCTTGAAGCCAAGCATTTACAAATCCAAACGCCCAACCGATCAACACTAACCGGATGGCTGGTGCTAAGGGATTGGAACAAACTATTTGTCAATACCACCCTCGAAGGGAGTGTAAACTTCCAAGACATCGCCCCCTTCTTAGCAGAAGAGCAGCTGTTGCAAGGAGAGGCGACCCTCAAACTTGCCCATAAAGGAAACCTGCGAAGGCTCATAGAGGAGCCCCTCCATGAGATCCAACAATCCCAAAGTACCCTTACCCTCTTCCAGGGTAACGGAACCCTTCACCTTGGAGCAGCACAGCCCCCACTCTCCTTTCACCTGGAAGAGAGCATACTAACACCCCAAAAGGCCACCTTTAAGAGCATCGTATTCACAGACACAGAAAATGACCTCTCCATCTCGGGAGTCATTAAAGAACCCATCAACCTCCTGCAAAAAAAAGCAACCAACATTGAGCCAACGCTTCAAATCACCTCAAATCACCTGGATGTGGAGCACCTTATGCAACACTTCCAAAAATCCGACGACCACGAGGATAAAAGCAACAACAAGGTTAAACTACCCAACATGAAAGGAGTGCTCTCCTGTACCGTATCACACTTGAAGTACAAGGCTCTGGAGACAGAAGGAGTTCAACTGACGCTTGACATAGCCCCCGATGAGATTACCTTGAAAAGGCTCAAGCTAACCCATGGGCAGGGGACACTGGAGGCCAAGGCTCATCTGTTTGATTATACCACGGAGACTCCCCGCATAAAGAGTACCCTATCAACCCAAAACATAGCAGTCTCATCCCTCTTCTCCCTCTTTAACAACTTTGGGTCCCAAACCCTCACCAGCGACCACCTCAAAGGAGACCTAACCGCAGACCTCTACCTAACCACGACATTCACGCAACACTACAAACTCGATAAAAGCACACTGTTAGCTGATGGGAACCTGATGATCACCAACGGAGCACTGCTCAACTATGCTCCCTTGAAAAAACTCGCTCAATTCTTACGACTTGACGACCTTTCAAATATCCAATTTGACACCCTAACCAATCAGATTTACATCAAAGATCGCACGCTTCACATCCCCGAAATGGCCATAGCCAATAACGTAATGGATCTCTATGGGGGAGGAGAACAACACTTTGACGGGGAGATAGACTACCATCTGGATTTAAAAATCAACGAATTATTACGCAAGAAATACCAAAAACAACACCAGGAAAACCAATTTGGGGTTGAGCAATCCAACACCACCGGAGGAACGCATCTGTACCTCAAAATTACAGGAACTACGGAAGAGCCCACCTTCAGGTACGATACCCCGCGGGCGCGAAAAGCACTACAGAAGAGGATCCAAAGAGAGAAAGAGGCCTTATCGAACCTTTTTCCGGGCCACTCAACAAGGGAAGAAACCACCCCACAGGAGAGCGATGGTTTTCAGGTAGCGTGGGAGGAGACCGACCCACCAGGCACAGCCTCAACGACATCCTCCGTCAAAGAGAAAAAAACCAAGGGAAAAAAGTTTGACCTTGAATGGGAGTAGACCGGAAAGCTAAACCACCAACCGGATAGGCATCTCACAGACAGCTAAACGCCCAAAGGCAGCAGTCTAAACGAAACATTGGATGTTTCTTGCAGGGGCTATTTCCCTTTCCGCATCACCCGCGGCCTTGCCAGTGCCGACCGATGATTCTGCGATCCTCCCCGCTGATACCCTTCGCTCACCCCCCGGATATCCTCTATGGTATAAAATGCATTGGGATTATGTTCCTGTACAATCTTCAACACATCCCCCACACTCTTTCTATCCATAACACTGAATATCATTTGGTTACTACCTCCCTTACCCTCTATATTCACCGTAGTTACGCCATGACCGCACTCCCGGAGAGAGGAGGCAAGCTGCGAAATATCTTTCTGCGGAAAAACCCGAAAAATGACCGTGCCAATCTTCATCTTCTCCTCCCAATAGATCCCGATATAGTTACCCGCGGCAAAGCCTCCCCCGTAGGCAATATAACACATCACATTATCCAAATGCTGCATAATCTGACTGATGGCCATTAACCAAATGATCACCTCAAAGAATCCCAGAAGTGGCGCAATAGTCTTGTTTCCTTTGGCCACAAAAATCAACCGCATGGTTCCCACACTCACATCCAAAATCCGTGAGACAAAGATCAGAAGTGGGAGAAGAACCCATGTAAACCAAGGAGATGTCATAAACGTTTCCATAGCAAAAGTTTTCGCCAAAGATACAAAATCTCAATTTCCACCCCTCAAGATCTAAATCCTACCCTCTTTTTCGTTATGTTTGAACATCACAACAATAAAAGAAAAGACTAAACGTTGCATTTTTTATGAGTATTTTTGATTTTTATCATAAAAAACACCACTGGAAAGGGGTGCTGTTTTTCATCTTTGTGATCATTGTGAGCGGCTCATTATGGTACACCAATGTGGTCGTTTCCAAGATTGCACGAGAGGAAAAACGGAACATCACCCTTTGGGCTGACGCCATTAACCGACGGGCAGATCTGGTAAATTATACGGAAAAGTTCTTTCTCCGCATTCAGGAGGAGGAACGGAGAAGGGTGGAGTTGTTGGCAGAGGCCACTAAACGAGCCGTGGAGGCAGAGACCAACGAAGAGCTTACCTTCTACTTCAATATCATACAAAACAACAAAACCATCCCTGTGGTTCAAACCAATAAAAACCACAAAATACTAGGTATCAGTAATATAGACATCAATACAGATACCGTAAAATACTTGAGGGGAGAGCTACTCAAGGAGTTCTCCGTTTATGAACCCGTCAAAGTAAATACGGGAGGAACGATCAACTACCTCTACTACAAGGAGTCAAAGGTTTACTCAGAGCTTCGTACTTACTTAGATGAGCTCATTCGGGATTTTTTCTCTGAGACGGTGATCAATGCCGCCTCAGTACCGGTGATTATCACCGACAGCAGTATGACACGGGTCATCGCCCAGGGAAACATTGCCACACCACTAACCAACGATACCCTCTATATGCAAAAGATGATCGCCAACATGCGTTCAGAAAACACCCCCATTGAGTTACAGCTGGAGAACAACACCAACTACATCTTATACAAGGACTCCCTTCTGCTCACACGCCTTCAAATCTACCCCTTCATACAGTTAGGAGTTATCGCCCTGTTCATCTTCTTAAGTTATTTAATCTTCAGTATCTCCAGAAGATCCGAACAGAACCAGATATGGGCGGGGATGGCTAAAGAGACGGCCCATCAACTGGGAACACCACTCTCCAGCATCATGGCCTGGAGTGAAATTTTACGCCTGAATGGAGAGGAGGAGATCTCCCGGGAGCTGGACAAAGATGTTCACCGTCTGGAAACCATTGCACAGCGCTTCTCTAAGATTGGGTCAGAACCCGCCTTAGAGGAGAATGACATTATCCATACCATCAAGAGTGCCATCGGATACCTACGGGGCAGAACCTCTTCGAAGGTCACCTACCAACTAAACCTCCCGGAAGAAAAGGCGATTACCATTCCCCTCAACATTCCCCTCTTCGAATGGGTCATTGAGAATCTCTGTAAAAATGCCATTGACGCCATGGAGGGGGTTGGAACCATCACCATCGACCTCAAAGAGGGGGAAGATCATGTGACCATTGACCTCTCAGACACGGGAAAAGGGATCCCCAAAGGCAACTTTAACAGCATCTTTAACCCTGGGGTAACCTCAAAATCAAGAGGATGGGGACTAGGCCTCACTCTTGCCAAACGCATCATCAACGACTACCACAAGGGGAAAATCTATGTAAAAAGCAGTGTCATAGATCAGGGAACCACCTTCCGTATTCTGTTAAGAAAATAACCATGGCAGGCCTCTACATTCACATTCCCTTTTGCACGCAAAAGTGCCCCTACTGCAACTTCTTCTCCCTGGCCTCCACCCGGCTCATCCCCGACTATGTGGAGGCTGTTTGTGACGAAATAGCGCTGCGGAAGGACTACCTACAGGAGCCGGTGCGAACCATCTACTTTGGGGGAGGTACCCCCGGGTTGCTTCGTGCCCAAGAGATTGAGAGGATCCTCGCTGCCATCTCCAGGCACCTTAGGAACGAATCGGAAGAGAATACCTTAGAAGTCAACCCCAACAACGTCAACCACCGCTACCTGCAAGCGCTCCAAAAAGTGGGCATCAATCGGTTAAGCATCGGCATTCAGTCCCTCAACAACGAGGAGTTGCGTTGGCTTCACAGAACCCATACCGCTGAGCAAGCCATCACCTCCATACAGCAGGCCCGGGAGAGCGGCTTCAACAACCTCTCCGTGGATATGATTTACGGTATTCCCATCCAGTCGCAACAATCGTGGGAGAGGCAACTGGCGCAGATCCTCGCACTGAGGCCGGATCACCTGTCGGCATACGCACTTACGGTAGAGCCGGGAACACCACTCTACCAACGGATTCAAAAGGGAAAGCTCAAAGACGTAGATGACACCCACACGCGAGCTTGTTTTTTCTCCTTACAACACCTCACCCGAGAGGCGGGCTACCCTCAATATGAAGTCTCCAACTTCGCACTTCCGGGAAAAAGATCGAAGCATAACGCCTCCTACTGGGAGCAAGTGCCCTACTGGGGAATCGGCACTTCAGCTCACTCGTACGATCGGGTAAGCAGACAATGGAATGTCGCCTCCGTTCCCCGCTATATCCAACAGATCAAGGAGGGGAAGATTCCTGCCGAGCGGGAGGTGCTTAGCCCGGCAGACCGATACAACGAATATGTGATGACCCGGCTTCGCACAAAAAAGGGGTGCGATCTAGTGCAGATAAGCCATCTTTTTGGCGAAAAAGCCATGCAAGCTACCCTCCATGAGGCCCAAAAATATATCACGAAGGGCCTGCTCTCCCTCCAAAACCATCACCTCTGCACCACGGATAAAGGGTGGTTTCACCTGGACGGGATCGCTGCCTCCCTCTTTATGCAGAACCCATAATCATCATGGACAAATGGTTGCAACAACGAAAAAATTGACCATGTAATGCGAATTATTATTAACTTTGCAGCCTATTTTAAAATAGGCGAATTATGCCAGTACCAGTATTAGGGTCTATCCTCAAAAATATGGTGGAGAGCAGGGGCGTCAAAGATCCCATGTATGAAGATGTCTTTGGCATCCAAGTGGGAGAGTTGCGTAAACTTCTCAGTAAAGCCCAACATACAGCCTTTGGAAGAAATTATCACTTCCATGAAATCCTACAATGTAACGACAACGATATCATAAAAAAATACCAAGAGACCGTTCCTGCTTTCGATTACAACTCCATGTTCAAAGCCTGGTGGAAAGAGAGCCTGGAAGGAAAAGCCGATGTGGCATGGCCCGGTAAAATCAAATACTTTGCCTTAAGCTCCGGTACATCGGAGGCCTCAAGTAAGTATATTCCCGTCGCTGCGGATATGGTGAAACAAATTCGGAGAACCAGCATTCGACAGCTACTCTCTTTGGCGAGTTACAATCTCCCAAAAGAACTTTATACCAAGGGAGCCCTCATGTTAGGAGGGAGCACCCACCTGGATTATAACGGGGTCTATTACGAGGGAGATTTATCGGGCATCAATACGGGGAAGATCCCGTTTTGGTTTCAACGATTCTACTACCCCGGAAAGAAAATATCCCGGGAAAAGGATTGGAACAAGAAGTTGGATGAGATCGTCCGCAAAGCCAAAGACTGGGATATTGGAGCCATCGTAGGTGTACCGGCATGGCTTCAAATCTTGTTGGAACGCATCATCGAGTACTACAACCTGGAGACCATCCACGATATCTGGCCCCACCTCTCCATCTTTGTCCATGGGGGCGTTGCCTTTCAACCCTACAAAACAGCATTCGAGAAACTCCTTGCACACCCCCTAATCTATATGGAGACCTACCTGGCCTCCGAAGGGTTTATCGCACTGCAAACACGTCCCAATGTGGAGTCGATGCAGATGATTGCCGACAACGGGCTCTTTTTGGAGTTTGTCCCTTTCAATGAGCGCAATTTCGATGAAGATGGAAATGTCAAGCCCAACCCGGAAAGCATTCCCCTTCATGAAGTGGAAGAGGGTGTGGTGTACGGCCTCTTGCTGAGCACCTGCTCGGGAGCGTGGCGTTACCTCATCGGAGATACGGTAAAGTTCACGGACAAAAAACGCTGCGAGATACAAATTACCGGACGGACCAAACATTTTCTCAGCCTCTGCGGCGAACACCTTAGCCAAGAGAATATGAATATGGCTATCGAACTGTTAGAAAAACAGTTACGAATGGACATCCGGGAGTTCTCGGTAGCAGGTATTAAACATGACTCCATGTTTGCCCATCAATGGTTTATCGGAACCGATGAAAATATTGATGAGGCCACAGTACGGGATCAACTGGATCAAAACCTCAAAGCGCTGAACGACGACTACAAAACAGAACGTATCGCGGCCATTAAAGAGGTTAATGTTACCCTGCTACCCACTGCGGCATTTTATGACTGGATGGAAGCCAAAGGAAAAACAGGGGGCCAACACAAATTTCCTCGCGTGTTGAAACAAGCCCAACTTGAAGAATGGAAGACCTTTATCCATAAGTACCAGAAAAAATGATCAAGATCATCTTTCAAGGTGTCGGCTTAGGGCTTGTGATTTCTATTACCATTGGTCCGGCTTTCTTGGCTATCATACAAAATGGTATAACCAGAGGGTTCAAATCTTCTCTTTTCATGGCGATGGGAATTTCATTATCCGACATTACCCTGATCACCATCTGCTACCTGGGCGCATCTACCTTTTTTGAAAACACCTCAAACAAACCTTTCATCGGGCTGATAGGGGGAGTTATTCTCATCGGTTACGGACTCTACTCCATATTCAAAAAACCTGAAAATGATGCCAAGTCAGAAGAGGAGAAGAAGAGAGAAAACACGTTCCTCAAACGCATCTCATCGGAAAAAGCCGGGATGACCACCTACCTACTCAAAGGATTTTTCATGAACATTCTCAACCCATTTCTTCTGATCTTTTGGTTAACCGCCATAGGTTGGGTCAGTGCCAACGCCCCCGAAGGAAAACTGCTCAACTACACCATTGCATTCTTTGGAGGAACCATTACCACCGTATTTCTTATCGACATTCTAAAAAGCGTCGTCGGCACACGTATCAGCAAATACCTCAAACCGGGAGTCATCCTTTGGATGAACCGCATTGTGGGAGCCACGCTTACCATATTCGGATGTTTCCTTATCCTAAAAGTACTCACCACCTTTACGGTATAATCCATGAAAAAGCAACTCGAAAAGAACTGGAAATTTATGGGGTTAAGCGGATTAATTTCGCTCGTCATAGGCATTATAGCCATCATCACCCCCGAATCATCAATCCATACCTTCATCCGTATCTTAGGCGGAATTACACTGGCGGGGGCACTCTCTTTTATACTTATAGACCTGCTAAACCGAAAACAGCAAAAACCCTGGGGGGTATGGTTTATCCAAGGCGTCGTACTTCTGATCCCGGCGATCCTGTTTCTCGCCTCCCCCACCCTTGTCATACGCCTTATTTTCAGCATATTGGGGATTTGGGCCATCCTGGCAGGAGCTTTTCACATTTACATGGTGCTCTCTTTACGTCACCTCTTCAACAACTATATGCTATCGGTACTTAATGGCATTTTCATCATTATCATTGGGATTCTGCTTATGACCAAATCCGTGGAGATGGCCAACACTATCACCCTGTTTATCGGACTCTTCTTCTCGGTATATGGGGCATGGCAAATCTACAACGCATACCAAATATACCAACGGCTGCGCCACTGGGAAACAGAAAATAAAGAGACACTCCCCTAGGGAAACATACGCCCCTCTACCCTAAAATAGCTTTTATTCCAGGAAGCTCTTTGCCCTCAATATACTCCAGCATAGCGCCTCCACCCGTAGACACGTAGCTCACCTTCTCCTTCAAGCCATACTTGTTAATGGCAGCCACGCTATCGCCTCCACCGATCAGTGAAAAAGCACCCTCTGCGGTGGCTTTTGCCACAGTCTCAGCCACAAAACGGGTTCCCACAGCAAAGTGATCCATCTCAAAAACACCCATGGGGCCATTCCAAAGAATCGTCTTCGATGCCATCAAGATCCTCTCCATCTCAGCCATACTCCGAGGACCAATATCCAACCCCATCCAGCCATCATCAATGGCATCAGAGGATACCTCTTTGCGATTGGCCTCGTTAGCAAAGGCATCGGCCTCCACGGCATCCACAGGCACATAAATATGCACCCCTTTTTCAGCAGCCTTTTTCAGGGTAGCACGCGCCAACTCCAAATACTCCTCTTCCACTAAGGAGTTCCCAATCGCTCCCCCGGAAGCCTTCACAAAAGAGAACATCATCCCTCCTCCGACAATGATATGATCCGCCTTATCCAAAAGGTTCTCAATGATCTGTATCTTACCAGAAACTTTCGCCCCGCCCAGAATGGCTGTAAAAGGACGTTGGGAATCCCGAAGCACCCTCTCCATACTCTCAATCTCTCTACCCAACAGCAGGCCAAACATCTTGTGATCGCCCTGAAAAAAACGGGCTACGATGGTGGTAGAGGCATGGGCACGATGGGCCGTTCCAAAGGCATCATTTACGTAAATGTCGCCATGTTGCGCAAGTTTCTTCGCAAAATCCTCATCCCCCTTGGTCTCCTCTTTGTAAAAACGAAGATTATTGAGCAACAACACCTGGCCGGGTTTCAGATCGCGGGAATAGGCAAAGGCCTGCTCTCCCACACAATCATCGGCAAATAACACCTCTCTCTCCAAAACCTCCTCCAGATAAGGGAGCAGGTGTTTGAGCGAGAACTTCTCCTCCGGCCCTTGCTTTGGACGCCCCAAATGAGACATCAACACCACGGATCCACCATCCGTCAGGATCTTTTTAATGGTGGGCAATGCCGCATTGATCCGTGTGGGATCAGTTATTTGAAATTCCGCATTTAGTGGCACATTAAAATCCACCCGTATCAGTGCGCGCTTTCCCTCAAAATTGCAATCAGCAACTGTTTTCATAAGCTATTTTTTATTATATTTTTCTTCTATCTTCAGAAGGCTCCCCTTCACAAAAACCCACAGCAGAAAAAATCATCTGCAAGGATTAATGCAACAAACCGACCCGCGGGAAAGCGTTGCAAAGCAACGCTGAAAATCTCCCGTCAGGATAGCGCCCTCTTACACCTTTCAAAGGTAACACAAAAATAGACGACTTGGGGGCATTATGCCCACAATTGGCAAAACAACCAACATTTAATCACCAACAAAATAATAATCAGAATATTAACAGGTTTTATAGCGCCATTAATGGGATCCATTATGGGGATGTACCATGCCATATCTTCTATCTTCAACCCGTTATCACACCACCCATAAAAAAGAATCACGACGGAGTGTCACGTTCAATCAGCTCCAGAAGACGCTGAACGGCCTCCTCTTCCGGCACATTATTGGCCACCTGCTGCTGCCCCTTATAGAGTGCAACCTTTCCCCTTCCTGCACCCACATAACCATAATCGGCATCAGCCATCTCTCCCGGCCCATTAACGATACACCCCATCACGCCAATGGTAAGCCCCTTCAAAGAGGAGGTGGCCTTTTTCACCTCTTCCAGCGCCTTTTCAATGTTAAACTGAGTTCGCCCACAGGAGGGGCAGGCAATAAACTCAGCCTTGGAAATACGCACACGAGAGGCTTGTAACAGATCCAATAAAACAGGATAGAGCGCTTCATCGGAGATCACCCGGGAAGAGGCCATCACCCCGTCACCCAATCCATCTAAGAGGAAAAAGCCAAACAGACGAGCCGCCTTCACATAGAGTTCCTCCTTCGGCAGTGAGCCAAAGTCAGCCTTCAACATCACAAAGACCTCCCGCTCCAAGCGAGCCAGTTGGGCAAAGAGGGTTCGATAAGGGCAGAGAGCAGTAGCCCGAGAGAGGTCCAAAATCACCCCCAAACGTTCATCCCCGGCCACTGCGCGCAAAAGATCCTCCGAGAGAGAAGGCGTTGTCACCGTTATCCAGGAGATGGCGGGGGGAGGCACTTCGGAAGGGATGGCCCACACCGGATGCTCATGCTTGTTCATCCGACCCCGGTAGGCCGTATGCCCCACAGGCAGGCTCACCGATAGGGGCTCTTTAGCCGACGTCATCTCCCCGTAGTGGCCGGCGATCAGGGCAGCCACCGGAAGCTCTTTTTCCGGAGCTTCGGTGAGAGAAACACGAATGGTGTCGCCAATACCCTCTTCCAACAGCGAGGAGATCCCCACGGCCGATTTAATACGCCCTTCCCGTCCATTACCGGCCTCTGTCACGCCCAGGTGAAAAGGATAAACCCTACCATGGGCTTGCATCATCGCCACCATGCGACGTACGGAATAGACCATCACCCGCGGGTTAGAGGCCTTCATACTCACCACAATCTTATGAAAACCCAGATCCTCCAGGATCTCAATAAATTCCATGGCCGCCACCGCCATCCCTTCCGGGCTATTGCCATAGCGACTCATAATACGCTGCGAGAGCGAACCGTGGTTACTCCCCACCCGCAGCGCTGTACCGTAGGTATTGCACACCTGCACCAACGGCTTCAAACGGCTATGGATACGCTCCAACTCCGCCTGATAGTCAGCATCGGAAAAGGTCTTCTTCCCGGGCACCGAACGATCGGTATAGTTTCCGGGGTTAATACGCACCTTCTCCACGATGCGCGCAGCCACCTCGGCCGCTTTAGCCTGGTAGTGGATATCCGCAATCAAGGGAACACGGTAGCCTTTGCGTCGCAAAGCTGTCTTGATCTCTTGCAGGTTCTCCGCTGCTTTCACAGAGGGAGCCGTGATCCGAACCAAGGAGGCACCGGCATCCACCAAGCGCATGGACTGAGCCACCGTGGCTGCCGTATCCATGGTCGAGGTGTTGGTCATGGACTGCAAAACCACCGGATGGCCTCCTCCCACCATCACCTCACCAACGGGCACGGGCACCGTCTCAAGTCGATGATATTTCGCAGGAAAACTATTCATAGCATCCACGGGATAACGTTGAGAGGGGCAAACCCCTCTCAACGATTCAAGAAGCTTCTATTGTTGAGCCATCAAGGCCTCAATTTCCTCCACACTCTTGGGAATCGGCTTGCCAAGCACCCGATGTCCATCCGCTGTAATCAGGATATCATCCTCGATGCGGATTCCCCCAAAGTCTTTGTATTTCTCAACCTCATCGTAATTGATAAACTCGGTAAACTTACCCTCCTCACGCCACTGGTCAATCAGGGCAGGGATAAAATAACATCCGGGTTCGATGGTAAACACATGACCGGGCTTCAGCTCCTTTCCAAAGCGTAGGAAGGCCAGCCCAAACTGGTCCGAACGCTTGGTATGCTCATCATATCCCACATAATCTTCACCCAGGCCCTCCATGTCGTGGACATCCAGACCCATGTGATGGCCTAAGCCGTGAGGCATAAACATGGCGTGCGCACCTTGGCGTACCGCCTCATCCACATCCCCTTTCATGATACCCAAGGCCTTCAACCCACTGGCAATGGTCTTACAGGCACCAAGGTGCAGGTCACGGTTTTTCACGCCGGGGCGAGCCGCCGCGATGGCATCCATATTGGCCTTCAACACAATCTCATAGATCGCCTTTTGACGGGCATCAAACTTCCCTCCTACAGGCACCGTACGGGTAATGTCCGAAGCATAGTGAAGAGTGGTCTCGCAGCCGGCATCAGCCACCATCATACGGCCCACCTCGAGGGTGTTGCCATGGTAGTGGTTATGTAGCGTCTGCCCATTGATACTCAGAATAATAGGAAAGCTTACAGGCCCTCCGTTCTTCAAGGCAATACCCTCCATCACGCCAGCGATCTCCTGCTCAATCACACCGGGCATCGCCATCTTCATGGCCGTAGTATGCATCTCATACGCACCGGCAATAGCCTTCTCGATCTCTGCAATCTCCACCTCCTCTTTAATCTCACGAAGCGACACCACCGCTTTGATAAGGTCTACGGATACATAGTTCTTTACAGCGCTGTGGCTAACGCCCAAGAGCCGTTCTAACTCGATAAAATGCTCTCCCCGGTAGGGAGGCAAAATATGGATTCTTCTCCCCTCCCGGATCGCCTGTTGAAGAAGAGGGATGATCGCATCGTATGGTGCCGTATTTGCAACCCCCACTTCAGCAGCGCGCTCCTTCATCAAAGGCTGCGGCCCCATCCAGATAATATCATCCATATCCACATCATTCCCAAAGATGTAGTCCTTACCCTCATCCACATCCATCACACCGGCAAGATCGGGATGATCCAACCCAAAGAAATAGAGGAAGTTAGAATCCTGACGAAAATGATATGTATTGGCCGGGTAGTTGAAGGCCGCCTCGCTGTTTCCCGGAATCAGGATAAGGCCGGAAGCCAACTTTTTACGTAGTTTCTCTCTACGATTGGTATAAGTCTCTTTTGAAAACATAATATGAAGTATTTAAGTATGTAATAATTATTTCTTGCGAACCCCCAAAGTTAATCTATTTTACGGGAACTTCTATGAGGGCTCCACCCTCATCGGCAGAAGCCATCAACGCCTCAATCTCATCGACCTCAATGGGGATATGCGCCATCAGGTCCACCGGCACATCAGCCACCATGATATCATTCTCCAAACGGATGCCAAACCCCTCCTCTTCCAAATAGATTCCGGGCTCCAGGGTCAACACCTGCCCCTCGGGCAGCGGCTCCTCTTTCCCCCCCACATCGTGAACATCAAGGCCCACCGGATGACAAACGCCATGCATAAGGTATTTGGCATAGCAAGGGTTCTGAGGATCCTGCCGCTCCACCTCTTCACGCGTAAAGAGCCCCAGACCGATCATCTCCTCCTCCATCATCTTAAAAACCGCCTGATTAATCTTTTGAATGGTATTCCCCGGCACATAGAGGGATTGAGCCTTACGGAAGGTTCGCAGTACCGCGTTGTAACAGGCCTTCTGGCGAGGTGTAAACTTCCCGTTCACCGGAATGGTTCGGGAACAGTCTGCGGCATAATTGGCATATTCCGCTCCAAAATCCATCAACAACAGATCACCGTCGGCAAGTGCCCCATCGTTGGTTACATAATGTAGCACACAAGCGTTCTTTCCCGATGCCACAATGGGCTGGTAGGCATGGCCATTGGCGCCCAACCTCAGAAAATCGTAGGTCATCATCGCCTCCACCTCATACTCCTTCATCCCTGGAGCAAGGCTCTTCAAGATACGATCAAAAGCCACCCCTGTAATCTCACAAGCTCGTTTTATCAACCCCACCTCTTCAGGCTGCTTAACCTGCCGAAGGGCCGCAATCAAGGGGAAGAGCCGCTTTATCTTCAACAGGGGATATTGCTCCTTTATCTGTTTTGCAAAGCGCACATCACGGTTGGGGACCTCAGGAAAGAACTTGGGGTACTCGTTGATGGCCAGATAAGCTCTTTTGGCCCAGAAAAACAGCTCCCTGAGAACAACATCCAAGGCATCAAGGTATTTTACGCTCTTCACACCGGAGATTGCCCGCGCCTCCTCCAACGTCAGCTTGTGCCCATTCCACTGCTCTTCCAAAGGATCCGCCTTCACAATGAAGAGGACCTCCCGGTAACTCTCCTGAGGATGAGTGGGACACAAGAGCAATAGGGTCTTCTCCTGCTCAATACCGGTGAGGTAGAACAGATCGGAATTTTGACGATAGGGAAAAAATTGGTCTCCGTTGCGCGGCATCTCATCATTGGCTACCACCACCGCCACACTGGAAGGCTTTAACATAGCAGCCAAACGACGACGGTTATCCACGAAGAGTTGGGCATTTATGGGCTTGTAACGCATATCAGGTATCTATTTTCAACCACAAAGTTAGTATCTTTCGGAAATAAACACACCAAACTATTTATATCTTTGCAAGGCTATGCAATTTAAGAACATTCCCGGTCAAGAAACCATCAAGGCACGGCTTCGTAAAACAGTCCTGGAGCAGCGTGTGAGTCATGCTCAACTCTTCCTCGGCGCAGAAGGCACGCACAAACTTGCCATTGCCATCGCTTACGCCCAATACATCAACTGTGAAAACCGCACGGAAGAGGACAGTTGTGGGGAGTGTCCCTCTTGCATAAAATACCAAAACCTGGCTCATCCCGACCTTCACTTTATCTACCCGGTAGCCAACAAAAAGGGCTCCACATGTACCAGTTCTGACTTTGCCACCGAATGGCGGGAATTATTATTGGAGAAAAACCAGTTGATCACCCTTGAAGAGTGGCATCAGAAGATTAACATCGAGTCGCAGCGCACCATCATCAACACCCGGGATTGCAACAATATCATCCAGAAGTTAAGCTTAAAATCGTACGAATCCGAATACCGGGTAGTATGCATTTGGATGGTTGAACGGCTCTATCGACAGGCGGCACCCAAGCTGCTAAAGATCCTGGAGGAGCCCCCGGAAAAGACGCTTTTCCTACTTCTCTCCGAAAATCAGGATTTGATCATCAACACCATCCGGTCGCGCACCCAACTGGTCAAGTGCCCTCCCTATCCGGTGGAGGAGTTGCGTCGCCTGCTAACCACCCAATACGCGCTTTCTCAAGAGCGGGCCACAGATGTTGCCATCCGCTCTGAGGGGAACCTGAAAAAAGCACTCTCGCTGGCGAAGGAGGTGACGGATAACACGCATTTTATGCTCTTCCGCAGCTTATTACGGGGCTGCTTTATGGCCTCCATAGAGAAGATACAGGCAGCCATCAACCAACTAGCAAGCGGAAACCGGGAGGAGACCTGCAAATTCCTCTCTCATGCCCAAGGCATCATTCGCGACGCCATGTTAGTACACCACCAAACCACGGCACTCACCTACCGGGTGGGAGAGGAGAAAGAGTTTATCGAAAAACTAGCTCCCTACATCCACCCGGGCGTATCGGAAAAATTTTACCAGGAACTAGATAGTGCCATCCACCAAATCACCAACTACGGGAATATCAATCTTATTCTCACTGATCTCTCCTTTAAAATGAGTAATTTCCTGCACACGCCCAATCCAAACGGATGATTTTGTTATATTTGCATCTCATAATTTTGAGAGACACCCTATGACACATATCGCTTCAAAGAATACACCGTTCCTGCATCGTGGTTGCAGGAGCACTCCTGACTTATCCCCCCATAACAACCCCTGTTTTTCCCATGGAGCCTGCAAATTAGACGTACAGGACGAAATTTTACAGATGCCTGAACCCCAAAGATCCAGGGAAAAGGAGGAGTATATTGAAATTCGCTTCAAAAACTCCAGAAAAGATTTCTACCGAAAACCTCCAGAGCTCGCCTTAGTCACGGGAGATATCGTGGCAGTAGAGGCCTCTCCCGGCCATGATATCGGCATTGTCAGCCTCAGGGGTGAAATGGTAAAGCGTCAAATGGCAAAAAAACGGTATGTGGCTGGAGAAAACACCAAAACGGTGTACCGTAAAGCCCGAAATAACGATATTGAAAAATGGGTCTATGCGGTGAGCAAAGAGGAAGACACCCTCTTCCGAACACGGAAAATCATCTACGACCTAAAACTAGAGATGAAACTCAATGATGTGGAGTATCAGGGTGACGGCACCAAAGCCATCTTCTACTACACCGCCGAGGATCGAGTGGACTTTCGTCAACTGATCAAAATATTGGCAGAACAGTTCCGCATTCGCATTGAGATGAAACAGATTGGCGTACGCCAGGAGGCGGCACGGATGGGGGGCATCGGATCTTGCGGAAGAGAGCTATGCTGTGTCACATGGCTAACCCGGTTTCGCTCGGTAACCACTTCCTCTGCGCGCACCCAACAGCTCTCATTAAACCTACAAAAACTGGCAGGACAGTGCTCCAAACTGAAATGTTGCCTCAATTTTGAACAGGAAGTTTACCAGGAGGCACTCAAAGAATTCCCTCCCAACAACCTGAACCTACGCTCGAAAAAAGGAGAAGCAGAGTTTATGAAAGCGGATGTCTTCAAAGAGATGGTATGGTACTCCTATGTGAATGACCACTCCAACATGATGGCTATCCCCCTAAGGGAGGTAAAGAAGATTATCCAGATGAATCAAAAGGGGAAATATCCGGCCAAACTGGAAGATTTTGCCTTTACCAAAGAACAAAAAACCGACTTCGAAATAGGAATCTCCGAAGAGGATCTCCGTCGCTTCGATGACTAATGACTCCAGAAAAATGAGAGAAAAAAGCAATCGCAGTCGCATCCTTACGGGTATCTTACTCTTTCTCATCCCCACTCTTTGGCTGGGATGCACAAAAGATACGATCTTCGAGTCATACCAAGACTTTCCCCAAACAGGATGGCATCAAGATGATCCTGCCACTTTTATGGTAACCTGTTCGGATACACTCCAATCCTACAATCTGCTTTTTCACATTCGACATAACGTGGATTATAAATACCGAAACCTATGGGTTTTTTCAGATATCAACTATCCTGATGGCACCACCACACGGGATACCATTGAGTTCATCATTGGTAACAAAGAGGGAAACTGGTTAGGAAAGGGAATAGGAAAGATCAAGGAAAATCACATTCTGCTCAGTCAAAATATCCGATTTCCCCGGAGAGGTGTCTATCAATTCTCCTTTTCGCAAGCCATGCGGGAGAAGGATCACCTGCTTGAAAATATACAAGGGGTGGGACTCTCCATTGTGAAGAACCAATAAGCAGAAGATAAGATATCTCTTTTTTTGACGTTCATAGATATAAAGACATTGTCTAATGAGGAATAACAAAAAATCTTACCGAAGATATACACGCATCCTATGGATTCTATTCAGTGTGATGGTTCTTACCGTTACCCTGATTTTCTTCGCCATCTCCCGGGGCTGGTTGGGATTTATGCCCAGCTTTGAAGAGTTGGAAAACCCCAAGACCAACCTGGCTTCCGAAATCTACTCTGCCGACAGTGTGCTCCTGGGAAAGTACTACATCGAGAACCGCTCCAACATCACCTATCAAGAGCTCTCACCCAACCTCACCAACGCCCTTATTGCCACCGAGGATATCCGGTTTGTATACCATTCAGGCATTGATGTGAAAGCCCTCGCCCGTGTGATGGCGGGATTGGTGACAGGAAGACACAAAGGCGGAGGCTCTACCATCACCCAACAGTTAGCCAAAAACCTTTTCCCCCGAAAAAACAACTATAGCAAACTCGACATCATCATCATCAAGTTTAAGGAGTGGGTCACCGCCGTGAAACTGGAGCGGAACTATACCAAACAGGAGATCATCGCCATGTACTTCAACACCGTAACCTTTGGCAACAACGCATTCGGTGTGAAGTCGGCATGTCGCATCTTTTTCAACAAAACACCGGCCGAGGTCTCTGTCGAAGAGGCGGCCATTTTGGTGGGGCTGCTAAAGGCACCCAGCTACTACAACCCCATTCGCCATCCGGAGCGAGCCACAAAACGCCGTAACATCGTGCTCTCCCAGATGAAACACTACCACTTCCTGACCCCCTCGGCATTTGACTCCATCTCAGCTATTGAGCTGAACATGTCGGGGTTTACCCGGCAGGACCATACCACGGGACTAGCCAAACATTTCCGGGAATATGTACGGATAAAGCTTCACCAATGGTGCAAGGAGCACCAGAAAAGCGATGGGAGCAACTACAACCTCTACCGCGACGGACTCCGGATCTATACCACCATCGACTCCCGGATGCAGGCCTACGCGGAAGAGGCCATCAAGGCACACTTGAGCCTGGACCTTCAACCCACCTTCAACAGGCACTGGGAAGGACGTGAGAACGCCCCTTTTGTCTTCGATAAGAATACCGCCGAGAAGCAGATTCAACAACTGATGCAGTCAGCCATGAAAAGGAGTGCCCGATATACCGCTTTACGTGACGGTGGAGCTTCCAAAGACAGCATCGAAAAATCGTTCAACACACCAGTGGCCATGAGGATCTTCACTTGGGAGGGAGAAAAGGATACGGTGATGACTCCCATGGACTCCATCCGTTACTACAAAAACTTCCTCCGCTCAGGCCTCATCTCCATAGAGCCCGGAACCGGCTATGTGAAGGCCTACGCTTGTGGTCCGGAATACGCCTATTTTCAATATGACAATGTAACACAAATGCGGAGGCAGGTGGGCTCCACCTTCAAACCTTTCCTCTACACCCTTGCTATGCAAGAGGGTAGCTTCTCGCCCTGCAGCACCCTCCCGAACATACCGGTAAGTATCGACCTGGGCAACGGGGATGTGTGGGAACCACGCAACGACTCCCCCAAAAGAAGAGGGGAAGAGGTAAGTCTTAAATGGGCGCTCGCCCACTCCAACAACTGGATCAGTGGAAGGCTAATAAAACGCTACGGACCTCGGCCTGTGATTCAAATGGCTCGGCGAATGGGGGTAAAATCCGATATTCCGGAGGTCTACTCCATCGCCCTGGGAACCGCTGACCTCAGCCTCTATGAGATCGTGGCAGCACTGAACACCTACCCCAACAAAGGGGTCTATATCGAACCCCTCTTTATCACCCGCATCGAAGACCGAAGAGGCAACGAGCTCGACCGTTTCACCCCCCATCTGCAAGAGGCCATGAGCGAAGAAACAGCCTACCTGATGCTTGAACTGATGAAGGGAGTGGTAGAAACAGGCACCGGCATACGACTGCGTAACAAGTACGGATTTACCAACCCCATTGCCGGAAAAACAGGAACCACCCAAAACAACTCCGATGGCTGGTTTATGGGGCTCACTCCCAAACTCACCACCGGTGTCTGGACTGGCTGTGAAGACCGTGCGGCGCACTTCCGCACCATCGCCCTGGGACAAGGAGCCAACATGGCTCTCCCCATCTTTGCCCTTTATCTACAAAAACTGTATGCTGACTCCACCCTCAACCTCTACCAAGGTGATTTCGAGACCCCGGTGAAGCCCCTCAGCGTAGAGATCGACTGCGAAAAGTGGAAGGCACAACATCAACCGGCAAAAAACCCATACGAAGAAAATGAATTTTAAGTATAAACCCATAAATCCAACGTATTATGACTTTTATTAATGAATACATCGAAACCCACAAAGAGCGTTTTCTTGAGGAACTCTTTGGACTCATTCGTATTCCCTCCATCAGCTCCATCTCGGATCATAAACCCGACATGTACAAAGCAGCGGAATACTGGAAAAAAATGATGCTCGAATCCGGTGCAGATAAGGCCGAAGTGATGGAAACCGAAGGCAATCCGGTAACCTATGGAGAGAAGATCATCGACCCAACTCTCCCCACTGTCCTGGTCTATGGGCACATGGACGTAATGCCCGTTGACCCCTTGGAGCTCTGGAATACAGAACCTTTTGAACCGGTTGTCAAGGATGGCAAAATATGGGCTCGCGGAGCAGATGATGACAAAGGACAAGCCTTTATGCACGCTAAAGCCTTCGAAATTCTTGTGAAGACAGACAACCTCCCATGTAACGTAAAGTTTATGATTGAGGGAGAAGAGGAGATTGGCTCCCCTAACCTCTACAAATTCTGTGAAGAAAACAAAGAACTTCTCAAAGCAGATATCATCTTAGTCTCTGACACCGGCTTAATCGCCCAGGACATCCCCTCCATCACTACCGGACTGCGGGGCCTCGCCTACTGGCAGGTAGAAGTAACAGGACCTGACCATGACCTTCACTCCGGAATCTTCGGAGGTGCAGTGGCCAACCCCATCAACGTACTGTGTAGCCTCATTGCAAAGATGACCGACGAAAACAACCATATCACCATTCCCGGCTTCTACGATGATGTATTGGTGGTCTCTGAAGAGGAGCGTGAACTTATGGCGAAAGCACCTTTCGATGAAGAGGCGTACAAACAAGCTATCGACGTGAAAGCGCTCCAGGGAGAGCATGGATACTCCACCAATGAGCGTACCGGCATTCGTCCCTCCTTTGATGTGTGTGGTATCTGGGGTGGCTACACAGGAGAAGGGGCAAAAACCGTACTGCCCTCCAAGGCCTACGCAAAGATCTCAACCCGTTTGGTTCCCAATCAGGATCATGAAAAGATTGCCCTCCTCTTTAAGGAGCACTTCGAATCCATCGCACCTCAAAGTGTAAAAGTGGAAGTAACCCCCCTCCATGGAGGAGAAGCTTACGTATGTCCCATCACCCTCCCCGCATACAAAGCAGCAGAAAAAGCCTATACTGAAACCTTTGGAAAACGTCCCGTTCCCGTTCGTAGTGGAGGAAGTATTCCTATCATTGCCGGATTCAACAACATCCTTGAAACCAAGTCCGTACTTATGGGATTTGGCTTGGAATCTGATGCTATCCACTCACCCAACGAGAACTATCCACTCTTTAACTTCTACAAAGGCATAGAGACCATTGCACACTTCTATGCATACTTCGTGGAAGAGATGAAGAGATAAACAACGTCGAAGTTCAAACCATCATGCAGGCACAGAGTTGTAGGGATGAGGCATACCCCATCCCTACAACTCTGTACCCTATTATCACCCGTACAGATGAATACAAGTCTATCTAAATCGGTATTGCAAGAGAATCGGCACAAACGAAAATTCAACCTAAAAGAGCTATACACCTCCTTCGTTTTCGCGCCCCGGGCTCTCTCAAAACTCATAAAGAATAAACGACATAAATTCATAGACCCCCGTTTTGTGGAGCGTTTGCAATTGGCCGTCACTGAGGTCAACGGCTGCGCTGCCTGTTCCTACCAACACACCAAAATGGCGTTGCAGAAGGGGTTACATCAAGAGGAGATAAGCAGCCTCCTGAGTGGAGGGGAGGAGTTTATCAAACCGGAGGAGGCAAAAGCCATTCTCTTTGTACAACATTTTGCCGATTCCCGAGGCACTCCCCAAAAATACACCTATGAAGCCATTGAGAAAGAGTATGGAACTCAAAAAGCACAAATCATCTTGTCGGCAGCCCAAATAATGATTGCCGGCAACATGTACGGTATCCCGTTGAGTGCCTTTTTGGCAAGACTACAGGGAAAGCCCTACCAAAACAGCCCATTATCCTATGAGCTAACCATGCTTATTCTGGGGGCTTTATGCCTCCCCATTGCCATTATCCACGGATATATAAGAGGCTTCATAGGGTTGCCCAATAAACGTTTTCATCCGGCATAAGAAACCGCCGAATCAATGATAACGAGGAGCTAACTTTTTTGAACTCTCCTATTAAAATCTCACAATAAGTAAAAAAATTGTACTTTTACCCGTTGTTGATGCTTTATGGTCAGTGGTTTAAAAAAACAACCATCAAACAATCGGGCATTGACAAAAAGAAGACTCGACAAAAAGTTCTTTTTAATATTCAAAATCAGTGTTTTGTAAAAACGAAAAAACAGATTGGCAATTAGGATGATGAACTGAGTTGTTGAAGACTTCATGTATCGAATAACAATCATTAAAAAATAGTTTTAGTATGTCAGGACATAATAAATGGTCTACCATTAAGCGAAAGAAGGGTGCAAATGACGCAAAGCGTTCCAAAATTTTTTCGAAAATAATCAAGGATATTACCATTGCCGTTAAAGAGGGGGGACCCGATCCTGAAGCTAATCCCCGTCTTCGTTTAGCTATTTCCAATGCCAAGGGTGCCAGTATGCCCAAGGATAATGTGCAAAGAGCAATTAACAAAGGGAAAGAGAAAGATGCTGCAAACTTTGAAGAGCTCTCTTACGAAGGATATGCTCCCCATGGGATCGCAGTTTTTGTAGAGGCCATGTCGGACAATACACAACGTACCGTAGCCAATGTACGTGCCATCTACAACAAGTATAATGGCAGCATGGGAAAAAATGGTTCGCTTAGCTTCTTGTTCGACCGAAAAGGAGTCTTCTCCATCAAGCAGGGAGAGCTGAACCTGGAGGAGATTGAGCTGGAGATTATCGACGCCGGTGCCGAAGATTTTGAGGTGGAAGAGGGCATGATCACCATCACCACCAGTATGGATGATTTTGGTAATATGATGAAAAAGTTGGAGGAGATGGGTATTGAGCCGGAGAGCGCTGAACTGCAACGAATCCCCAACAACACAGAAACGCTTGACCTGGAATCAGCAAAAAAGGTCATGAAGATGATCGAAGCCTTTGAAGAGGACGACGACGTAACTAACGTCTACCACAACCTGGAGATGACCGATGAATTAATGGAAACACTCTCCTAAAGCTATTGCTATTTAGAGCCTGTCTATAAAGTCCGACTTCTTCGTTACGCTTGTCTTCAACAATAGTGCAAACCGGACGCAAAAGTAAGCTTTGCTTATATTTTGCTGAGGGGCAGCCTGTTTTATGCAAAATAGTCATTTACTCTAGTAAACGCCCCTATCTCAGCCTTCGCAAGCCTTGAATTCGGACGTTCTATTCAGCCTTTTCTCAAAACGCTGACGTTATGGACAGACACGATTTGACTACGGGTTGATCCTTTGATGGAGCTTTGATTTCATTAGCATCTCCCTATCCAATAGGATGTATCAACGAAACGCCAAATGCAGAGGGTATTCCATGGAACACTCTCTGCATTTGGCGTTTCGTTAGTCTTTAGATCGTCGCTACATTTCTTCCTCCCTAATCACTAAGCCTACCATCCCCAAAGGGCTATTCCCACGGAGAAGGGATACACCTCAGGGCCTTTATCTGCCAGGAAGAGGCTGTTCAGGGCATAAGAAGCATAGAGGTTGATCCGCTGCCAACCGATGGAGGCGTGGAGATCCCAACGGAAAGGAGACAAATTATAATCTTCCCACCCTTTGTTCTTATTTTTCCCCTCTCCATCATAGAAAAGGTTCTTGGTGTGGGAACGAAGTTGCACCCCCATCACCATCCCCATGGTAAGATGGAAGCTATCTGAACGGGAGTATCGATTAGTTTGAAACTCCATCAACAATGGAATAGAAAGATAACTAACCACCAGCTTAGACTTTTCATAGCGTCTTCCCGGCACATTCTCCCGATATCCCCACACCGTAGAAGAATCGCCCCGAATAAAGGCGTTATCCTTAAAGAAGTAGTTATTCCAACGAAATCCAATACCGGTAATTAATCCAAACCTATTCTTTATGAGGTTAAAATTCTGTTCATAGAGATTAAGATTAAACTCCATGGAGCGTTGGTATTTTTGATCCATAAAGTCAAATTCTGAAGGAACACCTATCTCCATATTATTATTTACCAATCCGTTAACACCTAGATGAACACCTCCCCAGTGGCCATTAAAACGACTTTTTCTCACCTTTCTCACATTTACATTTCGCTCTTCATCCACCACAACTTCACGTCCCCCAATGCGAAAACGCACACTGTCTTCCTTTACAGTAACGCCCATATTTCCAATATCCAAGTCAACGACACCCTCATCGGGAGAGAGAATTACCTGATCCTCTTCGAGGATCACCGGACTCCCTCCGGAGGAGATACGGCGAACCATACCTGAAGTCTTTACAAAATTGACCTCTGCTGCACCGGAGGTCTCTGCGATACCCTCCTTCTCTGCATAGACGTAGGCATCAGAGGCTCCAGAAGCACTTACATACGCATTGGTAGCCATCAATTCGTCCGCTTGCAGATCCGCCGCACCGGAGATATGTGCCACAAAAGAGGCTGCTCGTCCCCTCAACACCATGTTACTTGCTCCACTAACCTCTGCCTGAATATTGGACGAACTCTCCACAGAGAGCTCCACATCGGAAGCTCCGGAAAAGTCCAACAGAAGGTCATTCACATGGAGCGTTCCGCCCGTAGTTACCGATACTGCACCACTACCCGCAATGAGAGTACATTGGGGCACTTGAATGGTAACCGAAAATGTTTGGGGAGTAATCCCCTTAGCCTCCACATAGAGGCGATTCTGTGTCACTCGCGTCACTACCTTATCCTGAAACTCCGCATCAATCTCCAGTACCACCATAGCCGGTTCTGCCTGCACAATCACGACATCGCCCACTCCGACCAGCTGAATCTCCGTGAACGGGTCGAGATTATCAATCACTTTCACAACTTCTCCATCCTCTTGTGCAAAGAGGGAGGAGGGGAAGGCCGCTCCGTAAAGAGCCAGCACCATCATCCATAACAACATTCGTAATTTCATAGCCATTTCGTTTTAATGTTTCTATTTTCCTCCTAAGACGGATTCCCCGAAAAATTTGTTACAGCTTTTCCCATTCAAAAAAATAGCTTACTTTTACCCTTCTAAGAAAAAGGAGGATGTACAACTGGTTTATACCGAAAGAATCTATCGTTTCATCATCCTTATGGTATTCATTTTAAAAAAATTATAATGGAGAAGTTTATAATCTCTTCCCGTGAGTTAACCTTTTCTGATTTAGAAAATATCCTCCATGAAAAAAGGAAGATCGCGCTCTCTGAGGGGCGCAAGAAGGCCATTCAAAAATGTCGAAAATACCTGGACGAGAAGTTAGCACGTGAAGCCACCCCCGTATATGGCATCAACACCGGGTTTGGCAGCCTGTGCAACCATCGAATCTCTTCGGACGAACTGAACACGTTGCAGGAAAACCTGGTGAAGAGCCATGCCTGTGGTTGTGGCGATGAGGTTCCCCAAGAGATCACCCGCGTGATGATGCTCCTCAAAATACAGTCCCTCTCTTATGGGCATTCCGGAGTACAACTGGAAACGGTACAGCGCTTAATAGACTTTTACAACCATGAGGTCACTCCCGTGGTGTACCAAATGGGATCGCTGGGAGCTTCCGGTGATCTGGCTCCCCTCGCTCACCTAAGCCTACCCCTTATTGGTCTGGGAGAGGTCTATTACCAAGGAGAAAAGAGAGCGGCAGCAACAGTCCTTAAGAGCTTTGGATGGGAACCGGTACAGCTCAAATCCAAGGAGGGGCTAGCCCTACTCAATGGCACCCAGTTTATGAGTGCCTTTGGTGTAATCAACCTCCTCAAAGCCTTCCACCTATCTGAATTGGCAGACATCATTGCAGGCATCTCGTTGGAAGCCTTCGACGGACGTATCGAGCCCTTCAACGACTTGGTACACCAAATCAGAAACCACAAGGGGCAGATCCATACAGCAGCTAACTTACGGCATATCTTAGCTGGAAGCAGCCTCATATCCCGGGAAAAAGAGCATGTACAGGATCCCTACTCCTTCCGTTGTATCCCCCAGGTGCACGGCGCTTCCAAAGATGCCATCAACTATGTGACCCAAGTCTTTACCTGCGAAATTAATGCGGTAACCGATAACCCCACCATCTTCCCCGACGAAGACCTGATTATCTCCGGCGGAAATTTCCATGGACAACCCCTGGCCCTGGCGTTGGACAACCTCGCCATCGCCCTTTCTGAGCTGGGCAATATTTCCGAACGCCGAACCTATCAACTCGTCTCCGGAAAACGGGGCTTGCCCCCCTTTCTGGTTGCAGAGCCAGGACTGAATTCAGGGTTTATGATCCCCCAATACACCGCAGCCTCCATTGCAAGCCAAAACAAACAGCTTTGTACCCCGGCCAGCGTCGACTCCATTGAGTCTTCCCAGGGACAAGAAGATCACGTGAGTATGGGTGCCAACGCAGCCACAAAGTGCTACAAAGTAGCGCAAAATGTGGAGCGTATTTTAGCCATTGAGCTGTTCAATGCTGCTCAAGCCCTGGAGTTTAGACGTCCGGCACTCTCCTCCCCCTTCATTGAAGCCTTTTTGGCACAATTCCGAGAGAAAGTTCCCTTTGTGACCAACGATACCACCATGTATCCGCTTATTCACCGGGCAGTGGATTTCCTCAAAGGATTGGACTACCAATTGGATAACCAATAAGAGAATTAGCGTCCGTTTATAAAGTCCGACTTCTTCGTTACGCTTCTCTTCCAGTAGGTCATTTACCTTAGTAAATGCCCCTGTTTCAGAAAGTCTCGAGATCGAACTTTCGGTACAAATGCTAAAAAAACCTGACTTTATGGCCATAAAGTCAGGTTTTTTTAGCATTTCTCTTTAACCTTTTTACAAAGTAATCCTCTTACTACCTCTTCCAATGGTGTTAACACATCATTGTATTTTGATACTCTTTTTTTAAGAGGTAGGATAAAGAATATTTTACCCCCTCAATCTTGTTTTTTCCCCTTATTTGTCATATCTTGCATGGAATTTTAGGGTAAAAACAGGCATATATCAGTTGAGCATGCGATGACACAGACATCATAACACACTGTTTGTGTATTTGTTATAGTATTCTATCCATTATGGTTTATCAATATTTGTCTAACTAAAACTTAACACTATGAAAAAGTTTACCGCGTTAATTGTACTCTTCCTGTTCTGTGGGGTTCAATTGATCTTTGCGCAACAGAAAATTACCGGAACGGTTACCAACTCCGAAAACGGTAGCGCAATTCCCGGTGTAACCATTCGTGCAGAAGGAACCACGATAGGTACGGTTACGGACCTGGAAGGAAAGTATGAACTCTCGGTTCCGGACGGTACCCAGAAGCTTATCTTTTCCTACGTTGGAATGATCTCTAAAACGATTACCATTGACAAAACAGTGATCAACGTTTCACTAACTCCGGATACAAAAAACCTGGATGAATTTGTCATTACAGCGCTCGGTATCAGCAGAGAGAAAAAGGCTCTGGGATACTCGGTTCAGGGAGTCTCTTCCGAAGAGTTAACCAAAGCCAACGAATCCAACGTGATTAACTCCCTTACGGGAAAGGTATCAGGCATTCAAATCACCAATGCCACGGGAGCCGTGGGATCCTCATCCCGTATTGTGATCCGTGGTGCCTCCTCTTTTGAAAACAACCAACCGCTGTTCGTCGTTGACGGGGTTCCCATCAGTAACGCCACCACCGAAGTGAGCCAGTGGGGATCCACCGACTTTGGAAATGCCGCCATGGATATTGACCCGGCTAACATTGCATCCATCAGTGTACTTAAGGGCCCCAACGCCGCGGCACTCTATGGTTCCAGGGGATCCAACGGTGTTGTCCTTATCACCACAAAGAAAGGGATGGAAGGCAAAAAGAAGAACGCCATTGGAGTCAGTATTACCTCCTCCATCTCCGTCCAAGACCCCTATGTTTTTGTAAAATATCAAGACCAGTACGGACAAGGTGTCCTGGGAAGTGAATTTTATTACAACCGCTATGCACGAAAAACAGGGATGCCCTATAGCGAGTTTGCGGTTGGAGGCTATCATCCGGGAATTGGTTTTACCTACTTCGACGGTGCCGGAGGCGGCGTAAACGACGGCGTGGATGAGAGCTGGGGCCCTCGCCTAGACATAGGCCTGAAAATCCCCCAATACAATAGTCCCCTCACGGATCCGACAGATCCAACCACAAGAGAGGCTACTCCGTGGGTATCACACCCCTCCAATATAGAAGATTTCTTTGAAAATGGGATCACCTTCGACAACAACGTGGCGATCTACAAACGGACCGATGTCTCCAACGTTCGCCTCTCTGTTTCACGTCAGGATGTCTCAGGGACAGTCCCCAACACCGACCTCACCAAGAATACGGTTAACTTCTCCGGGGGCATGAGCCTCACCGACAAACTGCATACCTCTGCAACCGTTACCTACATTCAAAACAAAAGTGATAACCTTCCCGGCCAGGGGTATGGCCCCAACAACGTGATGCAATCACTGGGAGGCTGGTTTGGACGCCAGGTCAATATGGAAGATATGAAGAATCACTATGATGAAATGAATATCTTTGGGAATCCATACAGTTGGAACACCAACTATCACAACAATCCCTACTGGACGGTATACAAAAACACCACCTCCCGCGGACGTCACAGAATGTTTGGAAACTTCCAGATGTCTTACGACATCCTTCCCTGGTTATCCTTAACCGGAAGAATGGGAACCGACTTCTACCACGAGTATCGTAAGCATGTGGACTACAACCAATCCATTGACTATCCCAACGGACACTTCTGGCAAAATGAGCGTCAGGAAGTGGAGATTAATGGTGACCTTTTCTTCACCATCAACAAGAAGTTTAACAACTTTAGCCTCTACGGGATCACCGGATTGAACAACCGTTCCAACAATTACCAATACTCCTATTTAGAGGCCCCGGAATTAACGGTTCCCAACAAATTCTTCATCTCCAACGTCAAGGGTAATCCGGCTGCAGGCATGCGCGAGACCCACAAGAAAGTGATTGGAACCTACGCCCAAGCAAGCCTTGGATGGAAGGGAATGTTATACCTCGACCTCACAGCACGTAACGAGTGGAGTTCTTCGCTCCCTGCAGAGAACAGAAGCTACTTCTATCCCTCTGCAACACTCAGCTATATCCTAACGGAAACCATCGATGTAAATCCGGCCTTCCTATCCTATGCTAAAATCCGTGGAGGATGGGCTCAAGTGGGTTCGGATACCGACCCCCACCGCTTACAAGGCGTCTATGAGGGTCTTGACCCATTTAGAGGCGTTACACTATTCCGTACCACACGAACACTTCCCCCTATCGGGCTGATGCCGGAGATCACCTCCAGCTTTGAAGTTGGTGCCGACCTTCGTTTTATCCATAACCGCATTGCCTTAGACTTTACCTGGTACAGGCAGATAACGAAAAACCAAATCATGAGTATTAACATCTCTGATGCGGCCGGTTATGACTATGCCCTAATCAATGCCGGACAGGTAACCAATAAGGGAATTGAAGTCACCCTTACCGGAAAAGTCATTGAAAACAAAAACGGATTTAACTACACCGCACTGGTGAACTGGTCGAAGAATGACAACACCGTAGATGAGCTTTACGGCGACCTCAAGTCTTATGAGCTCTCCTCCTCGTGGGGTGGTGTTACAGTGGAGGCACGTCCCGGCGAACCCATGGGCGTAATCCGTGCCAATGGTTTCGTGAGAGACCAGGACAACAAAGTGGTGGTAGGCCCCGATGGAAAACCCATCGTAGCAGAGACCCCCATTGTGGTAGGAAATACCACAGCGGACTGGATGGGTAGTATCAACAACCTGTTCGCCTATAAAAATATCACCTTCAGTGCCCTTATCGGTTGTAAAATGGGTGGAGATATCTTCTCCGTTTCCGACTGGTTTGGTGCTTATGCCGGTGTAACAGCAGAGACGGCACAAGATGGCATCCGTGAAAATGGAGTGCTTTACAATGGCGTTAAAGGCGTTTTTGATGATAATGGAAACCTCATAATGGATGAAAATGGCGTTGCCATTACCAACGGAGAGCCCAACGACATCGTTACCTCCGCACAGAGCTTCTACTCCGGATACTGGGGTAGAGAAGAGTACTCTATCATCGATGGATCCTACATCAAGCTTCGCGAAGTTACCTTAGGTTACGTCTTCGATAAGGAGATGCTCAGGAACATCAACTGGTTACAGAGTGTTTCACTCTCTTTGGTCTGCCGTAATGCTGCGATCCTCTGGAGACACCCCTCCAATGACCTGGGCATTGATCCTGAAACCGGATTTGGTGCTACCATGAGAGGTGTAGGACTGGAACAGTACCAGATTCCTACGGCACGTACTTTTGGATTTAAACTGAATGCCACATTCTAAAAACGTTAAAAATGATTGTTATGAAACAAAAAATATTACTTCTTCTGATTGTAACAGGAATTTTGGGGGCAGTCAGTTGTACAAAAGATTGGGAAGAGCTGAATACAGATCCCAATAACCCCATATCAGTGCCACCTACCAATATTCTGGCACAGGCGATTCGCTATTCCGGTGATCGTCTCTATAATGCCTGGTTCAGCATGAACAATACAGGCTCTTATGCCGGACATGTCTCAAAGATCCAGTACATGGATGAAGCACGCTATTTCGAGAGAGAGGGTGTAATCAACAACAATTGGTATCATATCTACACCACCCTTCAAGACCTGAAAAATGCCAAGAAACTGGCTCTTGAAGAGGATAATCAATACTTGTATGCCGCCTGTCTGACCTTTGAGTCGTTCCTTTTCCAGATTGCCACCGACACCTGGAGGGATATTCCCTTTACACAGGCTTGCCGGGCAGCCGATGCGGACCAGATTCTCAACCCGGCTTATGACACTCAGGAGATGATCTATCCCGCATTGATAGACAGCCTGAAGAAGGCCAATGAGATCTTCAACCTAAACCGCATAGACGTGTTAGGAGATGGTGACCTACTCTTTGGAGGCGACGTTTCCAAGTGGCAAAAGTTTGCCAACTCCTTGCGCCTTCGAATGGCCGTTCGGGCAAGTGGCGTGAGTAATACAGGAACTATTGCCGCAGAAATCATTGCGGATCCTGCTACCTATCCCATCATGGCCTCCAATGAAGATAATGCCTTCCTTATTTGGCCTGGGGCTGCGCCTTACAAAGAACCATGGTTCGAGGACAGCGAAACACGCGATGACCATGCCGTATGTAAAACACTGGTGGATCATATGCTTACCAAAGCAGATCCCCGTCTACCCATCTATGCACACCCTGCACAATCCGATGGGCAATACCGTGGCGTAGTGGCCGGTGAGTCGGATGCCAACCTGGGAGATATTAAACAGTACTCTCGTATCGGTGCCCGTTTCCGGGATAATGCCGCCGGATTTACCCCCTTTATGCGCTACGCAGAGGTACTTTTCCTCGTAGCGGAAGTAGATCCTTCTGCAGCAACCTACGAAGCCGGTATCCGCGCTTCCATGGAAGAGAATGGCATAGAAGCTGCCGATATTGACGCTTATATCGCCGCTAATGCCTTCTCCGACGTTGATGATATCTATTATGAAAAATGGGTCGCACTCTTTAAGCAAAGCCACGAGGCTTGGGCTGAAACGCGCCGTACCGGCGTTCCTGCCCTGGGAGCCCCTCCTCCAGAAGATTGCCGTTTCCCCAATCATAATGTACCGCCTTTCCGACACTCATACCCCACAAACGAGTTGAAACTTAATTCGGAGAATGTGGCCCCCTACAACGAAAAATTAGTTGACAAATTCTGGGGACAACAAATGTGGTGGGACACCAGAACAAATGTTTATTAATAACTGAAAAACAAATTATTATGAAAAAATACATCTTTTTATTTTTAACAGTTATGATTTTTGTGGGTGTCGCTTGTACCGATGACTACGAGAATCCTGTTTCGGCGGGTGTGGGGATTCAACTCTACCCAACCCACTGCTATCCTCTTGATGAAGGAGTGGTAGGGAAAGCCTATGTGACCAATGGCTACGTAAAAGAGATTATCAGTGAAGAACTGGGAACAGTGGCCATCTCCGATAGCGTAGGATCATTCACGTTTACCAAGGAACAGTTGGGGTTCACCGAACCCGGAGACGTTCTTGAGACCTTCTTCGGTGCCTATAATAAGGAGAACAAAATGTGTAAAACAGCCTTCAAATTCACCTACAAAAACCCATTGGCCATCGATGGAAAACCCAACCTTCCCCCGGTGGAACAAATGGATACCATTCGTTATCAGCTCGCTGAAGATTGTACCCCCCCCACCTCTCTCATCATTACCAAATCGGTCGATGGAGGTACCCCGGAAGAGATCCTAAACGAGACCTATACCGAATATGATTTTGGGGAGAAGTTGCTGGTTAACCCCATCACCCTGGAAGATGCCGGTAAAACATTTACCTTCCAGTGGACTTTTGCCAATGAAAATGGCTCCATCACCGCTACTCATACCGTTGAGGTAAAAATCCAAACCTATTATGACTTTGAGGGAGGAACCCCCTTTAGTTTAGGAACGTATACCGACTGGACATTCGAAGATGGAGATGGCCTGCCAACCTATGGCGTGAATGCATTCGACTTTGAGAACGAAGGATATACCGGATCTTTTATTCTATTCTATCCCTCACTAACCGATATGGATCCCGCAGCATTGGAAACCTGGGCTCCACATAGCGGTGACGCTTATATGGCCTGCTTCGATGCAATCCCGGATGGAGACAATGGAAATAATGACTTTATGATTAGCCAGGGTTATGACATTGGAGCCGGCTATACCGTAGAGTTTTATGCCAAATCCATTACGGATACTTACGGACTGGAACGCTTCATCGTTTGGGCAAGGGACAACGATACCGGAGAAGAGACAAAACTTACTGAGGGAGATTATGTGGAGGCCGCCACAGACTGGAGCCGATTTGAATATGACCTTTCAGCCTTTGAAGGAAAAAATATCTCCATTATGATCAACTGTGTATCATTTGATTCCTTCGCCTTCTTTGTAGATGATTTTAAACTGAATAAGGGAGAAAAAGACCAGCATCCCTCCTCCTTTAACCCCATCCATCCTTACAACCCCAACATGGTGTTTGAGAAGGTAAGATAATCGCCTTTCTCTTGTAAGGAAGTAACGTAACTTTTAAGCAAAAAGCCCTTTGGAATTTTCCGAAGGGCTTTTTATTTTTTCAACGCAAACACAATAAACCACGGAACACAAAACACCTCCATAAATCCCACTCAAAAATGGTGCAACAACGAGACACCGATAAAATAAACCATATCAATGAGGTGGCGGGGATGAGACGGGAAGGCATTAAGATCCTATACGTATTGATGTACGATTATACGCTTCAGGTCTCCTCCCAGGAATAGCGCCTACTCATCAAAGAGATTATTGTTTTCGCACGAAAACGGGGGGGCTTATGCTTTTGGCTTCTCTCCTGCTACGAATCAGAGGGATTAAATCAACCAAGGAGGTTTAAGGAACTCTAAGGAGAAAAGAGAAGGGGCATCTCGTCCCCTTTTTCAATAATACCCAACACGCTCGCCTCACTCACCGGGAAGATTGGCTTGCCATAAGGCTATCCAACGCTTTCTTTCGATCATAAAACGATGGCATAAGCAATGAATCCACCGGTTTTGCCGGGGGAGCCTTCAGGTGATTTGGGTTCATGGCATGGCCATTTCTAAAGACCCGGAAGTCCAGGTGTGGCCCGGTGGCCAGGCCAGTTTGGCCTACATAACCAATCAGTTGTCCTTGCTTCACCTTAACACCCTTCTTGATGCCTTTGGCAAAGCCTTTCAGGTGCATATACTCCGTGCTATAGGTACCGTTATGTTTGATCATCAAATAATTTCCGCCCCCTCTTTTCTGGTAGCCCTTTTTTACCACAATCCCATCACCAATGGCGTGTACCGGCGTTCCTTCCGGGGCCGCATAATCGATGCCCAAATGCGGCCTCACAATCTTCAATACGGGGTGTTTACGCGCATAGCTAAACCCCGAACTCACCCGGCTATATCGCAATGGCGCCTTCAAGAAGGTTCTTCGCATACTGCCACCCTCCTCATCGTAGTAGTCCGCCTCTCCATGTTGCGAGAAGAGATAACAACGAAAGGGATTTTCCATATGCACCAACTCCGCAGCAAGGACTCGTCCCAGCCCTATGTATTGATCTTCCCGATAGATCTTTTCATACAACACACGAAACTGGTCTCCCTTTTGGATGCCAAAGAAGTCAATGGTCCAGGCATAGATCTCCGATAGCTCCACCGCCAGCAGGGGATCTGCCCCAGCATGCTCCATGGCATTCCACAGGGAGCTTGCGATCTCTCCCCGAACATACCCCACCAGGGTATCCGTAGGATATCTTCCTCTATAGATTCGCAACGAATCCCGAATATCAAAAACGGTATAATGAATGGCATCCTCTTCATACACAAAATAGTCTGCCACCGGTACGGAGTCCTCATGATAGATAATGGCATAAGCATTCCCCACCCGGATTTTTCGCACATCAAAGGAGTCCGATGCCGCGCGAGCGATATAGTCAATGTGGGAATAGCTGATGTGATAGGGCAATAAGATATCCGCAAGGTACTGGTTTTTCTTCACGGTAGAGCGCATCACCTCCAGAGAGTCCACCACAATACCATACCGGATCTCCGGCTGATACACCAACGTATCCACAGGGAGGGAAGAGGGATCATCAGCCCCCTGCTTCTTCCGTCCACAAGAGAGGAGAAGAAGGAGAGAGAAGATCAGGATAAATAGGCACTTAGGATTATTCATAAATGGTGTAGCATTCGGTTCGATTCTCCCCCCAATGGCAGTTGAAGCCATCCACCACAAAAAAAACTGTTCCAAGGGGGGGATTGGAACAGTTTACAAAACGGTGGATTATGGACTACTCTTGATAGTTGTCGGCAAACTCACGTCCTGCCTTCAAGGCTTCAATATTAGCCTTTACCACCTCTTCACCTTTACGAATGAAGATGGTATGTAGTGCCTTCTCCAGCTCTTGGTATTCAATGCCAATAAAGCGGGAGGCGGCTCCCAGCATCACGATATTGGCGGCTTTTGAGTTCCCAATATCCCGTGCCACCTTCATGGCATCAATCACAATATGATTTTTCGTGTTGCGAATGGCCTCCATCACCTCTTCCACCGGGGGGTAGTTAGGGATATTCACCAGTCGCTTTGCATTGGTAATGAGCCATCCTTCCGGCGAAAGGTAAGGCAGATAGCGAAGGCTCTCCATGGGTTCCACAGAAAGAATAAGGTCGGCCTTACCAAAGGGGATAAGGTCAGAAGCAATGGGTTTGTCAGAGAGGCGAAAATGTGACTGGACATCTCCTCCTCGCTGTGACATACCATGTGTTTCAGCCTGTTTAATGTGCAAACCAAGGTTGATGGCGGCCGTACCAATGGTAGCGGCAATGGAGAGGATTCCCTGTCCGCCAACACCTGCTAAGATAATATCTGTTTTCATGGGTTTTTATTTTCCAGATTAACGAATTGTTTATTTTTTCTTCTTCGCCGCAATTTTGGCTCGCATACGCTTGGAGATGGTTTGGATACACTCCCTGCGGGGAATAATCACAGAGACCCCATCATAGGCAAGTTCTTCTTTATAGACTTCCAACATCTCACCATGAAACTTTTTGAGAGGCTTCACCACGCGAATATGCTCCTCTTCTACGCCCAGACCTTTCACAATATCCTCAATTTTTCCCAAAGCATGAGAGGCCTGTCCTCCGGTCATCCCGGTGGTAGCATTATCCAGGATCAATACGGTAATCGGCGATTTATCCATCACGGCATCCAGCAGAGCAGTAATTCCACTATGGGTAAAGGTGGAGTCACCAATAACGGCCACGGCAGGCACCATGCCGGCATCGGCAGCGCCCTTAGCCATGGTGATGGAAGCTCCCATATCCACACAGCTGTTGATAGCCTCCAGCGGAGGAAGAGCGGCCAACGTATAACATCCAATATCGGCAAACACCCGTCCCGAGCCGTAGCTCTCCATGGCCTCATTCAATACTTGGTAAGAGTCGATGTGGGGACACCCGTCACAAAGTTTGGGCGGACGACCTTTCACCAATTCGGGAACGGGGCTCCCCGTGGTATCTTCCATGCCAAGCGCCTTCGCCACGATATTAGGGTTAAGCTCTCCTGTACGGTTCACCGTGCCATCAAGACGCCCTTTTACGTTAAGTCCCTTAGCAAGAAGGCCTCGCAACTGCTCTTCCAGGAAGGGCATTCCCTCCTCAAGCACCAGGATAGAATCGCAACGATCCACCAGCTTTTCAACCAATGTGGTGGGGGCAGGATATTGTGTAATCTTAAGCACCGGATAGGGCACCTTCCCTTCCGGATAATTCTCTATCAGATAGTTATAAGCGATCCCGGTGGTAATAATTCCCATGGAGAGATCCTCCCCTTCCAGGATTTGGTTGTTTCCATTATCGATACCTGCTTGTTCAAGCTGCGGCTGTTTCTCAAGCAATTCCGCATACTGTTTCCGTGCGATGGCGGGGAGCAGCACAAACTGCCGAAGGTTTTCCGGAAGCCCTCCTTTATTCTGGGTCAACACCTCTTTTCGAGCCACGGCTGCCCGCGAATGAGCCAGACGGGTTGTCACCCGCATAAGCACCGGTAGCTTCATGGTTTCAGAAAGCTCAAAGGCCTGAAACATCATATCGTAGGCCTCCTGCTGATTAGAGGGTTCGAAGACAGGCATAAAGGAAAACTTGCCATAAAAACGAGAGTCCTGCTCATTTTGCGAAGAGTGCATGGAGGGATCATCGGCCGCCAACACCACCAGGCCCCCATTGGCTCCGGTGATTGCCGAATTCACAAAAGCATCGGCTGCCACATTCAACCCCACATGTTTCATACATACCAGGGCTCTTTTCCCGGCATAAGACATCCCTATAGCCGCTTCCATAGCGGTCTTCTCATTGGCTGACCAGGTACGATGTACATCGCCCTCAATAGCTTGCTTCGACTTTTGAATATATTCTGTAATCTCGGTAGAAGGCGTTCCGGGATAGGCATACACGCCGGAAAGGCCTGCATCCAACGCTCCCTGTGCAATGGCTTCATCGCCCAGCAACATCAGTTTTTGCATAAATTCCGTGAGTTTATAAGGTTCATTACTCTTTTTACTCTTTTTACACTTTACAAAGGTAGTGATTTTTTGTGATTTAACAGACTATAAATACCCATGAAACAGCTAAAAAAAAGAGCCGTCTCCCTAAGAAGACGGCTCTTCATCAAAAAGTGTATGAAGGTTTACTCAACAATCATCTTTTTGCTAATGGTCTTTGTACCTGCAGTCACAGCGTAGAAATATACGCCGGGCTCAAGATCTACATTGAGCGCAAAAGTATAACTACCACTTACTTCACCTGCATTGGCAGCATAAACACTTTGTCCCATCAGGTTGTATACATTCAATGAGAGCTCAGCAGTTTTTGTAAGCGTCACATTGATGTCAGTCTGTCCATTGAAGGGGTTCGGATAGTTCTGGGCTACCTCGAAGGTGCTAGCCTCTGCCATTTCTTCCATACCATCAGGAAGATCGGTGAAAGCAAAATCCTGGATATATTTGTACTGAACCTGCTCACCCGGATCGTATACATTCATCTCCTCATAAGTGAAAGGAACAACAGCTTCTCCAGAATTGTTATGAATCACCTCGCTAGCCATAGCAAAGAAATAGGCTTGCTCCATACCGTCAGAGAGGAAGGTCACGTTAGTGGCCTCGTCCTGACCTTCGTACTCAGACATCCAGCCATAATTTACATCAATGGCACGGCAATAGATATCCGGGAAGTTATTTCCCTCTTCACCCTCTTTACTGGTATCCAAATAACCAACAAATACATAGTTTCCATCGTGAGTACGTGCTATCTGTGTACGGCTATCCTCGCTATAATCGGCGTTAATTGTAGAACGGAACTGCATAGGTCTATCAATGATGTAAGCATCCCACTCTTCTCCACCGTCAGGTGACCAGATGTCAGCAATTGCATAATAGGGGTTTGCAGAGATAATGGAGTAGGGGTCACTACCAGCTACACTAATTCCTACAGCGATGTGCGGATTTCCATTGGCATCCACGGTAAGGTCACAGTCAAAAGCAGTAGTATAAGGCACCTCTTCTCTCTCGGGGGCCGGCGGCTGCCAAAGCTCTTCCCACTCCTCATCGGAGATGTAATACATAATGCTTTCAATGCCATCAGGACCAGCTAACTGTACTGCAATGGGATCTTCCCAATCTTCACCACCATTGGTAGTTTTCCAAATGATGGGGTAAATGGTATTGGCACCAAACTCAAGAGAACCGTTATCACCAAGCACAACAATGTAACCAGTTTGTCCATCGGGAGAGAACTCAACCTTCGCCATGGAAGGACGTACAAGGTCTGCTGTTACAGGGCAATCCAAGAGAAACTCTTCGTACTCAAAGTCATTCAGTTCACTGTTCCAGGTTCCATGACTCACGAGCAGATAACCGGTATAGATCAAACTTCCGGAAGTCCAATCCTGGTTAATATCCACCATCCAGGCATCACCGGTATTGGTTACGGTGAACGCATCGGGAATATAACGATAGATATTGTCTCCGGGGTTGGAAGAGACCAAATGCTTGGTGTTGGAGGTGAGATCACCTAAACTGGCAACCCCATAACCATGGCCACCCCATCCACTATTACCTTGCGAATTGGAGGCATCAAGCGTAGGAACGTAGAACGCAACATAAGCATTGGCAGGATCCATATTTCCAACAGGGTTATAGATTCCATGGTTGGGATAACGAGCTGCATCCGCGAAGTAAGTACCACCGGTATTGTTCTCAGCAACATAACACTCTACCATGTTGGTAAAGGTCTGGCCACCATCGGTAGAAAAGTCAAAACCAAGGTCTCCAGAGTAACCGCCCTCATCAAGAGCGCCACCCATACGGTGAAAGTGAGTTACGGTGTTAATGTCTGCATTGTAGGCAAGAATCGATTTCTGTCCTCCGGAATAGCCATAGCTATATGCATTGGCGGAGGTACCAATATCAATGATGGAGACGAACCTACTCTTTCCATCATAGTTTGGTTTGTACAGATCGTGAGTTAATGTAGATGGCTTCTCAGGGCCATACGCCACGGCCATTTTTTGAATGGCTTGGTGTTCCTGTAGTCCTTGGCGAAGTTTCTGTGCATTCACAGAAAAACCCAACGCTACGGCTAAACCAAATAGTAACAGTTTTTTCATATTTACACTATTTAATAGATTAGTAATTTCCGTACTAAAGTAGTAAAATTCTGCCAAAGAAAACAAAATAAGCCACATATATTTTTTATCACCACCGGCAAAGAGCAATACAACCATCTGTTTATAAAAGAATTACACACCTCTTTTTCTTTTACAAAAATTCTATAAAAAAGAGTCTACCCTCTCCCTGTATCTACCCCCAAAAATTCTTGAATCCTTTTAGGTTACACCTATATTATATATAGTCCGTCTATAATGTCCGACTTCTTCGTTATGCTTCTCTTCCAAAGGGTCTTTTCCCTCCCCCCCCTATTTCAACCCTCGCAGGTCTCATATACAAATTATTCTCAAAACCAAGGCTTTAAAACAGACACGATACGGTCTCTGCAGAAGAATGCCCAGCACCTATTGGGAGAGTTTTGTTCGCTGCTATCCTTGGGGTGTTGGGGAAGGATGAGGGGTTGCACGTTTCATGTTTTAGCCACTCAAATGGGCCCAACAAGGGTTGAAATCCAAAAAAGATGTTATAAATGTGGAGTTTCCTCGTATCTTTGCAAGGAGAGGCTTATGAAAAAGACGGATCTATTTATTCTAAAATCCTATATCGGTCCCCTGGTGATGACCTTTTTCATTGCGGTATTCATCTTATTGATGCAATTCCTATGGAAATATGTAGATGATCTGGTGGGAAAAGGGTTGGAGTGGTACATCCTTGCCGAGTTGCTCTTTTATGCTTCTGCCACTTTTGTTCCCATGGCGCTTCCCATGGCCATTCTTCTGGCTTCATTAATGACGATGGGGAACCTGGGAGAGCGCTATGAATTAGCAGCGCTAAAGGCTTCGGGGATCTCACTTCGAAGGATTATGAGGCCATTAATCATTACCACAGCCATCATTGCGGGCGTTGCTTTTTTCTTCTCCAACAACATCCTTCCTTTGGCTAACCTAAAATACCAATCCATCTTCTACGATGTGCGCAAACAAAAACTCGCCCTTCACATTGAAGAGGGCGTTTATTACCATGGTATTGATGGGTTTGTGATACGTGTGGCCAAAAAAGAGAAAGATGAGAAAACGGTGCGTGGCGTAATGATCTATGATCATACCAATGGGAATATCATTCCAACACTCACCATCGCAGACTCGGGTTACATGACACTTTCAGAAGACGAGAGCCACCTCATATTCAGCCTGTTCAATGGGGCAAATTACAGTGAATCGGCTCCCAAAAAGAAACAGGAGAAGGCTCCTTTTCGCAAAATGACCTTTCAAAAGGAGGTTATCACCTTCGATCTCTCGCAGTTCGCACTCAGCAGAACCAATGAAGACCTATTTCGAAAGAATTACCGCATGTTAAACTTGCAGCAACTGCGAATGGCTAGTGACTCACTACGCATTTTACTGGATGAGACGAAGGAGAATTTCGCTCGCTCAAGCATCTCGCGCTTCTATTTTCTCAACCGTTTGGATAGCATTAAAGCTCCGGATAGTGTTATTTTAAGTCATTTCCCTTCGGATGAGTTGTTACATAACTTCCCCGAGGAGGCGCAACCTGCACTACTGAAGCAGGCTCAGGAAGTGGCTCGTAAAAGCAAAGAGAACATCACCTACGGTCTTAAAAGAATAAAAAACCAACGCACCAACATCCGCAAACACCATGTGGAGGAGCATCGCAAATTCACCCTCTCCTTTGCCTGTTTAATTCTCTTCTTTATCGGGGCACCTCTCGGAGCCATTATCCGGAAGGGTGGGTTAGGAACACCTTTGGTAATCTCGGTGATCTTTTTTATTCTCTACCACATCATCTCCACCACCGGCCAGAAGTACGTCGTAAAGGGGGAATGGATGCCTTTTTTCGGCATGTGGATCTCCAGTTTTGTCACCCTGCCTTTAGGTATTTTCCTCACATGGAAGGCCACCAATGATTCCCAGCTAATGGATGCAGAGTCATGGACAAAATTTTACAAAAAACTACGCCGTAAAACCAAACGATAATGCGCATATTCACCATCTGTAACAAATCACCATGGCCACCTACTGAGGGAGGGTCTATTGCCATGAATTCTATCATAGAGGGGCTACTCAAAGCGGGGCATCAGGTAAAGGTTCTTGCGGTCAGTTCCGACAAGCACCCCATCATCATGGAGAATATTCCGGAAGCGTATCGTAAAAAAACAGGATTTGAAACCACCTACCTCACCCTAACACCCCGGCCATGGGATGCCTTTTTAAACCTTTTCACCAGAAAAAGCTATCATATACAGCGGTTTATAAGCAAGGAAATGGAGAACCTGGAGATGCTCCACGTGACCCCCTACATCCATGTTATACGCAAATTCTCCAAGGCCAGGATCATTCTTCGGGCACACAATATTGAACACCTCATTTGGGAACGTATTGCGGCTTCCACCCGGAATCCTATAAAACGAGCCTACCTCACCTACCTAGCCTCTTCCCTCAAACGATACGAGCTCCATATCCTCAAGGAGGTAGACGGCCTTGCGGCGATCACCCCGGTAGATGGGGCGTTTTTCAGACGGCAACAGCCCGGCCTCCCGGTGGCAGATATTCCCTTTGGCATCACCCCGCGACCCTCACCCCCAGAGGTCGAAGAGGAGTTTCCTGCACTCTTTCACCTCGGCTCCATGAGTTGGATGCCCAACAGCGATGGTATTCGCTGGTTTCTTGATAACGTCTGGCCCTTGGTAAACCGAAAATATCCCCACTTAAAGTGCTATCTGGCCGGAAGAGGAATGCCACAATGGCTACTGGAACGGAAAGATCCCAACATAATCAATGTGGGAGAGGTGGCCGATGCCCGGAAGTTTATGCGTTCTAAACCCATCATGATTGTCCCCTTACTCTCAGGAAGTGGCATCCGTATCAAAATTATTGAAGGGATGCAGGAGGGTAGAACCATCATCAGTACCACCATCGGTGCCGAAGGAATCTGTTACACCCCGGGGAAGGACCTTCTCATCGCGGATACCCCGGAGGCATTCGTCCAAATGATCGAAAAGGCCATCCACGATAGGGCATTCTGCAAGCAAATTGGCAGAAATGCCCAGAAAACTATTTCGCAAGTCTATGATAACCGTGTCATCACCGACCACTTAATATCTTTCTACCAATCCCTCTCTTCCGAAAGATAGCTCCAGGAAAACACCTCCTACACGGCCCATTCACAGCGTACATACCCACAAAATAAACCCTCTCTTTCCCCTATTTACCATGTATTTTTGTACATTTGCGTAAAATAGAGGGGTATTGTATGAAATTACTGATTCTGTTATCAAGGGTTCCATGGCCGGTGGAGAAGGGTGATAAGTTGCGCGCTTTTCACCAAGTACGATGCCTCTCCGAGTTGCATGAGATTCACCTCTTTGCCCTCACCAACCGGAAAAACACCCACATTGCAAAAGAGAAACTATCTAAATACTGCAAAAGCATCACCATTGTAAGAATCTCCATCGTCACGAAGATTTGGTATGTATTTTTGGCACTACTAACGGGAAAACCGCTACAAAATGGGCTTTTCTACAGCAGAAAAGCCAAAAAGAGACTAGCAACGCTTGTAGAACAAGTTCAACCGGATCACCTCTACTGCCAATTGATTCGTGTGGCAGATTTGGCCAAAACGCTCTCTATTCCCTGCACCATCGACTATCAGGATGCCATGTCAACAAACATGCTGCGCCGAAAAAAAGCCAGCCCACTATTGATGAAACCCGTCATGGACATGGAGTATCGACGTTTAGTCAACTATGAGCAAAAGGTTTACCATCAATTTGATCATCATACGATCATCTCCCTTCCGGATAAAAACCTGATGCCATGCCGGCTAAAAGATTCTATTCATTTGATTCCCAATGGTGTAGACTATACTTATTTCTCACCCATGGAGGGGCCCAAAGAGGTAGACATTGTCTTCACCGGAAATATGGGATACCCGCCCAATATTGATGCTTGTGAGTTTCTTATACAAGAAATCATCCCTCTTGTAAAACAACGCATAGAGGGGGTTAACGTGATGTTAGCCGGCGCCAATCCGCACCCCAGGGTACAGCGGTTAGCCTCACCAACGGTGGAGGTTACCGGCTGGGTTGATGACATTCGGGATTGCTATGCCCGTTCACGGGTCTTTGTGGCTCCCATGCGCATTGGAACGGGTCTCCAGAACAAGCTACTAGAAGCCATGGCCATGCAAATTCCTTGCATCACCACCCCATTGGCAAATAGTGCCCTGGGAGGTACCCACGGCGAAAACATTCTTGTGGGAGAGACGGCCCAGGAGATCGCTGATCAACTGGTCATGCTGCTATCCCACAAAGAAAAAGCAACCGCCATGGGGAGAGCCGGTCATCAATTCGTGCGCCAACATTTCAGCTGGGAAGAGAGCAGCAAGCAACTCTCCCGTATCATGAGTTCAACCACACAACAGAAGCCATAACATGAGTGCAAAAAAGCCTTCTATTCCTAAAGGAACCCGTGATTTCTCCCCGGAGGTCATGGTAAAGAGAAACTATATATTTAACACCATCCGTTCGGTCTATGCACGGTACGGTTATCTCCCCTTGGAGACCCCTGCCATGGAAACGCTACAAACCCTTTTGGGGAAATATGGTGAGGAGGGGGACAAGCTTCTTTTCAAAATTCTCAACTCGGGAGATTTTATCTCGCATGTCCCGGACGACCTCCTCACGGGTAGAGAGAGCAACCTCCTCGCACCTCATCTGAGTGAAAAGGGGCTTCGGTACGACCTAACTGTGCCCCTGGCACGCTTTGTGGTACAGTACCGCAATGACCTCACCTTTCCCTTCAAGCGCTACCAGATTCAACCGGTATGGCGGGCCGACCGCCCCCAAAAGGGACGATATCGTGAGTTTTACCAATGCGATGCCGACGTGGTGGGGAGTGATGCCCTCCTCAATGAAGTGGAACTGATCACCATGATTCAGGAGGTGTTCAAAAACCTAAATATCAACATTACCATCAAGCTCAACAACCGAAAGATTCTCGCCGGCATTGCAGAGGTCATCGGCCATGCTGACAAAATTGTAGATCTCACAGTGGCCATTGACAAACTGGAGAAGATAGGGCTGGAAAACGTAAACAAAGAGTTGGCGGACAAGGGGCTTCCTCCTGAAGCGGTAGAGGCGCTGCAACCCCTCATCCTTCTTGAAGGAACCAATCAGGAGAAACTGGAAACGCTCCGAACCTTTTTAAAGGCCTCGGAACAGGGCCTGAAGGGCCTTGAAGAGACCGAGACGATCTTCCAATACCTCCACCTGTTGGGACGAGAGGCAGATACGGTGCTGGACTTGACGCTGGCACGTGGCCTTAACTACTATACCGGAGCCATCATTGAGGTGGCAGCGCGGGAGGTGAAGATCGGCAGCATCTGTGGCGGTGGAAGGTACGACAACCTCACCGGGATCTTTGGAATGCCCGGGGTGAGCGGCGTAGGAATCTCCTTTGGAGCAGATCGTATCTTTGACGTGATGGAGGAGCAGGGGCTCTTCCCCGACCTGGCTGAAGCCTCTACCCAACTGCTCTTTATCAACTTTGGAAAAGAAGAGGAAGCGTATGCCCTGCCCCTGCTCGCCGAAGCACGGAAAGCCGGCATCAACGCCGAAATCTACCCCTCCAAAGGAAAGATGAAGAAACAGATGACCTATGCCAACAACCGGAAGATTCCCTTTGTGATCTTAATCGGTGAAGAGGAGATTAAGCACCAAAAAGTAACACTAAAGAATATGCAGTCCGGGGCACAACAAACCCTCCCATTTGCCGAAGCCATAACCCTCATTACCGCACCATGACAACCCTCATTCCCGATAGTACACACCCCATTATACCGGAGGATTTAAAGGCCTTTCCGGCAGCCATGCTCTATTTTTACAACGATAAATGCGCCCCGTGCGTAGCCCTCAAGCCCAAAATTCATCATCTTGTAGAAGAACGCTTTCCAAAAATAGAGCAGTTCTATTTCAACGCCGTACAACACGAATCGCTGTGTGCCACCTACGGAGTCTTCTCCAGTCCGATCTTCATCTTCTTTTTTGAGGGAAAAGAGGTTTACCGTGGGAATAATTATGTCTCTTTGGATGAAATAGAGCGCAGAATCGGAAGGCTCTATGACTTGATGTTCTCCTCCTAAACCATCCATCATTGATAATCCGGTTTATTTTTTTAACAAACTGATTATCAGTCTAAAAACAAACTATATTGGACTTGTTAGCGGATGAAGGACTCTTCTCTGACGTTGGCTTTGGGTAACCCGGTATCGAAGTCGGGTTAATGGGCAACGGCTAAATCGCCAATCTCAAAAACGAACATCCCTTCCCCTATATGGCTCTTCGGCGAGAGAACCCAAAATCTTCGGTTTCAATACGGAAGGCTTTTATGTTACCCTCTGCATCAATCTCCTTGTCCAACGTAATGCCCTTACGGGTAATTTTATGGTACTGTTCTGCGCCAAAATCAATCACGTCAAAGGAGGAGAGGTGATCCCACTGCAAGGCAAACCCCTTCAGGTTATCAACCGTTCTCCCGAGCAAACTGGCGTAACGATCCAACGTCCCTTGATTATCCCCCTCCATCTCCTCTCGTATCTGAATATAGTGCATCAACAAGGCATACTCCTCCTGAGAAGACATCAGGCACTGCTCACTCATGGAAGCGATGGATACCACACCACGCATGGGAAGGGGAGAGAGAGAAGGCTCCAGGAAAGATTCGGAAGAAACGCTTGCCACAAAGGGGGCCTCGCTCCCCTCTTCAAAACGTAACAACGTAGATGCAACGGACTTTTGTTGCATTTTGGGGGGCACACAATCAGGGGCATAAGACTTAGGAGGGATAGCCGTAAGAAGCGTTTCATAACGGGTTTGGCCATGATTCGGCAGAAAAAGCATCCATACGATCAGCATCACGGCTGCTACGGAGGCTATCGCTCGTACGTACGGGAAAAGGGGCAGAAGTACCCTCTTTTTGTAGGAGGCCTTGTGGGGACAAACCGTGTGAAGATCCGGCGCCAACTTCACCATACCAAAGAGCTCAAATTCGGATTGGAGAGAGGGGTTCTCAACCAAAAAATGCTTCACCATATCCTGCTGTTCAGGAGTCAAAGCCCCTTCGTGCCAACCGATGAAATAATCTTCGTAATTAACTGCATCAATTACTCCAACAGGAGAGATAAAAGGCCTTTTCAAGGCACCCTTTACCTCCGGGGAGAGGGTCACAGCCTCGTTGGAGAGATAAGGGAGGTCGATCATGGAGTCAAACTCCTCCCGTAAATCGGGATGCTCCTCCAGAAATAACAAGAGTTCGGACTTTTGGTCCGCAGAAAGGTTCCCCTCCAGGTAGTCGAGGAACCAAGCCTCATAATTATTTCTGTGAATAGTCATCAAATTACATTTTCCAATTTCCCGATATAGTTTCTTAACATCTTTCGTGCCCTAAAGATATACACTTTCACTTGTGATTCACTAAGATGGGTAATTTCACCAATCTCTTTGTAGGAGTAGCCTTCATAATCGCGAAGAAGTACTACCGTTTTTTGAATGGGAGGAAGGGTCTCCAAGGCTTCATGTAGGATGGTATTAAGGTCGCTATACAAATTTATCTCTTCTCCCATCATGGGTACATTTACGCCTGTCACTTCTCTTTTATTCTTCCGGGTCACGTCAATCATCAAGCGGTAGGCGGTGGTAAACAGATAGGCTTTTGCTTTCTCAACATTCACCTCTTCCACCCTCTCCCAGAGCCTCACAAAGGCCTCCTGCACCACATCTTCTGCAGCGACTTGATCCCGCAACTGTTTTACGATAAACCGAAATACCGCATCCGCGTAATTATTCACACAGGTATTGTATTGCAGTGTTGTCATTCCAAACGTAAGACGGCGTATCTTCCCCTTTTGTTACAGGAAAGGTTCTACAAATGGATTAATCCATTTTCAAGACGGCGAGGAAGGCACTTTGGGGAACCTCCACGTTCCCTACCTGACGCATTCTTTTCTTTCCTTTCTTCTGTTTTTCAAGGAGTTTCCGTTTTCGGGTAATATCTCCTCCGTAACATTTTGCAGTAACATCCTTCCGTACGGCCTTCACCGTTTCCCGCGCAATTATTTTAGCGCCAATGGCTGCCTGAATGGCAATATCAAACTGTTGGCGGGGAATAAGTTCCTTCAATTTCTGGCAGATCTTCTTTCCAAAGGGGTAGGCATGGTCAAAGTGGATCAGTGCCGAGAGGGCATCCACCATCTCCCCGTTGAGGAGGATATCCAGACGAATCAATTTTGCCGGCTTGTAATCGGTCACCACATAGTCGAAGGAGGCATAGCCCTTAGAGATACTCTTTAATTTATCATAGAAGTCGAAAACGATCTCGCCCAAGGGCATGTTAAAGGTGATCTCCACCCTATCATCGGTAAGATAAACCTGGTTGGAGAGGGTGCCTCTTTTATCGATACAGAGCTTCATCACCGACCCCACATAATCTGCCTGGGAGATGATTTGTGCACGGATATAGGGTTCTTCGATATGGTCGAGGTGATTACTATCGGGCAGTCCACTGGGGTTATGCACATCCAGCACTTCCCCCTTAGTGGTATAGGCTTTATAGCTCACGTTGGGCACAGTAGTAATCACATCCATATCAAACTCTCTATCCAACCGTTCCTGCACGATCTCCATGTGAAGAAGCCCAAGAAATCCGCAGCGGAAGCCAAACCCCAAGGCGGCCGAAGATTCCGGTTCGAAGAAGAGGGAGGCATCATTCAGTTGCAATTTCTCCAGGGAGACCCGCAACTCTTCATAGTCGTCGGCATCTACGGGATAGACACCCGCAAAGACCATGGGTTTCACATTTTCAAACCCTTCAATGGCCTTTTCACAAGGACGATCCGTATGTGTAATGGTATCGCCTACTTTAACCTCTTTTGCGCTTTTTATACCGGAGATAATATAACCCACATTCCCGGCACTCAGCATCTTTTCGGGATGTTGTTTTAGTTTCAACACGCCAATTTCATCGGCATCATAGGCTTTTCCCGTATTGACAAACTTCACCTTATCTCCCTTTTTCAGGGTACCATTAAAGATTCTGAAATAGGCGATAATCCCGCGAAAAGAGTTAAATACTGAATCAAAGATCAGGGCTTGCAGAGGGGCTTCAGGATCTCCTTCCGGGGCGGGGATTCGCTCAATGATAGCGGTCAACACCTCCTCTACGCCTACGCCTGTCTTGGCGCTGGCACGAATAATATCTTCCGGATCCACGCCCAACAGGTCGACAATCTGATCTTCCACCACTTCAGGCATGGCATTATCCATGTCGATTTTGTTCATCACCGGAATAATCTCCAAATCCTGGTCGATGGCCTGATAGAGGTTGGAGATCGTCTGTGCCTGAATACCTTGTGTGGAATCCACCACAAGCAAGGCTCCTTCACAGGCCGCGATGGAGCGCGACACCTCGTAACTAAAATCCACATGCCCCGGGGTATCGATAAGGTTCAACACATATTCCTCTCCCCGGTAGTGATGGTTCATTTGAATGGCATGGCTTTTAATGGTGATTCCACGCTCTCGCTCCAAATCCATATTGTCAAGCGTTTGCGCCTGCATTTCCCTTTGCGATATGGTCTCCGTTAACTCCAGTAACCGATCTGCCAAGGTACTCTTTCCATGGTCAATATGGGCTATAATACAGAAATTTCTAATGTTCTTCATCCGTGTGCAAAGATAACATATTTTGGTTTGTTACTGCATCTTCTCTTCCAGGAGCGGGGCTCTCTTCAAGAGCCTGTGCTGCACAGCGGTGCATTCAGGAAGGAAGATGTCGGAGGGTTATGGAGGGGCCAACGGGACACAGAGATTGTTATTTTACTAACAATGAAATGGCTTACCAGAGGTTGTATATTGCTCTTTTTCGTAGATCCTTCCCTCCAAAACCTTGAAAAACAAAATAAAATCGTCATCTTTGTGAATTGAAAGCAACTTGATGGGGGAGCCCTGTTCCTCCATCAGGCTCGATATGTACAATATTTGATAACCCATATAATGGAGAAAACTATGAAGAAGATTAAAATTGCGATTAACGGATTCGGGCGTATTGGCCGCAACGTTTTTAAGATCATCCTTGAGAGAGAGCACATGGAGGTGATAGGAATCAATGACCTTACCGACAACAAGACCTTGGCTCATCTCCTCAAATATGATAGCACACAAGGCCGTTTCAACGGAGAGATTGACTACAATGACGAGGGTATCATTGTAAATGGAAAGCTCATCCCTGTGCATGAGGAGCGTTCACCCATCAACATTAAGTGGGGGGTTGACCCCGACGTGGTGGTGGAGTCTACCGGCGTTTTTCGTAAAAAAGAGTCCACCAAAGGAGGCTATGGCGATCATCTGAAGAATGGAGCGAAGAAGGTCATCCTAACGGTTCCTGCCAAGGATCAGATTGACAGAACGATTGTGCTTGGTGTGAATGACCACGACCTCAAGGCGGACGACGAGACCGTCTCCAACGCCTCTTGTACCACCAACTGTCTTGCCCCCGTGGCCAAGGTTCTTCAGGACACCTTTGGGATTGAGAATGGTTTTATGACCACCATTCACGCTTACACCAACGACCAACGCATTCTTGACGCACCGCACAGTGATCTTCGCCGTGCCCGTTCCTGTGCTGTAAGCCAGGTTCCCACCACCACCGGTGCAGCTAAAGCGGTAGGTATTGTTATTCCTGAGCTCAAGGGCAAACTGGACGGTTGCGCTGTACGCGTTCCCACCCCCACAGGATCCCTGGTTGACCTCACCGTAAATCTGAAACGCGAAGCCACCAAGGAGGAGATCAATGCGGCCATGAAAGCAGCTGCTGAGGGTCCCATGAAGGGCATCTTGGAGTACACTGAGGATCCCATCGTCTCTGTGGATATCATCCACAACACCCACTCTTCCATCTTCGACGCACTCAGCACCATGGTGATGGGGAAAACCGTGAAGGTGATGTCGTGGTACGATAACGAATGGGGATACTCTTGCCGTGTGGTTGATTTGGCCGAGAAAATGTTTTGCATAAAAGATCTCTATTTAGCGGCTGTTAGCCTTTGGCCTTTGGCAGTTAGCGCTTTCCCCGCTGCACTAAAAATCCCTTTAAAAACCCGATAAGCCTCTAATTTTCAAATAATTACTAATTATTAATTCCTAATTACTAATTGGAAAAAAGGTGTCGCCCCTACGGAGCTGATCGGCTGTTAGCTGTTAGCCTTTGGCCTTTGGCAGTTAGCGCTTTCCCCGCTACACCAGAAACCCCTTTAAAAACCCAATAAACCTCTAATCTTCAAATAATTACTAATTATTAATTCCTAACTACTAATTGAAAAAAGGTGTCGCCCCTACGGAGCTGATGGTGTTTGAGCGATGGGTAACAAAATCATCGTACTGGTATTAAAGAGACGAAACGATTGGTAAATACATTAATGGTTCGCTTAAAGAAGAATTGAAAGGATTTGATAAAAAAGGGGGATATACAAAAATCAAGGAACTACTATGAAAAACGAAATAATTATATACCAATCAGATGAAACAACCAAAGTAGAGGTTAAGGTTGAAGATGAAACCGTTTGGCTTACGCTTAATCAAATAGCTCTGCTTTTCAACAGAGATAAATCCGTTATTTCAAGGCATTTGAAAAACATTTACAATAGTGGTGAACTTCTTTTTGAAGCAACTGTTGCAAAAAATGCAACACTTCAACTCGAGGGAGGACGAAAAATAAAAAGAGAAATAGATTACTATAACCTTGATGTTATTATTTCTGTTGGCTATCGTATTAATTCTAAGCAAGGTACGCAATTCCGCATTTGGGCTACGAAAGTATTAAAAAAGCATTTATTGAGAGGTTATACCGTTAATAAACGTATTGACAGAGTTGAAGACAAAGTTGATATTTTGTCCGACAAGGTTGATGAAATCAACTTACAACTCAATACCAACTTACCACCTAATCAAGGCATATTTTTTGACGGACAGATATTTGATGCCTACAACTTAATGGCAAACTTAGTACGCAAAACAAATAAGCAAATAGTACTTATTGATAACTATGTGGACGATTCAGTGTTGACGTTCTTTGCAAAAAAGAATAAAAATGTAACGTGTGATATTTTTACCAAAAATATAAGCAAACCATTAAAACAAGATGCCGAAAAGTTTAATCGGCAATACGGAAAACTTACACTACATCCATTTAACAAAGCCCACGACCGTTTTTTAATACTTGACAACACCGAAGTTTATCATATTGGGGCAAGTTTAAAAGACTTAGGTAAAAAATGGTTTGCGTTTACAAAATTAGATAAAACTTCGATTGAAAGTCTATTAAACAAAATTAGAGGGTTACTATGAAACACGAATGAATCAGTGTCTGTCCATAAAATTAAGGTTTTGAGCAGCGGCTGTATAGCACGTTCAAATTCGAGGCTTGCGAAGGCTGAAATAGGGGCGTTTACTAGGGTAAATGACCCTTTGGAAGACAAGCATCACAAAGAAGTCGGACTTTATAGACGGACGCGACTTAACGGCTTAAAAAAGGGCGAATAATACAGGCATTCTCTACTCTCTTAGCAGGTGTACCTGACCGGTGAGGGTACGCTCCACCAAACCATCAAGAGTGAGTTCGTAAAGTTGAATCACATAAAAATAGACGCCGGAGGCACTCATTTTGTGGCTAAACTGATTCCTGCCATCCCAATTAAGGTCAGGATCCTCGGTACGAAAAACCAACTCACCCCAACGGTTGTAAAATTCGGCGTGCACACGCTCAACGGAGGTATAGGGGAAGGGAGTCAGAAAGTCGTTGTATTGGTCGCCATTGGGAGTAAAGACGTTGGGCAACTCATACACGGAACAGCTATCATGGGACACACAAACCACATTTGAGGGTTCACTTCGATTGCCTACCTCATCCACAGCCACCACATAATAGCAACCAACAATGGTATTGCCTGGGGTGTGCACGTAAGAGGTATCCAGCGGATTGAAAAGCGAGTCAAGGGGCAGGTATTCGCTCTGCCTGTCAGGCGTATAGTACAGGGTATAAGAGCTGGTCTGTGTACCACACGTCCTCTCGGGATTCGTCCACCTCAGGTGATTCGCCAGCAGTGCGCAGTCTGTATCCACGGAAAGGGTTACCCCACAGGGAGGAATATTATCGCGGGGCGTACCACACTGTTCCTGGGAAAAGTTCAGGAGAGGCGAAACGATACCGGGGATATTGTAAGCCCCCCGGGTACGGATGCGGTAACAATAAGTACGCCCATTGACAAGAGCGGTATCCAGGAACGATGTACCCGCTACGGTGGTGAGGCTGTCCCACACCGAGGCATCTTCGCTATAGCGGAAGATGTCCGTTTGGGTATTTTGCCACGGCACCTGTGCACTCCACGAGAGTTGCAGTTCCTGATCACGGCTCTCCACCCGGAGAAAGGGCGTCTGCGCCACCTCAGAGGTTCCTACAGAAAAGGTATTCTCCGGTGTAAGATTCATCAGTTCAATATAATATAGATAAGGATCATCCCGGGTATCTAGTCCTGAATCCAAAAACAGTGTATCCTCCAGCCCCATATTAGTACCTACCTTCTCCGGAGCATTTTGTCCAGACCGATAGCGATAAATATCATACTGAAAAGGGCCCGGGGTTATCTCCGGGTCAATCTCAACGGGTTTCGACCACTGGACTGCGACCGTACCTGTCTCCGCACCTGTGGCAGTGACCGAGGCATGAGTGATCACCGGCAGGTCTCTCTTGAGTGCCATACAGAACTCCTCCGAGGCATAACTCTCCGAACCATCGGGGAAGAGGGCGGTGAGGCGGTAACAGTACTCCATTCCCTGGACAAGGCCTTCTCCATGGTTATCGTCCGTGAAAGAGGTAACATTTCCCTGAGGGAGTTGATCAACAAACAGATATCCGGTTTCAGTGGGGACGCCATAATCACAGGCTCCAGACGCCCATGAAGCGCTGCCCACCCGTCGAAAAACCTTGATATGCGAAGCATTCTCACAGCTATAGGGAAGCCAATTCACCGTAATGCTCCGCCCGGTGGGGATCAACTCCGAGATCTCGGGGGGGGGAGCTATCACCGATATTTGCATCGACTTTATGTCTGAAAGGTTCACCGGCTCACTATCATCGGTAGCCTTAAAGAATAGCTGCCACGGATTTTTTTGGATATGGCTACATTGTGTCTGCCACTGAAATAGGGAGGTGACCACACCCTGGCCTTCCGAGTCGACAAAGGTTGCGGGACTCTCGGCCACCAGCAGCGGACCTCCCGTGGCGGTCAACGTCACCACATCATTATCCACATCGGAAGCAGTAACCGAAAAGAGGAGGAGATCCCCAGCCATAACACAAGTGTCGGAGAGAGGCGCAATCACCGGGGGCTCATTCTCACAGGCCAAAATAATAATCTGCATATCACGGGTTACATGCCCTATCAATACGCCCTCTCTCCACTCTTTCACCAAAAAAGCGATGTTATACTCCCCCTGCATCACCGGGGCATCCCAAAAAACATCACCGGTAACCGGATCCATAGTAAAGAGGGAAGAGGCTTCGGGGAGGATGTATCCCGGAATATTCTGCCCCTGTTCACCACGACAAGCCACCAACTCATAAGAAAGGCTGTCGCCATCGGGATCGTAGGCTCCGGGGTTATGAACAAAAGGGTGTCCCACACACCCCATATCAATGGGAGGTAATAAGAGTTGTGGAGAGTTATTGACCCCCAGAAAGGGATTTATCAGGAGTCGGGTATCCACATAGAGAGGAACATTAACCGAATTAGGGATATTGATCACGCCATAATTTCTGTTAGGATCCTCTACAGAGATGGTATAGTCACCAGAAGAGGCAAAGGTATGCTCCCCGGTATAAACATTCTTTCTGATCCGTTCTCCCACCATCTCCCCGGTATGCTCACAATAAATTCCTGCGGGAGTAATCCCCGGCTCTCCATTCACCCTACGGAGTGTCCCACTATTCCCATCGCCCCATTGGATTTCCAGCTCACAACGATCAGCCGGACTCTCCGAAAAGGTATAGGTAATAATGGAGACTTCGTAGGTAAGCCCCGAGATATGGCGATAAACAATCTCTCCGGCACGCTGATGCGTAGCCATCGTATTGCCCCACGCCAACAGGGCTATCAGCACCCCAAAAGCTCTCCTTAGCCTCAACATATGCATCTCTATCCGATGTTTGGTCAAAAGTACAAACTTTAAGAAACTTCCCAAAGAGAATCATCTGCATTATGCTTAATTCGAGTCTCTCTATAAAGTCGAGGTTTTAAAAAGAATTCATATAAAAACAAATCCTACGTTATTACCCTGCAGGAAGGGTATTGGATCTTGTCAACAATTCGAACAATGGATCTACGACCGTCCAGAAGTTTTATATTTCGTTCTTTAGCTCCTGTAATGTTTGCAATGTCACCATTTTCAGGTAGGATAAATCTCTTCTACACAGGTAAGATAATTAGAATCCGTCTATAAAGTCCGACTTCTTCGTTACGCTTGTCTTCCAAATGGTCATTTACCCTGGTAAACTCACCTATTTCAGCCTTTGCAAGCCTCGAATTCGAACTTTCTAGACAGCCTCTTCTCACAACGCTGACTTTATGGACAGACACTAATTACCGAAGGTAAAACGCAAAAAGCCTCAGGTTCTATGGGCAAAAGAGCGTCGTTTTTTATCAATTTTCAAATGCTAATGCAATGGATCCTTTTTCTCAAAATCCCGATATTTATGCGTTAGAGAAGAGCCTTAAGCGATCATTTTCCTATTTTTGTTTTTGGGAAAGAAAAAACGGCATGTATCAAATCAACGAAGAGTTAGAAAAGAGAGAAATTTTAATACGCTATCGGCATTTACTCAGAGCTTGGAAATCGGATAACAAAAAGGAGCATTACCCCATTATCCGCAAGGCATTTGAGTTTGCTGTTGAAGCACACAAGGGGGTACGAAGAAAATCGGGAGAGCCCTATATCTACCATCCGCTGGAGGTGGCACGGATCTGTGCTGCCGAAATCGGTTTGGGGAAGACTTCTATTGTTTGTGCCCTTCTCCACGATGTGGTAGAGGATACGGACTACACATTAGAGGACATCAAGGAACATTTTGGAGAGAAGGTGGCGGAGATCATTGACGGGCTCACCAAGATTGCTTCCATCAACATGGACAAAAACAATGCCTCCATCCAGGCGGAGAACTTCAAGAAGATGATTCTCACCCTTTCAGCAGATGTGAGAGTCATTCTTATTAAGTTGGCCGATCGCACCCATAACATGCGAACATTGGATTCCATGCCGTTGCATAAGCAGTTGAAAATTGCCTCTGAAACGCTTTTTCTTTATGCACCGCTTGCCCATCGGTTGGGACTTTACCTCATCAAAAGCGAATTGGAGGATCTCTCCCTCAAATACACGGAACCGGAAATTTACGAAACCATCACACGAAAGTTACAGGAGAGCGAGCAAGATCGAAAGCGACTCATTATGAAGTTCATCTATCCCATAAAAAAGGATCTTGCCCTCCAGAGTTTCGACTACGAAATCAAAGCTCGTACTAAATCGATCTTCTCTATCTGGAAAAAGATGAAGAAGAAGGATATCCCCTTTGAAGAGGTCTACGACCTCTTTGCCATTCGAATTGTGGTTAATACCGACTTGAAGTGGGAGAAAGCAGATTGTTGGAAAGTTTACTCCATCGTAACAGACCACTATAGTCCAAAACAAGATCGGCTTCGGGACTGGATTAGTACGCCCAAGGCCAACGGATACGAGTCGCTTCACACCACTGTCATGAGCAATGAAGGGCAGTGGGTAGAGGTTCAAATCCGCACAGAGAGGATGAATGAAATTGCCGAGCGGGGCTATGCGGCACACTGGAAATACAAGGGGGAAACTGGTCAAGAAAGCAGCCTTGACAAGTGGCTTTACCGCATCCAGGATCTGATCAACAGCTCTGATTCGGATGCCCTCAGTTTTCTTGACGACTTCAAAATGAATCTCTTCGCCGACGAGATTTTTGTATTTACGCCCAAAGGGGACTTGCGCACCCTTCCGGCACAATCCACGGTACTTGATTTTGCATACTCCATCCACAGTCAATTGGGTAACAGTTGTATCGCCGCGAAAGTGAACCACAAATTGGCGTCCATCGACCATATTCTCTCCTCCGGAGATCAGGTAGAGATCATCATATCCAAAAAACAGAAACCTTCGGAAGAGTGGCTGAATATGGTCAACACCGCGAGGGCAAAAAATGGTATCAAAGAGGCCATCAAGGCAGAAAAGAAAAAGTATTATTCCATTGGAGATAAAGAACTTCATTCCATTTTTTCAACCTTGAAAATAGCCTACCGTAACGAGTATATTGATTTCCTGCTCAAGGAGTTCGATCTTCACACCAAGAGTGATCTTTTTTACCGGGTTGCCTTGGGAAAAATCAATGCGGCCAATATTCAGAAGGCATTTAAGATCCAAAAGAAGCACAAGAGTGGATTCAAACGTTTACTGTGGTGGACCCGGGAGAAGGACAACTCATCCACACTAAGTCAAATGATTCAGGATCAAACCAAAGAGAATCCTGAGACACTCGTACTGGAAGACAACATCGAAGATATCAAATACAATATTTCAAAGTGCTGTAACCCTATTCCGGGGGATGATGTGGTAGGATTTATCACCCATAAAAATGTGATTCGCATCCATCGAACCAACTGTAACGAAGCCATCAAACAGATGTCACGACATGGCAACCGCATCGTCAAGGCCAAATGGCGTTCCCACGATGAGATAGGATTCCTCACCGGCATTCGCTTTGATGGTATGGACAAGAAGGGATTGCTCAACGAGATCACGAACATTATCGTCAAGAAACATGATATTAACATCCGTTCTATCAACGTAAAATCACACCAGGGAATTACCGATGGAGAGATCATTCTCTACATTAACGATACGCAAAAACTCTACGAACTCATGGAACACCTACGAGCAATTCCCCAGCTTGAACATGTCACACGTATCAACCGCAATGTAGAATAAAAGAGGCATCTATTTGGACTTATTCTAAATAATAAATACCTTTGCTAACGTTAATATGCACAAGAATGAAAGAAGATGTAACTCCTGACTTGGCAACGGTAAAAAAGATTTTTACGGACTATCTGGAACACAATGGTCATCGCAAAACCCCGGAGCGTTTCACCATACTGAAGGAGATCTACTCCACGGATGGACATTTTGACATTGAGTCTCTCTATATCCGAATGAAACAGAACAAGTACCGTGTAAGCAGGGCCACCCTTTACAACACCATCGAACTTCTGCTTGCCTGCAACTTAGTCATCAAACACCAATTTGTAAATAACTGCGCAGAGTTTGAACGCAGTTATAAATTCAAGCGCCACGACCACTTCATTGACGTAGAGACGGGAGATATCAGCGAATTTTCTGATCCTCGCATTGAAGAGATTAAGGCTTTTGTAGAGAAAAAGCTAGGGGTCACTATTTCGCACCACTCTCTCACATTTTATGGTACAAAGTCGGAGAAGAAGTAAACGATTTTTGTATCTTTAGAGCCATGAAGATAGACGTTTTATTAGGGCTCCAATGGGGAGACGAGGGGAAAGGTAAGATTGTTGACGTGTTAACGCCACAATATGAAGTTATTGCACGTTTTCAAGGTGGGGCTAACGCCGGTCACACCCTGGAGTTTAACGGACAAAAGCATATTTTGCACCTCATCCCCAGTGGTATTTTCCATGAAAAGACAGAAAACATAATTGGTAATGGGGTAATTGTAGACCCCTTTATCCTTGAGAAGGAGATTAACGGACTTAAAGCATCGGGTTTTGATCCTACGCGCAACCTACTACTCTCCCTCAAGACGCACCTCATCCTTCCCACACACCGCCTTTTAGATGCTTGTTACGAGTTTTTAAAAGGAAAAGAGAAAATCGGAAGCACACTTAAAGGCATTGGTCCCACCTACACCGACAAGACCGCACGGAAAGGGATACGTGTAGGCGATCTTTTTAAACAAGATTTCCAAGAGCGTTACAAGCAGTTAAAAGCGACCCATCTTCAAATCATTGAGGCCAATGGATTTGACGCTTCAGCAATTACGTTGGAGGATATTCCATGGCAAGCGTACGAGAAACAGTGGTTTGATGCACTGGAGACAATCAAGTCATTAAGGATCATTAATTGTGAATATTACCTGAACCAGAAATTACGCGAGGGGAAGAAGATCCTGGCCGAAGGAGCACAGGGGACCCTCCTTGATGTTGATTATGGTTTTTATCCTTTTGTAACCTCTTCGTCAACAGTCGCTTCCGGCGTATGTACCGGTTTAGGAGTCGCGCCCTCTTCCATAGGGCGCGTTTATGGCATTGCCAAAGCCTATTGCACGCGTGTGGGAAGCGGCCCTTTCCCCACAGAGCTACATGATGCCACCGGACAAAAACTCAGGGAACAGGGACATGAGTTTGGAAGCACGACGGGAAGACCGCGCCGTTGTGGTTGGATTGATCTCCCCCTTCTAAAATATGCCGTCATGCTAAATGGGGTTACCGATCTTATCCTCACCAAGGCTGATGTATTGGGAGGATTTGAAGAGATCTCTGCTTGTACCGGATACACCTATAAGGGGTGTACTACCGACGAGATTCCTTTCGACATTTGTGATAAAGCCGTTGAACCTCATTATATTCAACTGAAAGGATGGGAACAGGGTCTTGAAAGAGTCAAGAACTACCGGGATACCAACCCCAACCTACAGGCGTACATCCGTTACATTGAGGAGGCCATTGGCGTACCCGTAGCCATTGTATCCGTAGGACCAGATCGGGAACAAACGTTGAAACGATAAATCTACCCTTCCATTTTCCGCATTACCACGCTCTGAAAAGGTTGTTGATGAGTTCTCGTTAATCTACGCCACCAGGGTTGATGGCCTCTCGGCGGAGTTTTCTATATCCATCTCTATGGGAACTCCTCCTCTGAGCTACTATAAGAAACTATTTTTGCTATACGTTGTAGACTGCTCACATCCAAGGGGGGAGTCATCGCTCCGCGCATAGGGCCATAGTCCCTATGCGCTGATTTTATCGTATGGAGGAAAGGAGATTACAGTTTTCGTTTGATCTCCACCTCTTCATATCCTTCGATAATATCTCCCACTTTAATATCATTAAAGTTCTCGATATTCAATCCACACTCATAGCCAAATTTGACCTCCTTCACATCATCCTTAAATCGCTTAAGCGATCCCAGTTTACCGGTATAAACTACAATTCCATCGCGAATGATACGCACTTGGGTATTTCGGTTAATGGTTCCATCAAGGACATAACATCCAGCGATGGTTCCCACCTTAGAGATCTTAAAGGTCTCACGAATCTCCAGGTTACAGGTAATCTTCTCTTCCAGCGTAGGAGCAAGCATTCCCTGGATTGCATCCTTCAATTCATTGATAGCATTGTAGATAACCGAATAGAGACGAATATCGATCTGTTCATTATCGGCCAATTTACGTGCACTCAAAGAAGGACGTACCTGGAAGCCAATAATAATCGCATCGGAAGCCGTGGCCAACAACACATCGGAGTCGATAATCTGTCCCACTGACTTATGAATAATATTCACCTGCACCTCATCATTGGAGAGCTTAAGAAGCGAATCGGCAAGGGCTTCTACGGAGCCATCCACATCACCCTTCACAATAATATTCAGCTCTTTAAAGTTACCCACAGCAATACGTCTTCCGATCTCATCAAGGGTAATATGTTTTTGGGTACGGATTCCCTGTTCACGCTGTAGCTGTTGACGTTTAGAGGCGATTTTCTTTGCCTTAGACTCATCGGTCAGCACATTAAAGCTATCACCGGCTTGAGGGGCTCCTGCCAAGCCAAGCATCAGTACAGGCGTAGAGGGTCCAGCTTCTACGATGGATTGGTTTCTTTCGTTATGAAGCGCTCTTACCCGTCCGGCATTGGATCCGGCCAGCACCATATCTCCCACACGCAAGGTTCCGTCTTGCACCAATAATTTGGCGATATAACCTCTTCCTTTATCCAGGGAGGATTCAAGGACGGTACCCTTCGCCAGGGCAGAGGGGTGTCCCTTAAGTTCTAGCATTTCTGCTTCAAGGAGCACCTTTTCCAGCAGTTTATCAATATGCAATCCTTTCTTTGCCGAAATTTCTTGACTCTGATATTTTCCGCCCCACTCTTCCACAAGAATATTCATGTTGGCGAGCCCCTCTTTGATCACTTCGGGGTTGGCACCGGGTTTATCAATCTTGTTAATTGCAAAAACGATAGGAACGCCGGCGGCCTGAGCGTGGTTTATAGCCTCTATGGTTTGAGGCATCACCTTATCGTCTGCGGCAATCACGATAATGGTCACATCCGTCACTTGAGCACCCCGTGCACGCATGGCGGTAAAGGCTTCGTGACCGGGTGTATCGAGGAAAGTAATCTTACGATTCCCCTCCAGGGTCACCTCATAAGCGCCAATATGCTGGGTAATCCCTCCAGCCTCACCGGCAATCACATTGGAGTGACGAATATAGTCTAGCAGAGAGGTCTTACCGTGATCAACGTGTCCCATCACAGTGACAATGGGATGACGAGGTATGGCTTCTCCCCTCTCCTCTTGCTCTTCCATTCCCTCTTCGATAGCCTCTTGAACTTCCACACTCACGAACTCCAGCTTATAGCCAAACTCTTCGGCGATAAGGTTCAATGTTTCAGCATCTAACCGTTGGTTGATGGAAACAAAAAGCCCCAGCGACATACAGGTTCCAATCACGTTGGTAGGGGGCACCTCCATCATGGTAGCCAGTTCACTCACTGTCACAAACTCGGTCACTTTAAGCACATTCCTTTCTGCCTCTTTACGAGCGATATCGGCCTGTTCTGTTTGTTGTACTTTGGCACGCTTATCCCTACGATGTTTTGAAGCCCGGGATTTCCCTCTGGATTCGAGTTGCTTAAGGGTTTCACTAATTTGCTTTTGAACTTCTTCGTCAGAGACCTCTTGTTTTTGAAGATCTTTCTTTTTCTTCTGAGCTCGTCCCTTATTGGTATCGCGTTGTAACCGTCCTTGCTGCTTCTGCTGTTGGCTCTGGTCGCCCGGTTTACTAATCCGCTTCCGTTTTTTTCGTTTTTGACCGGAATCGGCAGAGGAGGCAACTGGTTTTTTCTTGGATGGTTTTTTCTCTACAGGAAGTTCCATCGATCCAAGAATGACAGGCCCGGAGAGTTTCTCAACCTTTGTTTCCAAGAAGTTATCCGGTTTTTTATCTTCTGCAGGAGGAGGCGTTTTAGCCAAAGACTCCGCAGGAGTTTTCTCTTCTGATGGTGGTAAGCTTTCCTCTTTTAGCTTCTGTTTCTCCGGTTTTTCCTCTTTCTTCTCACGCTTCTCCTGGGAGGATATCCTCTCCTCTTCCCTTCTCTTGCGTTGTCGTTCAGACTCCACCTTCTTTCGATCTTCCCGTTCTTTTTGTTTCTGTTCTTTTGTTTTTTTCGGAGGCCTTGTGCGTTGGTTCAGATCATCAAGGTTAATCTTTCCAACCACCTTCAGGGAACCTCTGTCACTTTGTTCTTCTTCCTTGAGGGGTTCCTCTTCTTTTTCAGGAGCCTCTTCTTTTTCAAGAGTCTCTTCTGAAACCTCTTCTTGTGAGCTTATAACAGCCACCGTCTCAGGAGAAGGTTCTGCTACTGCTTCAAGGGGCTCTTTTTCGATAGGTTCCTGAACCTTCTCTTCGACGGGCACCTCCTCCTCTTTCAATTGTTGTTCTTTTTTCGTTGGTTCCGGTTCTTTAGATTTTTCTTCCGGCAACGCTGCTTCTTTAGGAACGACCTCTTCCGGTACCTTCCTCTCCTCAGGTTCTGGCGAAGGCGTCTGTTTCTTAGAAGTTTCTATTTCCGAGGGAGTGGCAACCTCTTCCGAGGAGGGAGCGACAAAACTATTTTTGATAATAAACTCCTCTGTAGTTTTATCCTCCTCCGGAGTCACTTTCTTCTCCTCACTGTTTTGCAGCTTTTTATAATCTATCTCAATCCTGGCAGCTTCGTCCTTCAGACTTTTTTCAGATTGATACTCTCCGGCTACGATATCATACATTTCGGGAGTCAGCTTATAGTTCGGCTTCTCCTCCACATCCCCGTACCCTTTCTTATGAAGAAATTCCACAATGGTATGCATTCCCACATTGAATTCCTTTGCTGCTTTTGCTAATCGTATCGGTTTGCTCATAATCTGAAATAGGTTTCTACCCCGGATCGAAATCAGTTTTCTTAACATAAAAAATCACTTTAGACGGCAACTTATTATTCCGGGTACTAAGCTGCCGGTATATATATATATCCTTTCAACACGTTATTCAAACTCTGCTCGAAGTATTCTCACGACTTCCTGAATGGTTTCATCTTCCAGATCAGTACGACGAACCAGTTCATCCACGGGTATTTCTATCACACTCTTAGCCGTATCACACCCTATATCTTTTAACGTTTTAAGGATCCATTCATCAATCTCATCTGTAAACTCCATCAAATCCACATCTTCGTTATCGCCCTCTGCATCGCGATACACATCAATTTCATAGCCGGTCAATTTCCCGGCAAGCTTAATATTAAAACCACCCTTTCCTATGGCAAGAGAGACTTGATCGGGTTTCATATAGACATCCGCTCGTTTCTCCTCTTCATTAATGGTAATGGAGGTAATCTTTGCCGGACTAAGAGCTCGTTGAATAAACAGTTGAGGATTTGACGTAAAATTAATCACATCAATATTCTCATTCTTCAATTCGCGCACAATCCCATGAATACGGCTTCCCTTCATCCCCACACAGGCACCAACAGGATCGATACGATCGTCATAGGATTCCACCGCAATCTTGGCTCTTTCACCGGGAACACGAACAATCTTTTTAATCGTAATCAGTCCATCATAAACTTCCGGCACCTCTGACTCGAACAGTCGTTCCAAAAATTCGGGGCTAGTACGGGAGAGCACAATCACGGGGTTTCCATTACGCAGATCCACCTTGGAAACCACTGCACGGATGGTATCTCCCTTATGATAGAAATCTGAGGGGATTTGCTCCGACTTGGGCAAAGAGAGTTCAATACCTTCATCATCAAGTACAAGGATCTCTTTTCGCCATATCTGATACACTTCACCCGTTACAATCTCATTAATTCGGTCACGATATTTCTTAAAGACATTATCTTTCTCAAATTCTTGAATTTTAGAGATCAGGTTTTGTCTAATCGCCAGGATATCGCGACGGCCAAATGCGGCCATCCCAATCGGTTCAAAGACCTCTTCTCCCACCTCAAAATCAGGTTCCAATTTAATAGCCTCAGAATACGCTATTTCAAGGTTATCATCCTCAACCATTCCATCCTCCACAATCTCTCTGGTTCGCCAAATTTCAAAGTCTCCTTTATCAATATTCACCACCACATCAATGTTCTCGTCTGTCCCATATTTTTTGATAAGCATATGCCTGAATACATCCTCCAGGATCCGCATCATCATTGCGCGATCAATATTCTTAAACTCCTTAAATTCCGAAAAAGTTTCAACCAAATTGAAATTCTCCATCATGCTTATTCTTTATATTTTAAAAGCAAATAATTTCCTTTACATATTCAAGATCCTCAAACAAGAGAGCCTCTTTTTCACCATCTTTAAAGACCAATGCCTTAGCCTTAGGCCCTCCTTTTTTTATTCGATGAGTCACCTGTAATGTGCCCTCTTCCAGTTTCTCAAGACGTACCCGCTCTTCTTTCTCTGCTTCCCGTTTCTTCACTAACACCTCGTCGCCCACAACCTTACGCAATTGACGGATCATACGAATGGGGTTATCAATACCAAAGGTGGTAACCCTCAGCTCATAGTCTTCTTTTTCCCGATCATACCGGGACTCCAGGTAGCGAGTTACCTCGATACAATCTTCTATGGAAACACGCGCATCACCATCCAACGTAATTTGGATGAGGTTATCCCCGGAGAGGGTAATCTCCACCACAAAGCGGCCAGAGCCCTCCAGGTAATCGTTCAATGTCGATGCTATGTTCTCTTTATCCATTGTCTATCAATAATCAACAAAAGAGGGGACGCCTGTCCCCTCACCATCTGTATCTTCATCATGCAGAGAAGCTTCCCTGCAGAGTCATATCCAGCCAAAAGCATGGCAAAATTAATACTATTTCTTCATAAAACAAAATTTCAAAGATGCCATCCTTCCAAATCGCCATTCTCACCGAAGAAAAAGCCACAAAGCGATCAACGCAAACGACTCCATTCGGAGCCCTCTTTGGTGTCTTTGATCTGGATACCCGCCTCTTTTAGCCCGTCTCTTATCTTATCGGAGGTGTCCCAATCTTTGCGCTCCCGCGCTTCCCGCCGAATCTCGATGATCATCTGCATCACCCGGTCGAGCGCGTCATCCGACGCATCCGCTTCTCCCTGCTCTTGCAATCCCAGAATAGTGTACACAAAATCGTGGTACAATGTTTTGAGCATCTCCAAATTCCTGGCATCTATGGAGCGCTTCCCGTCATGGATTGTGTTGATCAACTTCACGCCGTCATACATGTGTGCCAGCAAAACCGGAGTGTTGAAATCGTCGTTTAACGCCTCATAGAAACGCTCTTTTATGGGGAGGATATGGGTATCTCCCTCCTTCACGGGACGGATCTTTTCGAGGGTCTCCACAGCTTCAAGAAGCCGCTTCATGCCCTTTTCGGAGGCCATAAGAGCCTCGTTACTAAAATCCAACTCCGAACGGTAATGGGCCTGAAGGATGAAGAACCGTATGGTCATAGGAGCGTAAGCCTTCTCCAACGCCTCGTGGTTCCCACTGAAGAACTGATCCAACGTGATGAAGTTTCCCAACGATTTACCCATCTTTTGTCCATTGATGGTCACCATGTTGTTGTGCATCCAATATTTTACCGGAGCGGTATCTCTTGCGGCCATGGCCTGGGCAATCTCCGATTCATGATGCGGGAATTTCAAATCCATTCCACCTCCGTGAATATCGAAGGGGAGGCCCAAATACTTTGCTCCCATGGCTGAACACTCCATATGCCACCCCGGAAAGCCCTCAGACCAAGGGGAAGACCACCGCATAATATGTTCCGGACTGGCCTTCTTCCATAGGGCAAAGTCAGCAGGATTTCGTTTCTCCTGTTGTCCATCCAACTCCCGCGTATTGGCGATCATCTCCTCCAATTTCCGTCCCGACAAAACACCGTAGTGGTGAGTGTTGTGGTATTTCTCCACATCGAAATAGACCGACCCCTCTGACTCATAGGCAAACCCGTTACTCATGATCTCCTGCACCATCGCTATCTGCTCCATAATGTGCCCCGAAGCGTGGGGCTCAATGGAGGGATTCAGCACATTAAGTTGGTGCATGTTCTTGTGGTAACTGTTGATATAGTGTTGCGCCACCTCCATAGGTTCAAGCTGTTCCAACCGCGCCTTCTTGGCAATCTTGTCTTCACCGCTGTCGGCATCATTTTCCAGATGGCCAACATCTGTAATATTTCGTACATAACGAACCTTATACCCCAAGTGCATCAAGTAGCGGTACACCAGATCAAAGGTGATAGCAGGACGCGCATGACCCAGATGGCCATCGCCATACACGGTGGGACCACAAACATACATCCCTATGTGGGGGGGATTGATGGGTTCAAACAACTCTTTACGCCGTGTGAGGGTGTTATAAACAGACAACTTTGTGTTCATCGTATAGGGGGCTTTCTTTTTTCAGTAGACAAATGTATAAAGAATTAATCGATTGTGCATGCGATATTCACGCTTGTTTTCTGCCACGCTTATGGTTCCTCTTTAAAGAATCAACTCGTATCGTACATTGTAGGGTTTCTGGAAAGTGATAGCCGATTAATACTGTCAGATCTCATTGGAATCACATACTCCCCCCCAAAATAGGGGGAACCTAAATTTTAACCAACCATGTTACATGTCTTTCCTATGAGTCTTATGGGTGAGGACTTCTCTTTTTTTACCAAGATACCATTACTAAATTGTTATTTTTGTACAATTGATACCGTGCTTGTTTACCAATTCATTACCCATATGCAAGAGCAACAGAATATAGAATGGAAAGAAACTTGGAGAGATGAATACCTAAAATGGATTTGCGGTTTTGCGAATGCACAAGGCGGCAAAATCTATATTGGCAAAAATGATAAAGGGAAAGTGGTGGGTCTCCTTAACAGCAAGAAATTATTGGAAGATATACCCAATAAGATTAAAGATACTATGGGTATTATATCAGATGTTAATTTACTTACATCCGATGATAAGGAATATATAGAAGTTATCGTTAATCCAAGTTCTTATCCTGTAAGTTATAAAGGAGAATATCACTACCGAAGTGGAAGTACTAAACAACAATTACAAGGCTCTGCTTTAACTGAGTTCTTAATCTCTAGAACAGGGCTAAAATGGGACGCTGTTGCTGTTGATAATTTTGCCATTGAAAACCTAGATGCAGAAAGTTTTAATATTTTCAGAAAAGAAGCGCTTAGAAGCGGTAGAATGACAAAAAAAGATCTTGAAATACCAAGAAAAGAACTTCTTAACAAATTAAACTTGCTTACAGATGGCAAATTAAAAAGAGCGGCTGTACTACTTTTTCATAAAAATCCTGAACAGTTAATAACAGGTTGCTTTGTTAAAATTGGAAGATTTGGGAAAGGTGCAGACTTGCAATATCAAGATGAACTCAGAGGATCGTTATTAAATGTTGCCGATAAAGTGATCGAGTTGATTTACTTAAAATATCTTAAAGCAACTATCAGCTATAACAAAGAAATAAGAATTGAAACCTATCCTTTTCCGAGAGAAGGAGTGCGGGAAGCTATTTACAATGCACTCATTCATTCTAACTTTTCAGATAGTATTCCTATCCAAATTCGCATTGAAGATGAAGCAATGTACATCAGTAACAGTTGTGTTTTACCCACAGGTTGGTCAATAGATACACTAATGTCTAAGCACAAATCACGTCCCTATAACCCCGATATAGCTAATACCTTTTTTAGAGCAGGTTATGTAGAAGCTTGGGGGCGTGGCGTTGAAAAAATTTGTGAAGCTTGTCATCTACACGGTATCCCTACGCCCGAATACCAAGTGGTAGGGAATGATATTACCGTAAAATTTACGGCTTATAAGGACACCAAAACCTCAAAGCCTCAAAATGAGGCTTTAAATGATGCTTTGGAAAACAAGATAAAACAAGTCATAACGGAATCCCCAAAAATCACACAACAGGGAATAGCCAACCTATTAAACGTTTCCAGAGCCACCATACAAAGGAAAATAAAAATGATGTTAGAGCAACAAAAAATAGAACGTATAGGCGGTAAACGTTTCGGTTTCTGGAAAGTGATAGCCGATGAAATAGATTAAATAGAGTCCGTCTATAAAGTTCGAATTCGAGGCTTGCAAAGGCTGAAGATGAGAGATGATTATTGCTCCATTAGGAACATATCTCCCCCCAAAATAGGGAAAATCCAAATTTAGTCATTTGTTTTAACCAATTGATTAAAATAATTGGCTAAATTTGTCGTTATACAACCGGTGCAAGAAACGACTAAACACTTCATAATGGAAAAAAACAAGACAGAAGCCTTAATTCTGGAAGCAGCCAAACATATTTTCCAGTCAAAGGGCATGGAGGGCGCCAGAATTCAAGAGATTGCCGATGAAGCCGGCATCAACAAAGCACTGTTACACTACTACTACAGAAGCAAAGAGAACCTCTTTTTGGCGGTCTTTCAGGATGCTTTCACCCGGATTATGCCCAATATGGAGGTGATTTTCGCCTCAGAGGAGATGCCTGTTAAAGAGCGAATTGCGCTCTTTGTGGAGTCCTACATCCCTATGTTGAGCGCTTATCCTGACCTCCCCATGTTTATCCTCTCCGAGGCTCGCCGCGATCCCCAGATTATCGTAAATACCTTGGAAAAATCGGGGGTCGATATCTTTCGCTTTAACGCATATATCCTTGAGGAGATGGAGAAAGGGTACCTGATTCCCATGAACCCTTCGCTCCTGATCCTTAATATCTTCTCCTTATGTTTATTTCCCTTCCTATCCCGGCCTCTGCTGGATGCCGTTTTACGCACTCAGGAGGAGATGGATCCGATGACTTTTCACCATGCAGAGGTGGAAGAGATCAAAAATTTTGTCCTTAGAGCTGTAATCCCCAACGATACACCATCATGAGATATACCCTTTTACTCCTAATGTTATTGTGCTACGGCACGCTCTTCTCCCAAGAGGTGATGACCCTACATCAACTAAGAGAGGAGGCCGAGATTCACTACCCGAACATGGCCAAGGAGGATCTCCTCCTGCCTGAGTTTGAAAATAAGAGGCACAACCTCCATGCCGGTTATTATCCCCGTATTCACCTGGGGGGAAGGGCCTCCTGGCAGTCAGATGTACCGGCCATCAAGGTGGAGAAGGTGGATGAGAACCTCCCTTTTGTGATTGAGGATATGGTGAAGATCCCTCAGGTGCGAAAGGATAATTATCGCATTACATTGGATCTCTCTCAGGTGATCTGGGATGGCGGGGTTATCCGCTATGCAAAGGAGGCCGAGGCAGCAGCGCTGGCCGTGGCCGTGAAACAGCAAGAGGCGGAGGTGTACCGTTTGGGCGAAACGGTCAACGAACTCTTCTTTCGCTTGCTGATATTGAAAGAGCAGGAGAAGGTGTTAGGCGTTCTCAGGGAGGAGTTAGCATCGCAGCTGCAATCCATGCAGGCGGCCATAGAGAGTGGGGTTCTTGAGGCCTGGAATAGGGAGGCTATGCAGGCAGAGATTCTCCAGGTAGAGCAGCAACAAGAGGCCAACGTGCATCAGATGCAGGGGCTCCTTGAGGCCATCAACCTCTTGACGGGAAAGGCCTACCAACTGGATACCCCTATCATAAGGCCCACCTTCGATACCTCCCTCTCAAAGGCCATTGTCCGTCCGGAACTCTCCATCTTTGATGCACGTATTCAGCAGCTCAAGGCCAATGAGCAACTACTGTACCGAAAGCGAATGCCCGTGGTGGCCGGCTTTGGCCAGGCGGGATATGGGTTACCCGGATTGAACATGTTTAAGTCGGAGTTCGCACCGTGGCTTGTCGCCGGAGTAACCCTCTCCTGGAAGCCCTGGGATTGGAAACAGAACCGAAGAGCACGTTTAAACCTACAAATTAAACAGGCGATGTTATCCGTAGAGCGCGAAACATTAAAACAGAAGTTTCAGCGGGCTTTTGCCCTCCAACGTGCACAAAGTGCACAGTACGAGGCAATGATCATAAAAGATGCATCCATTATCGCCATGCGGGAAAAGGTCAAAGTAGCGGCTCAAAGAGGGATGGAAGAGGGAACACGAACCTCCACCGACTACCTGACAGAGGTGAACCGGGAAAAGCAGGCTATCCTCAACAGGGAGATCCATAAAATTGCCCTGCTACAAAGCAATATGGCCTTGCTACAAATCTCCGGGAAGATCAATGAATTACCTAATTAGATAATGCTATCATGATGAAAATAGTTGGATTACTTTTTGTTTCGTGCCTCCTGTTTTTCACGGCTTGTGACACCAAGCATCCCCGTTCGGATGCCTATGGAACCTTCACTGCTGAGAAGATTATGGTGAGCGCCATGGCCAATGGGAAAATTGTTTATACCGATTATCGGGAGGGCGCAATCCTTGAAAAGGGAACGTTGGTGGCCATCGTTGATACCACCGACCTGGTGCTTCAGATAAAGCAGTTGCACAGCCGCATCAAGGCAGTCAACACCCAACTGGGCCAGATTGATGCTCAAGCGGATGTGCAGCAACAACAGATGACGAACCTATCCCTTGACATCCAACGTGTGCAGCGGTTGATTCCCGACGGGGCGGCAACACAAAAACAGTTGGATGACCTACAGGGGGCCATGCGATTGCTGGAGAAACAGCGGGCCGCCACCCTCTCTCAGAAGGAGGCCATAAGAGCAGAGATTAACAGCCTTCGAGTACAGGAGGAGAGAACGGCGAAGGCTCTTAAAGACTGCTATGTCTATAACCCTTCACCGGGAACCGTTCTCGCCGCCTTGGCCCACGAGGGGGAGTTGGCCACCTTTGGGCGTGCCCTATACACCCTTTCGGATCTCTCCGTCGTCGAACTGAAGGCTTTTGTAAGTGGTGCACAACTCCCGGGAATAGCCATAGGCCAAAAGGTGGAGGTGTTGGTGGATGATAGGGCCGCAAACCAGCTGCGCAAAATGCCGGGAGAGGTGGTCTACATCGCCGAGAGTGCAGAGTTTACTCCCAAAATTATACAGACCAGAGAGGACCGTGTAACGTTGGTATATGCCGTAAAGGTCCGCGTGGTAAACGATGGTTCGTTGAAGATCGGTATGCCGGGGGAGGTAAATTTCTGATGGAGAAAACGTACGGCATAGTCGTCAACAAGCTGGGCAAGTCTTTTGGAAAGACAACCGCCCTAAAAGAGGTCTCCCTGACCGTTGAGAAGGGAGAGCTCTTCGGCCTCATTGGTCCCGATGGCGCCGGTAAAACCACCCTCTTTCGCATCCTCACCACCCTCTATCTTCCCGACAGCGGGGAAGCCTATGTGACAGGTCTTCATTGCGTCAAAGCGTATAAAGAAATTCGCAAAAGAGTGGGCTATATGCCCGGAAGGTTTTCCCTCTACCAAGACCTTACCGTCCAGGAGAACCTCAACTTTTATGCGTCGGTATTTCAAACGACAGTGGCGGAAAACTACCATCTGATTGAGGATATTTATCGGCAGATAGCGCCCTTTAAAAACCGTCGAGCCGGGAAGCTTTCCGGAGGGATGAAGCAAAAGTTGGCTCTCTGCTGTGCCTTGATACATCGCCCCCAGGTTCTCTTCCTTGACGAACCCACCACCGGCGTGGATGCCCTCTCCCGAAAAGAGTTCTGGGAGATGCTTAAACGGCTGAAAGAGAGTGGAATCACCATCATTGTATCCACGCCCTATATGGACGAGGCCATCCTGTGCGACCGCACCGCATTTATCCAGGAAGGAGCCATTTTGCATATAGGGAAACCACAGTCCATCATCGATGATTTTAAGGGGAGTGTCTATAGTCTGCAGACAAACAGTGTGCAGCAGGTCGTTAAACTGTTGACGAAGCACCTGGGAAAACAAGCCGTTCACCGTTTTGGCAGCGACTTGCACCTCTACGGGTCTCCGGCATTGGCCGATTTTCTAACCACTTTTTCCAAATCACACAACAATCTGGAAATCAACTTTAAGAGAATCGATGCAGGCATAGAAGATTGTTTTATTCAATTAATGCAACGTGATGAACAAAGAAGCGGTAATTGAGGTAGAGGGATTGTATAAACGTTTTGGCGATTTTGTGGCCAACGACAACCTCTCTTTTACGGTGAAGAAAGGGGAGATCTTTGGTTTTTTGGGCGCCAATGGGGCGGGGAAAACGACGGCCATGAAGATCCTTTGCGGCCTGTTGTCCCCCTCCGAGGGGATAGCCAGGGTAGCCGGGTTTGATGTCTACAAAGAGGCGGAGAAAATCAAACAGCATATCGGTTATATGAGCCAGCGTTTTTCACTGTATGAAGACTTGAGCGTGATGGAGAATATTGTCTTCTATGGCGGCATTTACGGTATCAAGCACCGGGAGATACAGGTGCGGGCCAAGGCACTGCTCTCCGACCTGGGACTATGGGATAAACGCAAACGTGTGATCGGCAGCTTACCGCTGGGATGGAAGCAGAAAATAGCCTTCTCCCTCGCCATGATGCACCGTCCCTCCATCGTCTTTCTCGACGAGCCTACCGGAGGGGTGGATCCTCTGACGCGACGGCAATTCTGGGAGATGATCTACCAGGCTGCCGAACAAGGATACACCCTCTTTGTCACCACCCACTACATGGATGAGGCTGAATATTGCGATCGTGTCAGCATCATGGTGGAGGGGAAGATCGTGGCACTGGACACACCCTCCGCCCTGAAATCACAATACCATGCAACCTCCATGGAGGAGGTGTTTCTACAGTTAGCAAGAGAAGAGCCATCATCTGTTTATTCTCATAATACCTCCCGCATATGAAGAGTTTCTGGGGATTTGTAAAGAAGGAGTTTTACCACATTTTCCGGGATAGACGAACCCTGCTGATCCTGTTCGGGATCCCCGTGGTTCAGATATTAATCTTTGGCTATGTGGTCACCAATGAGTTGAAGGATATGCGTATCGCCTTTCTTGACTATTCTCAGGATGAGGTGACCCACGAGATCAAGGAGAAAATCCTCGCCTCCGGATTCTTTGTGGATGCGGGGAGCTTGCTGCATTCGGAGGAGATAGACCAAGCCTTTAAAAAGGGGGATATCCGCCAGGTAGTACTCTTTGAGGACAACTTCCAACAAAAACTCCTGCGGGAGGGAAGAGCCCATGTGCAGGTGATCACAGATGCCTCTGACGCCAATACGGCCAGCCAGTTGGTGAGCTACACCTCCGCCATCATCCAACAATATGCAGATGGCCTCAATGCCCACAAAACCCTGCCTTTGGCAATCCATACAGAGGTACGCATGTTTTACAATGAGTCCTTAAAAGGGGTTTACCTCTTTATCCCCGGCACCATCGTCCTTATTTTAATGCTGATATCGGCAATTATGACCTCCATCTCCATCACCCGAGAGAAAGAGATGGGGACCATGGAGACCCTGTTGGTCTCCCCTTTGCAGCCGTTGCAGATTATCATGGGAAAGATTATGCCCTACCTGCTGCTTGCACTCATCAATGCCGCAACCATTGTCTTGTTGGGTGCCCTTGTTTTTGGGCTCCCATTGCAGGGAAGCATCCTCCTCTTATCCTTCGAAATCGTGCTGTTTGTGGTCTTAGCACTGGCGCTGGGTATCTTGATCTCCACCGTAGCACCCGACCAAATTGTGGCTATGTTTGCCTCCATGATGGGCCTCTTGTTGCCTACCCTGATTCTCTCCGGTTTTCTTTTCCCCCTGGAAAATATGCCGAAGTGGTTGCAGTATTTCAGTTTGGTCCTTCCTCCCCGTTGGTTTTTAACCATCATCAAAGGAATTATGTTAAAAGGCGCAGGACTTGCCTCCCTGTGGAAAGAGACTCTGGTACTGATTGGCATGGCCATCGGCCTCTTTATTCTTAGTGTCAAACGGTTTAAAATTCGATTACAGTAATGCGTACCATAGGATATATCATTCGAAAAGAGTTTTTGCAGCTGTGGAGAAATACCGTCTTTATTGCCTTGTTGACCATTATTCCGTTGGTTCAGTTTCTGGTGTTGGTGCCTGCCGCTACGTTGGAGATGAAAAAGATCACCTATTTTGTAGTCGATCACGATCTCTCTATTACCAGCCGTGACCTTTGTACGCACTTCGAAGCCTCCCCCTTCTACCACTACGGGGGTTCCTCCTTCGATGTGGAGGAGGGCAATGCTCAGTTGATGCGTGATGAAAGTGATATGGTGATTGTCATCCCGGAGGGCTTTGAAAAAAACCTACTCAAAGAGAAACAGGCTTCGGTGCAACTGTTGATTAATGCCATCAACGGCGTAAAGGCCGAATTAATTTATGGCTATACCCTCAAAGTAGTCGCCGCCTATAACCGGGAAGTTGTGCTGTCTTATGCCTCTCCCGCTCAACAGGAGGCGATGAGCCAGAGGGCTTCCATCGGGATCGACCATAGCTATTGGTATAATCCGGAGCTACGTTATCCTATCTACATGTTTCCAGGGATTTTAGTGATTTTAATATCGATTATCGGAATGTATATCAGTGCCTTGAATATTGTACGAGAAAAGGAGATCGGCACCTTTGAGCAGATCAATGTGACCCCCATCAAGAGGCATCAATTTATTATCGGAAAGGTGGTGCCCTTTTGGATCATTGCCATGGTGGAGATGGCCATCGGCCTGGTGGTGGGCTATCTTGTTTTTGGCGTAGTGGTGCAGGGATCCCTTCTGGTACTCTTCTCCTATACCGCTGTATACCTACTTTTGGTCATTGGGATCGGGGTTTTTATGAGTACCATCAGCTCCACGCAACAACAGGTCATGTTTTTAACCTTCTTTTTCATGTTAACCTTTATCCTTATGAGTGGAATCTTCACCCCGGTGGAGAATATGCCGGAGTGGGCCAAACAGGTCAATGTGGTAAACCCCTTTGCCTATTTTATGCGAGTAATTCGAATGGTCTTCCTCAAGGGAAGCGGGTTTCATGATATGTATAAAGAGTTTTTCTATACTGCCCTATATGCTATTGTGATGTTGTTCTTAAGTATTCTGCGATACCGTAAAGTCACCTGATGTTCGCCGGTTTTCCCTAAGCCGTAATTTGGAAAATTCCCCAACAATGTATACTTTTATCCTTTGATGAATGTGGAGTCTCAACAAGAAAAGCATAGATACGCTGTTTTATGCTCATCTTAAAAACTGTTATTGCTTCTGATAAGAAAATGTTTTTTAGAGTTTTGCAGGTTTCGTCTCTGCTGTTTTCTTAACGGGATTAAAGGGTAAAAAACTACATGTCAAGAGGAGCGATTCATATTATCTTGGTGCTGTTGCTGCTTCTATCAGGATGCAAAGAGGGGAGAGTAAAGTCTCCTCAAAAGGGGGTTAAGCCCCCTCCGGATCGTTTGGAGATGATTATCGAACGGGGGAAACTCGTTGCGGTTACCGATTACAACTCCACCAACTATTTCATCTATCGTGGTCGCCCCATGGGGTTTCAGTATGATCTTCTAAAGGCCTTTGCCCGTCATCTCGACGTGCAGTTGGAAATTCAAATCGCCTCCTCCGTGGATGAGGCATACCGCATGCTCCTCTCCGGAGATTGTGACCTTATCGCCCTTGATATGGCCGTAACAAGCGATCGAAAAACGTTCTTGCAATTTTCTGATCCCATCAGTCAGACACGGCAGGTATTGGTACAACGAAAACCGCAGAACTGGCGCAAGATGAAGACTTGGGACGAGGTGGAGTCACACTTGATTCGCGACCCCATTAACTTGGCCCATGAAACGGTTTATGTGCAGAAAAACACCTCTTTTAGCATGCGTCTGAAAAACTTGATGGAAGAGATGGGAGATACCATCTACGTAGTAGAGGATCCGGAATGTGAGATGGAAGAGCTTATCTCCGCTGTGGCAAAAGGAAAGATTCGCTATACCGTGTCCGATGAACATGTGGCATTGGTAAACAGCCGCTATTACGCTGATATTGATGTAAAAACCCCTGTGAGCTTTAACCAAAACCTGGCGTGGGCCACCGACAAAAAAAGTGAAACCCTTGTCAAAGAGATCAACCTATGGTTGGACGGCTTCCAAAAGGGGATCGCCTATAATGTATTATACAAGAAATATTTTGAGAACTTCCGGTACTCCTTTATTGCCCATAGCGAATACTCTTCCATCAAAGGCAATAAGATCTCTCCTTTTGATCCCATTATCAAGCGCGAGGCGAAGAGTATTGGTTGGGACTGGCGTTTGCTCGCCTCACTCATCTATCAGGAGTCGGGGTTTAAACCCTCTGCCCGCTCATGGGTGGGGGCGTGGGGCCTTATGCAACTAATGCCTGAGACCATGCAACATTATGGGATTGACACTACGGCCAGTGAAGAACAGCAGATTCGGGCAGGAGTTCAATTTATTCGTTGGCTCGATAACGAACTTCGTGCTTCCGTCCCGGACTCTGTGGAACGGAGAAAGTTTGTGATGGCCTCCTACAATGTGGGGCTGGCTCATGTGCTGGATGCCATTCGCCTGACCACCAAATATGGCGGCGATCCCCAAGTGTGGGATGACAACGTCAACTACTACCTGCGACAGAAGTCAAACCCTAAGTTCTTCAACGACTCCGTGGTTTACTACGGATATGCACGGGGTGAAGAGCCCTACAAATTCGTGAATGATATCTATGATCGTTATAACCACTACGTCAATATTATTCAGCAATAATCACCATGCAAAATTTTGAGTTTTATAATCCTGTAAAGATTATTTTTGGCATTGATACCCTTGGAAAGTTATCCAGGCTGATCCCTGTAGATCAACACATACTTCTCACTTATGGAGGGGGAAGCATCAAACGAAATGGGGTGTACGACCAAGTAAAGAAGGCTCTCTCCGGCCATCAGGTCTCGGAGTTTGGAGGCATCGAGGCGAACCCTGAATATGAAACGCTCCTAAAAGCGGCGACCCTCTGTAGAACCCATAAGATCGACTTTATCCTTTCGGTGGGGGGTGGTTCCGTATTGGACGGAACAAAGTTTATAGCTGCTGCCGCACGGTATGAAGGCGATCCCTGGGATTTCTTTACAAAGGGAGTACGCGTGGTGGATGCCTTGCCTATGGGTGCGGTGATGACCCTGCCCGCGACAGGGTCGGAGATGAATGCAGGTGCCGTGATCTCCCGCAGGGAGCAGAAAGAGAAACGGACCTTCTACGGCACCAAACTTATGCCCCGATTTGCCATTTTAGATCCCCAAACCACCCGCTCCCTTCCCCCCTCACAACGCATCAATGGTGTGGTGGACTCCTTCGTCCATATTATGGAGCAGTACCTTACCATCGACGCAGGAGCATGGGTAAGCGACGCCTTCTCGGAGAGCCTCCTCAATGTGTTGGTGGAACACGGCCAAACCTATGTGGACGACCCGGAGAATATGGACGTTGCTGGAAATATTATGTGGGCTTCCACCATGGCCCTTAACGGATTAATCCGGATGGGAGCCGTCACCGACTGGTCCACCCACGCCATCGGACACGTGCTGACAGCCTTTTATGGACTGGATCACGCCATCACGCTGGCCATTGTGCTTCCCGGGGTGATGCAGCGAATGCGGAACCACAAAAAGGAGAAACTGTTGCGCTACGCCCAAAAGGTATGGAACCTCTCTGAAGGCTCTCCGGAAACACGGATTGACAAAGCCATTGTACAGACCGAAGCCTTTTTCCGCCAGTTGGGTGCGAAAACACGGTTCCATGAATGGGGCATTACCGAGGAGTGCCCGGAACAGATCGCCCAACAGATGGATCGTATAGGACTCTTGCCCATTGGAGAACACCAAAACATGGACGCTGCGGTGATCAAAGAGATTCTCACCTTACGGCTGTAACACAACGGCTATACCTCTCCCTTGTATTGATATCCCGCATGCTCGATAGTCTCCCGCACCTTATCGAGAGAGATCTCCCCCTCCACGGAGACGATGCCACTTTTGGGATCAGCCTCTACCGATTCAACTCCTTCTAAAGGTTGTAGCGCTTTCTCAACATTCGCTTTACAATGCATGCAGCTCATGCCTGCTACTTTTATGTGTATAATTTTCATCGATTCGGACTTTTTTCCAGTAATTTTTTTACGAACAAAAGAGGGGATAATGGCATTGAATAGCAATAACAGCAAAATTATGGCCACAATAAGGGAGATAACCCCGGTGGTGGGGGAGTGATACATTTCGGAAATCATAGAGCTACTGAACCATGCCTGGGGGAACAGGGTGTCCATAAGAAGGCCTGAAAGAAGAGCCCCTCCCATGATAGAGAAAAGGTATATGATGAGGCTTTTCAAACCCATCTGTTTGTAAATCAAAGAGATGGTAGCAATATTTGTTGCCGGCCCAGCCATAAGGAATACCAAGGCCGTGCCGGGACTAACCCCTTTAAGGATCAATACTGCAGCGATGGGAATGGAGCCAGTTGAGCAGACGTAAAGCGGAATGGAGAGGGCAAGGATTACCAACATGCCTGTAACTCCTTCTCCAACCCATTGAGAAAAGAAATCATCCGGGACCAACATGGCCAGCAGCGCAGCCAGAGCCAACCCCACCAGCAACCATTTTCCAATGGAGAGGGACATTTCGTAAAAACCATACCGAAACACGGTGGCCAACCGCTGTTTGAGACCTGGCGGATCCTCTTCGCAAAGAGGTACCTCCGTTATGGCTTCCCCATGGTCCTCCTGTGTCTCAAAAAGACGACTAAACGTTCCTCCAATGATACCGGTAATAAGTGCAGTTATGGGGCGTATGAGGGCAAAGGGAAGCCCCATGAAAGCGTATGTGACCAAAATAGAGTCAATGCCCGTTTGTGGCGTACTGATAAGAAAACTGGTGGTAGCCCCCTTGTCTGCCCCATTGCGATAGAGGGAGACCCCAGCGGGAATCACCCCACACGAACAGAGCGGCAACGGAACCCCCAATATCGCTGCATTGATCACCGCAAAACGATTCTCCCTTCCCAAATATTTCCGTACAATACTCTCCGGAAACCAAGATTTTAAGATTCCGGCGAAAAGAAACCCCAACAAAAGCCAGGGGGCCATCTCTTCCGTAAGGCTCCAAAAAATAACAACGTACCGGTTAACAATCCCCAAGAGCTCCATTACTCCATAACATTAATGACCCTTTGGACGACAAGCATAACGAAGAAGTCGAACTTTCTATACGGACGCTATTTGTGGATGTAGGCATAAGAGCTAACCACCCAGGAAATACCGGTCACATCCATCTTCACTTCCACCCAGCCATATTGATAAATACGCTTATTTTTTTTACGAAAACCGATATACGAAGTTCCTGGGTCAATCCAGTCACCCTCTAACTTAACCTCTTCCCCTACAGTGTAGTTGTACGAATGCATGGTCAGCACGCGATTGGCCCAACTAAGATTCTCGTCAATTTTCCTGTTCTCGCTAAGCTGTGCCGCCAAGGTAGCTTCCGAACCGGAACAGATCTCCGTGCCTTTCCCCGGAGTAACCTTCATATCGAAGGCCAAATGCCCTAATAGGGTACCGCTTCCGACAAACGTAAAGGTGAGATCCGTTTCGCCATCCTTATCGATATCGATTCTGTGTGTTTTTTCAGTGGAGGGATATTCCATGTTGAGTACGGCCGGAGGATCAATTTCTACATAGGTGAGGTAATCACCGGAGTTCTCACCGGCGTAGATAAACTGTTGGATCTTCTCCTTATTGCAAGAGATCAATCCCAAAAATGCCCCCATAAGGGCCATAATCATTATCCTTTTCATCGTTGTCATATTTTCAGGCAAAGATAACATAATCTACCATCATCCCTCCCCCTCCGGATAGAAGCGTACCGGATTTTTTTGGGGAACGAAAGAGCAAGTTATGCTATTTTTTCCTACTTTAGTGCCTGTCCATAAAGTCAGCGTTTTGAGAAGAGACCAAAGATCGTTGGGGGCTGCTGAGAAGCTCAGCATGGACGAATGGGGATTTATGGATGAAAAAAACCTTGTTTCGTACATTTTTGTGAAGAAATAGCCACCCCTCGAAGAGGGTTATTGATTTTTGTTGTTTTTTTGTCCCCATATAGTTATGAGTACCATTTATCGACGATGAAGAACACCTATTTCGATCTCATAGAACAGAGTTATTATTTTCCCCAGGAGGGATTTGACTTGCAGGATGGATATTTGACCTTCCACGGGGTCTCGTTGAAGTACCTTATCCAGAAGTATGGCACCCCCTTTCGGTTAATTTACCTCCCGCGTATCGGCGAACAAATAAAGCGGGCACGGAACCTTTTTAACAGGGCTATCAAAGCCAATAACTACCAGGGGAAATACCATTTTTGTTACTGTACCAAGTGTTGCCACTTCCATCATGTGGTGAATGTGGCACTAAAACATAAGGTCAACCTGGAGACCTCCTCCTCCTTTGATATCGACTTGATCAATAAGCTCTACCGCAAAGGAGAACTGGATAAGTCTACCATCATCGTGCATAACGGCTATAAATCCAAAGAGTATCTTCAAAAGATCCTCAAGATGCAGAAGGATGGCTTTAAGAATAGCATCATTGTGTTGGATAGTCCCAAAGAGCTTGACCGGTTAGAACAGGTAGCCGGAGATCAGGTGGTAAACCTGGGGCTGCGTATGGCCGTGGATGAAGAACCCCAGTCGGCCTACTACACCTCCCGGTTGGGCATTCGACATAACGAAATGGGAGAGCTGTTCCGAAAGCGTATTCAGGACAACCCTCGCTTTAGGCTGAAGATGTTACACTTCTTCGTAGATTCAGGGATTAAAGATAGTCTTTACTACTGGGGTGAATTTAAAAAAGCCCTTAAGCTCTATATTGAATTGAAACGACAGAGCCCTTCGTTGGACTCCTTTAACCTTGGAGGCGGTTTTCCCATTCGGAATAACCTGGGGTTTGAATACGATTATGAGTATATGATCCGAGAGATCGTACAGAATATTAAGGATGCTTGCCAGGCGGAGAATGTGCCGGACCCGCATATCTTTACCGAGTTTGGAAAATATACGGTGGGCGAATCGGGCGCCATCGTTTTTAGCGTCATCGAGCAGAAGCAACAAAATGATACTGAGCGTTGGTACATCGTGGATAATAGCCTCATGAATACGATCCCCGATGCATGGTCTATTCATGAGAAATTTATCCTGTTGCCCATCAATAAGTGGGATAACGAATATACCCGCGTGAACATTGGAGGTATTAGTTGCGACCACTCCGATTACTACAACTCCGAGGATTTAAACCAACAGATCCTCTTACCGCGCTTTTCCGACCATGCCAAAGAGCCGCTCTACCTTGGTTTCTTCCATACGGGAGCCTACCAGGACTCCATTAGCGGATATGGGGGCATTAAGCATTGCCTGATTCCCTCCCCCCGACATGTGATCATCGACCGGGACGAGAAGGGCAATTTTGTGGATTATGTTTTTCGTAATGAGCAATCGGTGGATCACATGCTGGATATTTTGGGTTATATGGAGGAGTGATGGAAAAGAATGGGACTCATAATGGGGGGGATGATCCTCTTCGAATAGTGCTGAGAAACTTTTATGAATCGTGAAAAGAGACAGACCTTACAAAGTACTGATTCCGGTGGGCTTAATTTTTGGCCTTAAAGCGGCCATGCTTTTATTGTGGAAGAAAGAGGAGATTCATTTGGCCATCAATGGATGGAATGGTCCTGTTCGTGACTTTATTTTCTACTTTTTAACCTATGCCGGAGATGGTCTGTTTGCCCTTGCCCTTATTTTAGTGACCCTCTTTATCCGCTTTCGGTACGCCTTGTCATTGGCACTCTCCTTCCTCGGTTCAGGGGTGGTATCTCAATTGATGAAACGTCTGTTTTTTGCCGAAACCATACGCCCGGTTCCCTATTTCCGGGCCCTCGAAACTCCCTTAAACCTGGTAGAAGGGGTCCATTACCACTTCACCATGAGTTTTCCTTCAGGACATTCGGCTTCAGCTTATGCACTCTTTATTCTCCTTGCCCTGTTCACGAGAAATAAAATGGTTTCGGTATTTTTCGTCCTTTTGGCGGCTTCCATTGCCTTCTCAAGGGTCTACCTATCCCAACACTTTTTATGGGATACCCTGATGGGAGGCATGATCGGTTTTGTTGCCGCGTGGATTACTTTTTATGGCCAGCAGCGCTGGTCTGCAAGTTGGTTGGATAAATCACTGTTAACGCTTCGTCTGAATAAGCATCTTCCGAGTGATCACGCTATTGCTGTTAACCCGAAAAACAAGCAGAAAGACCCCGGTGGCTTCGGGAGTCCGAAGGCGTAACGACGTGTGTCCTACAGGGAGTATTCCGGTGCGCTCCACCCATACCCTACCCATTAAATCTACCAATTGCAGGGTGTAGTGGGCATGGCTTCGCGTAAGACATGAGAGGCGAATGGTTTCACCGCGCTTCACGGGGTTGTTTACATAGATCTTGGGGTATGCAGAAGCAAATTCGGTTATTTCGTGGCTCTTCGCCATTTGTAGCTCCATCACCACGGGCAGGTGATCACTCATTTCGTAAAGAGCATCCCGAATCTCTTCCGGTACATCCTGGTTTACAGGCCCCTCGTTGAGGCCTTTGTTGAAGTGTAAGCCATCGTTGCCCACGGCATGATAGCTCTCTTCCACATAGGATACTCCATGGAGCCCCCGGGCAATACTCTCGTTGATAAAGATAAAGTCAAAGCGGTCATCCATTCCCCCTCCCGAAGCACATCCGTTGCTATTGCTATGGGTACTTTGCGTATGGAACGGCGCATAGCGGCTGTTGTTGTGCCATCGTCCCACCTGTTGGATAGGATCCTGAAAACGAAGCTGCTCGTCAGGGTACTCCAAAAGGGTGGTCACCCCCTCCTCTTCCCCATCATAAAAGTTCATGTCGCCGCTAAAAAGTACCGCCTCCGTCAATTCGTTGTTTTCCACATATTCCATCAGGTTACGGATCATTTGGGCCCGTTTTTCCTCATCCTCACTGTCGCGCCCCGCCTTGAGATGAGCCACAAAGCAGTGCAGGAAGGAGGTATCGCCCCGGTGCGCGATCTCCCCCGCACGGTACAACTGGTAGTAGTTAATATCCCGGATAAACGTCTGAACCACCTGTTGACGCTTCAGCTTCAGCTTCTCCTGGTTGTAGAAGAAGAGGTTAATCAAATCACTATTTGCGATATTGGTCCTATCTGCACGTTGATAGATTACACCATAGGTATTTGCATTGAGCACCTCATCAAGCAGTTCCGTAGCATTGTAGCTGCTTTCTCCCACTTCGTTAACCGCCAGGATATCCGGACGGATGTAGTCCAAAATAACCCGCAAAGCCTCCTTTTTAGCTTCCAGGTTGTTGTTAGATCCCGTACAGTAAGAGGTGAGATTACCGTAGTTCAACAGGTTATACTGCATATAGGTTATCTGCTGCTGTGCCGGAACCGTCAGCGGCAGGATCCCCAAGAGGGCCAGTGGCAGAAGAATGCTCCTAAGAGCAACGAGCAGAGTCTTTCGTTTACTTGTGCACATTGCGGATAAACGCTTCTACTTCCGGAACACCACCTTGGTATACAAGATATCCGTTGTAGGGTTCACGTTCGGTGATTTCATCATTAACCGGGGTAAGCATAAGCCGTTTCACCTCTTCGGGGTCGTCGGTCTGTCCCAAGGCCCATCCCAACTTGATATAGGCCACTTCCGGGAGCATATTTCCGGCAGGGATAATCCCTTTGGCCATCATATCGCGCCCCGTATCATACACAAACATGTGCACATAGCCCCAAAGGGTTTGCAGGGTCATATACATGTGTACGCCCTTCTCGTGAGCCCGTTCAATGGCAGGGTAGAGCTCCTTGTTCACGTGCCCCAACCCGGTCCCCACAAAGACAATTCCTTTGTATCCGGCATCCACCAAGGCATCCAACACATCAGGCTTCATTCCTGTGTAGTAGTAGAGCATGGTCACCTTATCGGAGAAGTAGGGCAAAATCTTCACATCCTTATCCTTGCGCCGGGGACGATAATCCTTTTTGATAGGTGTAACCCCCTTTCGCGTAATCATGGCAAGGGGAGTGTCGCCGATGGTGCGAAAGGTGGAGCGATAGGAGGAGTGCATCTTGCGTACCCGGGTTCCTTTATGCAGCAGGCCATACTCATCGGAGGTAGGACCAAACATACAGACCATCACCTCGGCAATATCGCCATGGCCCGCCGCCGTCATGGCATGCATAAGGTTGAGGGCGGCATCGGAGCTGGGACGGTCTGAAGAACGTTGTGACCCCACAAGGACGATAGGTACCGGGGAGTTCTGAACCATAAAGGTTAGGGCCGCCCCCGTATGATGCATGGTATCTGTACCATGTCCTATGACAATGCCATCCACCCCCTTCTCAATCTCTTTACCAATGGCCTTGGCCAAGGCCACGTATTGGGTGGGTCCCATATTCTCCGAAAAGACAGCAAAGACCTTCTCCGTCTCCAGGTTACAGATGTCGGCTAACTCCGGCACTGCACCATAGAGCTCTCCAGGAGAGAAGGCGGGAATCACTGCACCGGTACGGTAGTCTAAGCGAGAAGCAATGGTGCCTCCCGTACCAAAAAGCTTCACCTGCGGTAATCCCTCCGTATAGGGGAACTCCTTCTCCGGAATCTTATAGTTGGCCTTTTTGTAGCCGGTCTCGGCCATCGCGGTGATGGTATCAATATCGATTCCGATGTTATACCCCGTTTCAATCTTCAGGACAATATGTTTATCATCATCGTTCTCCGCACGAGGAAGTACGGTCCCTTTGAAGGTTCCTCTCGTGGTTTCAATCTCCGCTTGTCCCCACACCCGGGTATTATATTTTTTGAGGACATTCAATGCCTCCCCTTTGTATCCTTGAAATATATCGTTGCCCATGGTTGTTTCTGTTATTGCTGTTTTTCAATTTCTTTACGTAGTAATTTTAGGGAGATGTTACCCAATGCCATGCGGTGCATCTGCCCCATGATCCAGTTTGTCTCGCATCTGTTATCCTCTTTCCGCCGCTCTTTGGCATACTTCTCTTTGAAGAATGGAATTTGAAGGAACAGGTCTGCGGCCTCCACCTTTTTAAAGTGGATGGAGGTGAGAATGGACTCAAAATCCATCTGAGGATGTTCATAGAGGATGGGGATCATGGTTTTGGCCAATTCAAGTTGAAGGTTATGCTCTTTCAGGAACTTCATCAGGTCGAAAATAAGATCCACATTGAACGGCTTCCTGGTGGCAGCATGTCCCTCCACATACTTCAGGTGATGCCCCAGGAATGTCCCCATAAACCGGGGGCTTATGGCAAGCTCTTCCGTGGTTCTTTGAATAAGCGGGAAGAGGTTTTTCCGGAAGAGGTAGGTGTAGGTATCTTCGGGAATATTCCACTGTTGCATTTGCTGATAACGGTCGTGGATGTCAGAGGGGAGGGAACTACGCAGTTGTGCGAGGGTCTCTTCCTCCAAAGGAATCGGTGCGGAGTCCGTGTCGGGGTACATACGATCGGCTCCGGGAAGCACCCGCTCAAAAATGGTGGTGCAGTCCGGAAGGTACTTGCGGGTCTCCTTGGGTACGCCGTCAAAGGCCATAAGACAACGCTCTTCGATGGTCTCCAAAGCCGTTTCAACATCTTCCGGGGGAGCCCAGAAAACCACTTGGGCATCCTCCTCCCGGGCACCAAGCATTTCACGAATACGACAGAAATCCTCCTCCGTAATCATGGGCGTTAGGTCCTCGGAAGAGGCCATGTTGGGCTTTTCGATACAGGCAATGACCTTCAAGCGATCCCGGATTTCATCGGCAAAAACCTTTTCCGGCTGGGTGAAGTGAGATAAGAGGCCCTTAAATCCTGGCAGGTTGACCGCAATAAACTTCTCCTTGCGGGAATGCGCCTGTTGCAACACGGCATGGTTGAACTTATAGTCGTAGAAATTGAGCTTCTTGTGGGTCATCTTCCAAGACGTCTTGGAGCCGTAATGGTTGATGGCATCACGAATATGGAGGAGTGCCCATTGTCGAAAGCACTCGATATGCGTGATACGTGGGATCCAGGCGTTGTGGGCTACCCCCTTCACTTCGATGCGAGTTCCCCCTTTACAACTCACGTTTACATCTTCGCGGCCGGCTCCCATCCCGGTTCGTACCAAGCCGGTGGAGCGGTTAAGGAAACGGATATATTGCGCGGCCTCCTTCACTTCGTCAGGGTTCACCATATCGGGGTAGGTAACCGTTTCAATCAGGGGCATACCAAGACGGTCGGTCTTGTAGATCCGGGTGTGTCCGATATCGCTAATTTCGCGACAACTATCCTCTTCGATACTCAGTTGAATCAGTCTTACCGTCTTGTTTTTCAATGGAATCGATCCCTCCACCCCGAGGATAGCGGTTCGTTGGAATCCAGTAGGGATACTTCCGTCAAGATACTGTTTTCGGGTAATATGCACCTCTCCCACAATGTTGAGCTTGGAGAGCATGGAGATCTTAAGAGCAATCTCCAACGCCTCCCTGTCGATGGGGAAAGGAGGGGTGTCATCCACCTCATAGGTACAGGTGGTCTCATTTTTAATGCGATAAATGATCTCTTTTCGCGTTTTAAACTCCATAAGAGCGGTACCGTCATACTCTCCCAACTCCGAGAGGGTGGGACGCATGTGACGGATCACCTCGGCATCATACGCTTCATGGCCGTGGAATACGCCTGCCGGGCAGTGACAGAAGAGCTTTTTTTTGGTCTTTAACTGTTGATGCACTTCCAATCCTGCCATAAAACCGATGGTATCATAGGTCTTTTGTGTGGCTTGGTGTATAGGAACATAACCGATCTTATGAAGTGTAGATTCGTAGTTGGCACGTGGGTTGAATTTCTTTTTCATGGAGGAACAAAGTTTAATGCCTTTTTTATAAGAAGGCCAAATGTAAGGAGTTTTTTTAATTAAAAAAATAGCTCCTATGGAAATTTCTTGTCTCCTCCGGCGCTGCTTAATGTGATAATGTGGCGGGAGGGACGAGAGATACCCTCTCCCACCAAAAACACGCCTTCCCTTTGCGGTGTATGGGTTATATGTTGTAGCTTTGTGGTTTATAAATCGACGACAACGTCGTTAAACACGCCTTATGGATAGATTGGTTTTGCTGGTTTTTTGTGTGTTGCTAACCCTTGGGGGAAGAACACAATCCCAAGAGGCAGAGCATGTACGTATTGAGATTGTCTCCGGCGACGAGTGGGCTTATGATAAAGAGATAGGGCCCGACGTGACCATCATACGAGGAAATGCTGTTTTCAAACACGAGGAAGCCTATCTCTATTGCGACTCCGCCTATCTCAATGAAAAAAAGAATAACCTGGATGCCTTTGGGAATGTGCATGTGGTTGACCATGATACCGTGAACCTGTGGGGCAACCGGCTGAGCTACGATGGAAACACACGCATCGTGGTGATGCGTGGCAGGGTGAAACTGCAAGACCCCTCCACCACACTCTATGCCGATCCGCTCTTCTATGACCGCAACAAAAGGGTGGCCTACTATACCACCGGAGGGAGAATCCTCAACGACGAGAATACATTAACCAGTGTATATGGGGCCTATCTCACCGAAGAACAGATGCTGTTTTTCAACGATAGTGTGGTCGTCACCGGACCGGACTATACCACCCGGAGTGATACCTTACGATACGATACCCAACGTGAAATTCTCTATTTCCATGGGCCGGCCTCCCTCCACAGTGAAGCGAATAGGATCTATTGTGAAGAGGGCTTTTACGACACGAAAAAAGAGCGCTGCCGGCTCTCAGAAAAGGTGATCATCTATTATGAGGAACAGATCCTAAAAGCGGATAGTGTCTTTTATAACAAAGCCGCCGAATACGGCGAAGCCTTCCGCAATGTCCATCTGTTGGATACGGTGCAGCGCGTGGAGATTGTGGGGCACTACGCAGAGTACGCCCGGAATAAAGGGTTTAGCTATGTTACCGACAGCGCCGTAGCCATGTTGTATGAAAAACGCGATACCCTTTACCTTCACGCAGATACCCTGAAGACCTACTTTAACGATAGTACCCGTCAAGTGGAGCAGATGATCTGTTGGTTGGGCGTGAAATTCTATCGTGACGATATCCAGGGAATGTGTGACTCCCTCTCTTATGGCTTTGCCGATAGTACCATCGTGCTGTATCAGAATCCCGTATTGTGGTCGGAAGAGAACCAACTGACCGCCGATACCATCGCCATCTTCCTGCAGGATGGTGCCGTTAGTTCGTTGACCCTGGCCAATAGCTCCTTCATCGTCTCCCTGGATGATACGACGCAATTTAACCAAGTGAAAGGGAAAAATATGACGGCGCTGTTTGCCCATAACAAACTGCATACGGTGAGGGTCAACGAGCAGGCACATACCCTCTACTACCTACGCGATGAGGAGGGTCACCTGGTGGGGATTAACAAGGCAACGTCGGAGGATATGAAGATATGGATAGCCGATAATCGGGTAAAACGGATAGCCTACCTGAAAAAGCCCAAAGCCCCTCTCTACCCTCCGGAGAAACTGCCTTTGGAGGAACGTATATTACAAGGGTTCCGTTGGCTTCAACCCCTCCGTCCCCTTCACAAAGCCGATATCTTCCAGCTCCCTGCAGACACGGTGGGCAATTAAATCACCAATTGTGCAAGGGTACGTTCTCTTATGGTTCATTTTTGGAGCGGCATCTCTTTCTGCAACGCCTCCCAACACTAAGAGAGGAAGGGATTGTTTTGACGCTCCAACGCAATGGTGGTGGAGGGGCCGTGCCCCGGAAGCACTACCGTGTCGTCGGGGAGGGCAAGTAGCTTGGTCTTGATAGAGCGTAACAGCAACCCCATATCCCCGGTGGGCAGGTCAGTGCGCCCCACACTGCCGGCAAAAAGAACATCTCCGCTAAAGAGGACCTTCTCCTGGGGAAGGTAGTAACAGAGGCTTCCATCGGCATGGCCAGGGGTATGTAGCACCCGGATCTCCATCGCGCCCAAAGAGAGGGTAGCACCATCTTCCAAAAAAACCTCCGGAGGAGAGGGACGGTTGAAACGAAACCCAAAGAGGCTTCCCGACTCTTCAGCTCCATCCCATAAAAAGAGGCTGTCACGGTGCATCTCCGGTTTGATCTTCCACTGCTCTTCCACAAATCGACATCCCAGAATATGATCGATATGCGCATGGGTGAGCAGGTGTCGGGAGAGGGTGATTCCGTGATCCGTAATATAATTCAACAGGTGTTGATCCTCAGATGATTCATAATTGGCCCCATCAATAAGGATGGCCTCATTGTGTTCATTGATGAGAAGATAAGTGTTTACCTGAAAGGCATTAAATACGAAGGTTTTTATACTGGACATGGCGCTTTTGGGGCAAAGATAAGCGCTCTTAGGGTAAAAAGAACCCATAGACCGTTAAAAAAACGTGCTCCCTTGAGGCGTACTCCGACCCAAGGGTCTCTCTATGGTGGTTTCAGGTTTGAATCCCTCCTTGAGGTGGATAGGAGATGAACCCCAAAGAGGTTTTTCAGCTTTTCGTGTAAGGGCTAACCATTATTTTGTAATTTCGTAGGTTGGAAGTGTCTCCCCCTTACGGGGTCTAACCTTCCGCATAAAAACACCGCGTGTTGCCTATGCGTATGAGATGTTGTTTGTGGTTGTGGCTCTTTGGAGCGTTGTTCCTGACGATGCTCCCCCGGGTGGCCTCTGCCCAGTTTTATAACGGGTCGCAGATGGAGTTTGGCCGCAAACGAGTACAATATCGGGATTTTGTGTGGTTCTACAACCGTTATGAGCGTTTTGATACCTACTTCTACCGGGGCGGAGAGATGCTTGCCAATCATGCTGCCGCCTATACCGACGCCTACATCGAAGAGATTGAACAAAGACTGGAGACACGGATTGATGATAAACTGATTTTCATCGTCTATAATACCCTCGATGACCTTAAGCAGAGCAATATCGGCTACATGACCGGACAGCAGTACAACACCGGGGGTATCACCCATATTCTTGACAACAAGGTTTTTCTCTATTTTGATGGAGACATCACCCATTTTGAGCAGCAAATTCGTGCCGGCATTGCCCGGGTTTTGATTGATCAGATGACCCAAGGGGGATCTGTGGGAAGCCAGATTAAGAATGCGACACTGAAAAATTTCCCTTCCTGGTACATCGATGGGTTGGTCTCTTTCCTCTCCATTCCGTGGAGTACGGAGATGGATGACCGGGCCAAAGATAACTTCTTGTCCGGGAGGTTTCGACGGTTCAATCACCTTCGGGGAGAAGATGCGCGGCTGGCCGGACACTCGTTATGGTTTTTTATTGCCGCCACTTACGGGGAGTCCGTGATCCCCGATATCGTCTTTTTATCGAAGATGGGACGAAACACACAGGTGGGCTTTTCCTATGTGCTGGACCTCTCCTTCAAAAATCTGATCAATCAGTGGGAGGCCTTTTATAACGACCGTTACCGCTTAGACAAGAACACCTCCCGGCTTCCCGAATCCACGCTATTGAAGGAAAAACCCAACAAACACTTTGTCTATAACCGGGTGCGGGTGAGTCCCGGAGGACGGTATCTTGCCTACTCCTACAATGAGGCGGGAAAGTATGTAGTTTATCTGAAGGATTTGGCCACCGGAAAGCGAAAAAGAGTACTGTCGCGAGGGAATCGTCTAAACGAAAAGGTGGATGAGACCTATCCCCTGTTAGCGTGGCACCCCTCCGGTGCCCTGTTGTCCATTGTCACCATCGAGAAGGGGGTGGTGAGGCTCTATTTCTACCATGTGGAAGAGAGGGAGAAAGAACGGATCAACTTAGTGAATTACCAGCAAGTCCTGGATATTTCGTACAGCCCTGATGGTTCGAAACTGCTGCTTTCGGCCGTAAAACGGGGTCATAGCGACCTCTTTATTTATGATATCGCCTCCGGCTCCAACATGCAACTGACCAATGATGTGTACAATGATCTTCATCCGCGTTTTGTGGATGGAATGAGCCGCATTCTTTTTGCCTCCAACAGGGTCTCCGACACCCTCTTACCCTCCATGGATTCCCTCAAAGGGTTGGGGCTGCGGCCTGCCAATGACCTCTTTTTGATGGATTATCCCTTCAAGGGGGGAACATTACGCCGGATTACCCGTACACCCCATGCCAACGAGACCGCTCCTCTGGAAGTGGGACGAGGGCAATACCTGTTTCTCTCCGATGCGTCAGGGGTGACCAACCGTTATGTGGTGAAGGTGGACAGCACCCTGGCTTACGTGGATACCATTGCCCACTATCGTTACGCCTCCAGAAGCTATCCCGTAAGTGACTATTCCCGTGGGGTCCATGATTATCACTATGACCCCCGGTCGGGGATGTTGGCCGAGATACTCTTCCACGATCAAAGGTACTACACCTACTACGGTAAATCGGCGCAACAGTTTGGAGAGAAAGGATTGACAAATACGGTCTATATGGATGAGGTGTTGCGTAAAGAGGAAGAAGAGGGCGGAAAGAAAACGAGAAAAAGAGACCGTAAACACTTCGTCTCTGTTTACGAGCCCGACCGCTCTCCCGGACTCCCTCTTTATGACCGCTGGGGAGAAGGCAAAGGGACCGACTCCCTCTCTGCAGAGACCCCCTTTTTAGTGACTCCCGACTCGCTCCTCTTCGCCCCGGAGCCCCGGCAGGACCTCTTTAAGCCGGAAGATAAACGCAACTACTACGTACAGTTTTCTTTGAATGAGATGGTGACACAGGTTGACTTTAACTCACTGAATTACACCTACCAACAATTCTCCGGTGGAGGGTCTCCCATCTACCTCAATACAGGATTCAATATTTTTACACAGATTGGCGTAACCGATGTGCTGGAGGATTATCGGATCATTGGAGGTGTTAAGTTGGGAGGAGCCCTCACCAACAACGAATACATCCTGAATTATGCCGATCTTTCGGGTCAACTGGATAAGGAGCTTATTCTCCACCGTAAAGCCGACTTCGTCTACCTGACAGGAGGCTCCTCCTACGGTTATGCCGCTAAATTCAGGAACCATGAATTGCTCTATAAGCTGAGTTATCCATTAAACAGGGTACTGTATGTAGCGGCTACAGGTATTTTGCGAAGTGATAAGATCGTCTATCCCGCCACCAGTCCCCAGGAATTGGTACGTCCCAACGTGGTGCGCAATTGGGCCGGCCTAAAGGGAGAGTTGGTCTTTGATAACAGCTATAAGTTGATGGATAATATCCTTCTGGGAACTCGTTTTAAACTTTTTGGCGAATATTACCAGTTGGTGGACAACACCTTCCACAACCTCTATGTGTGGGGCTTTGACTATCGCCGTTACGACCGGATTCACCGCACATTGATCTGGGCCAACCGCCTCTCAGGCTCCTCCTCTTTTGGAACAGACCGCCTGATCTATTACATGGGCGGCGTCAATAACTGGATTGGTGCCCGTTTTGATACCCATACACCGGTGAGCGATGAAACCCATTATGTGTACCAGACACTGGCTACCAATATGCACGGGTTTGATCAAAACATCCGAAATGGAAATACCTTCCTTCTCTTTAACTCAGAGATTCGCTGGCCCCTCTTTCAATACCTCATCAATCGGCCGATCTCTGGAGAGTTTCTTAAAAATTTCCAGATTGTAGGATTCTGTGATGTGGGGACGGCATGGACCGGGTTGAGTCCCTACAGTGACGAGAATGCCCTCTATCGGGAAGAGTATGAGGATGGTACCCTTCGGGTAATCGTCAATGTGCAGAAAGAACCCATCGTGGCCGGCTACGGCCTGGGGGTCAGAACCCGCTTGCTGGGATATTTTGTGCGCTTGGATTGCAGCTGGGGCGTGCAGGATCAGGAGATCTTGCCTGCCAAGTGGTACTTTGGTCTGGGACTGGACTTCTAATATTTTTCCTCCTCTTTCCTTTTTTTGTTGGTTCTTTGTTAATAAATAAATCCCATAAAGGGGCGATTTCATCGTATATTTGTTCGGAGAAATCACCAGAATACGCTACGGAATCGTTCCTCTTCGTGCCTATGGATCGAGAGGGGTGAGGTAGTTTCTATTCCCAACCTGAAGAGCCCAGCCTTATGAGTAGTACAAGCAAAAAAACTTTCGCAACAGATCTATTTTCTCAAATGGAAGAGGAGGGTACCCACGAAGGGAATTCCACACAGGAGGGATCCCCCCTTGCCGTTCCCGAAGACCGAGCCAAAGATCAACCCGTTGTTAAAGCGCAGCAGAAAGCAGGGGCACAAAATATCCCGGAGGAGACCGCGGAGCTTAAAAGATATACCTTCGAAGAGGTTTTGGCCGAGGCAACGCGCTATTTTAAGGGCGATGAGTTGGCTGCGAGTGTATGGGTCAACAAATATGCGTTGAAGGATAGCGAAGGTAACCTATACGAGAAGTCACCGGATGCCATGCATCACCGCCTGGCCGCTGAGATTGCCCGCATAGAGAAAAGATACCCAAACCCCTTGCCGGAAGAGGTGATTTATGGGCTGTTGAAGAACTTTAATCATGTGGTTCCGGCAGGAAGCCCCATGTCAGGCATTGGAAACCGCTTTCAGGTGTCCTCCCTTTCAAACTGCTTTGTGATTGGCAATCCGGGAAGCGCCGACTCCTATGGGGGCATTATGAAGATCGACCAAGAACAGGTTCAGTTGATGAAACGCCGTGGTGGCGTGGGGCATGACCTAAGCCACATCAGGCCCACAGGAAGTCCTGTAAAAAATACCGCCCTCACCTCCACCGGGATCGTCCCCTTTATGGAGCGCTACTCCAACTCCACCCGGGAGGTGGCACAGGATGGAAGAAGGGGAGCACTGATGCTCTCCATCAGCATTAAACACCCCGATGCAGAACGTTTCATTGATGCCAAGCTCCAACAAGGCAAAGTTACCGGAGCCAATATCTCCGTAAAACTGACCGATGAATTTATGAAGGCTGTAAAGGAAAATAAACCCTTTACTCAACAGTTCCCCATAGACTCCTCTTCCCCACAGGTGGTGAAGGAGGTCGACGCACGTAAGCTGTGGGATAAAATCATCCATAATGCATGGGCTTCGGCAGAACCAGGTGTTCTTTTCTGGGATACGATTATCCGGGAATCTGTTCCCGACTGTTATGCTGACCACGGTTTTACCACCGTCTCTACCAACCCTTGCGGAGAGATCCCCTTGTGTCCTTACGACAGTTGCCGTCTCATCGCTTTGAACCTCTATAGTTATGTGGAGAACCCCTTCTCCGCAAAGGCCCGTTTCGATACGGATAAGTTTGTACAACATGTTCATTATATCCAGCGTATCATGGACGACATCCTCGATCTGGAGGTGGAGAAGGTAGATGCCATCTTGCGTAAAATAGAGGAGGATCCTGAAGAGGCCGAAACAAAACGTATTGAACGTAAACTATGGGAAAATATCCGGGAAAAAAGTTTGCAGGGGCGACGTGTCGGTATCGGGATCACGGCCGAAGGCGACATGCTGGCCGCATTGGGATTACAGTACGGTTCGGATCTCGGCATTGAGTTCTCTTCGGATGTGCATAAACTCCTTGCCATAGAGGCCTATCGTGCCTCGGTGAGGCTGGCCAAAGAGCGTGGTGCCTTCCCCCTCTATAACTTTGACAAAGAGCAACACAATCCCATGATCCTACGTATCGGGGAGAGTGACCCTGCCCTACTGGAGGAGATGCGCCGTTACGGTCGCCGAAACATTGCGCTGCTGACCATTGCCCCCACCGGCTCTGTGAGTATCTGTACGCAAACTACCTCAGGAATAGAGCCTGCATTTATGGTCTCCTATACCCGAAGGAGGAAGGTGAACCCCAATGATAAAAATGTGAAGATATCTTTTACCGATGAAGTGGGGGATACGTGGGAAGAGTATCGGGTTTTCCATCATAAATTCCTTGTGTGGCTGGAGGTCAATGGCTACGATATCGAGGAGGTTAAGCAGATGAGCGATGAGCAACTTGAAGCAGTAATCGCTCAATCGCCCTACCACAAGTCTACCGCCAACGACATCGATTGGGTCTCCAAGGTGAAGATGCAGGGAGCCATCCAGCAATGGGTAGATCATAGCATCTCCGTTACGGTAAATATTCCCCAAAGTACCACGGAGGAGTTGGTGAGTGACATCTATATGACAGCGTGGGAATCAGGGTGTAAGGGAATGACTATCTACCGGGATGGGAGCCGCTCAGGAGTGCTGGTAGATACCTCCCAAAAACAGGAAGAGGAAGAGAGTGTTTTTCACGAGACCAAGGCTCCCACACGCCCCAAAACATTAGAGGCGGATATTGTACGTTTCCAAAACAACTACACCAAGTGGATTGCCGTTGTGGGCCTTTTGGATGGGAAGCCCTATGAGATCTTCACCGGCCTTTCCGACGACTTCTTTATGCCACCCTACGTGGAGAAGGGTTGGGTGGTTAAGGAACGGGAAGAGGGAAAACGAAAGGCGAGATATGACTTCGTCTTTGAGGATAAACAGGGATACAAAGTGACCATGCAAGGGCTATCCCGCTCCTTCGATAAAGAGTACTGGAATTATGCCCGGCTGATCTCCGGCATCCTCAGGCATGGTATGCCCATCCCCTTTGCAGTGGACCTGATTCAAAACCTTACCCTGGACGATGACTCCATCAACACCTGGAAAAATGGGGTGGTTCGAACACTGAGAAAGTATATCAAAAACGGAACCAAATCATTGGAGGAAGAGGAGTGTCCGGAATGTGGCAACAAGGGAAGCCTGGTGTTTGAGGAGGGGTGTCTGATCTGTAGCGACTGTGGCTACAGCAAGTGTAGTTAGTGTCTGTCCACAAAGTCCGCGTTTTGAGAAGAGGCTGTCTAGAAAGTTCGAATTCGAGGCTTGCGAAGGCTGAAATAGGGGAGTTTACTGGGGTAAATGACCATTTGGAAGACAAGCGTAACGAAGAAGTCGGATTTTATAGACGGACTCTAGTTAGAAACAGAACCCGCATTAGAACCGACGTTTGTGATAGTCAAAATACTGATTGTCACGAAACTCGTTGATGCGATCCGCCAGGTGTAGGAAGATCGTCAGGTCGCGTGCCCTCAACCACTCCGCCGCCTCTTTTTTGCGGTTGCAAGCATCAGCAAAAGCAGCCAGGACCTCAAAATTGTTATTGCGCAACCATAGGTAAGCCTCCGTTTTATGGTCGATGGCACTATCCAGTGCAGCCAATTCCGGGTAACCATTTTTCATCAGCCAGTCGAAGGCACGCATATCACCGCGGATACAACTGGACAGCAGCCCCAATTCCGGATAGCCATTCTCCATGAGCCACCGGTGTATCTCCGGATTCCCCCGAAAGGTCTCCCCAAAGGCAAGCAATACTTTTACCGGATACGTTTCCATCTATGGCAAAGATAACACATCTTCCCCAAAGGAGAAAAGCCCCCTTAATCTGGCTCCTCCTCTCCCGGTTCCACTATTTCCAATTGTTTATGTACTTTTGGTCTGCAAAACCGATTATGATGAAGAGGTATTATTTCATGGCCATATTCTTGCTGTTGGGTACTTTGACGCTCTATTCCCAAGATAGTTTAAGCATCTATTATCCGGGGGATACCCTGCTTATGGCACAGGGGCCTGTAATGAATGACTCGGTGAGGCACGGCGTGTGGACCACCTACTATCGGAACGGGGCAAAGGAGTCGCAGGGTAGGATGCAGGAGGGGCAACATGTGGGCGTGTGGCACTACTGGTATCGCTACGGCACCAAGTGGAAGGTACGTCATTATGACAATGGAGTGGACTCCACGTGGTATGCTACGGGGGTCGTAAAATCCGCTGGTGAGGTGTTGGCCGGCGCCAAACAGGGAACCTGGAAGTACTATTACCCCGATGGCATATTGAAGGAAAAAGCACACTACGAAAAGGGGCTGAAACAGGGGATGGCCATAAGCTGGTTCGAAAATGGCGTACCCTCCTTTGAGGGAGCTTTTGTGGATGATAGCCTATCAGGATACTGCTACTGGTGGCGGGAGACGGGACAACCGGAGATGGAGGGAACTGTGGAGAAGGATCTCCAACAGGGGGTGTGGAAATTCTATCATCCCGATGGCACTCTGGGAAGCACGGGCCCCTTCCGTAACGGTGTGCGACATGGAGAGTGGATCTACTATTACGAGTCGGGAGAGAAGTGGAAGAAAGGACGCTTTCAATATGGACTTAGGGAGGGCGAATGGGTCTTCTGGTACCCCCATGGAGGCGTTCATCACCGTGGTGCCTTTCTGAACGATAAGGAGCAAGGCCTCTGGAAGCAGTGGTACCCCGATGGACAACTAAGCTACCAAGGGGAGTTCCATGAAGGAGAGATGCACGGTCGATGGGAGGGCTGGTATGAGGATGGGAAGAAGAAATACCTGAATCACTATCGCCACAACCAACGCGATGGTGAATCTGTGTATTGGTACCAGAATGGTCGAAAGAAGTACCAGGGAAACTTCCGCGAAGGGATGCGAGACGGATCCTGGGAAGAGTGGTCACAGGGGGGTACCCCCATCTGCAAGGGAGCCTATAAAAAAGATGCCAAGGAGGGCCAATGGACCTTCTATGACCAGGCGGGAATCCCCGTTCGGGAGCAATCTTTTCGCGAAAATCGACCCGAAGGAGACTGGACCAGCTTCCACGCCAACCGTAAAAAAAGCGGAGAAGGAACCTACAAAGAGGGGAACAAAGAGGGTGAGTGGAACTTTTACGACGAAGAGGGGCGTAAAATACGCACCATTATATACCATAAAAATGTGATCGTCAAACGTGTGCAGCCTCAGTCGCGTTAACTTTTTACGCTTTCTCTAAGGTGAATCCAAAGGTGGTACCCACGCCCTCCTTGCTTCTCACATGGATGGTCTGGTTGTGGGAGTGGATGATGTGTTTTACAATGGCCAAGCCCAGTCCCGTTCCCCCCTCTTTTCGCGAACGCGCCTTATCTGTTCGATAAAATCGTTCAAAAAGACGGGGTAGGGCCTCTTTGGAGATCCCTATGCCATCATCATTGACCTCCACCAGGATATGCTCTTCCATATCAAAGAAGTCGACGGTCGTTTTTCCCCCCTTCTCTTTGCTGTATTTGATGCCGTTGTCAATAAGGTTTGTAATCACCTGTCGGATTTGCTCCCGATCGGCTCGCACCGAAAGAGGGCGGTCATGCGTTCCCTTGATGGACACCCGATTGTGCTTTTGTTTAGCCTTAATCTCCAGCGACTCCATCACCTCCCGGGTAAGTTTGATCAGGTCGAAAACCTCCTCCTTGGGTTGAAACTCACCACTCTCCAATTTGCTGATTGCCTCTAGATCATTGACCATGGTAATCATTTTGTCAATACTACGCTCTGTCCGTAGTAGGTATTTTTTGTTGATGGAGGGATCCTCCAATCCGCCGTCCAGCAGGGTTAGCACATATCCTTGTATATTAAAAATAGGCGTTTTCAACTCATGGGAGATATTGCCCAAGAACTCCCTGCGATAGCTAGCACTCTCTTCCAGGTCGCGAATTTTTTGACGTTGACTCTCCGCCCACTCCCGAACCTCCACATTGACCCTCTCCAACACATCTCCCTCATTGACATTTATCATGGAGGTTTTATGCCCCTTAGGACGTTTGAAATTATGGATAGTCTTATAGATGAGCTTGATTTTTTTGTAGAAAAACCGCTCTAAGGTGAAGCGAATAAGGAGGAAGGACGCCACGAAGAGAAGGAAGGAGAAGGAAGCGATTGCAGGGAGAGAGAGGGGGGGAAATAAGAGGTGGTATCCCGTAAGCAACACAAAGGTAACGGCAGCAAGGATTGCTGCGTTGAGTAGGGCCAAGTTCTTTGGTGAATTAAATTGCATAAAAAAAGCTTAAGGATTTCTTATATAAGGACTTTCTTACGGCGAAAAGGAGCGTAATTACGACTCAAATTTATACCCCACCCCTTTAACCGTTTTGATATTGGCAATGTTAAGCTTCTCCCGAATCTTACGAATATGAACGTCGATGGTTCTGTCACCCACAATGACGTTGGTTCCCCAGACTTGCTCAAAGATCTCTTCACGTGTGAAGACCTTATTGGGTTTGGAGACGAGCAAAGAGAGCAACTCGAACTCTTTTTTAGGAAGCGTAATAGTCTGGTTCTCTTTTTCCACAACATAACACTCCCTATCTATCACGATGCCACTTATGCTTATTCGTTTGTCTGTTTCCTCTTCATCCCGATAACGACGAAGCAGAGCCTTTACCCTAGAAATAAGTATTTTAGGCTTTATAGGCTTTGTGATATAATCATCAGATCCCGCATTAAAACCGGCGATCTGATTATACTCTTCCCCTCTTGCCGTTAAAAAGATGATAATGGTGGAGGCCATCCCTTTGAGTTTGCGAATCTCGGCACACGCCGCTATTCCATCAACATTGGGCATCATCACATCAAGAATAATGAGGTGTGGTTTGAGCTGTCTGGCCAAGGTAATGGCCTCTCTGCCATCGGTTCCGGTAAAAACCCGGTACCCCTCTCTTTTCAGGTTATAAGAGAGAAACTCCAACACATCAGGCTCATCATCGACTAAAAGGATTTTATATTTCTCGTTATCCATTCCATTTTAGCGCTTTACAATCGTAACAAATGTATTAAGAATTAAACACGCTTATGTTAATTTATGTTTAATTTGTACATTTGATATTTTCTTACCTTTACAGAGAAAAGAAGTAATTATGATGAGGAAAAAGTTGGTACTACTGCTATGCTTGATGGTGACATCCGTAGGTTGGGTGCGTGCACAACAGTTTAATGGCGGATTTTTGGCTGGCATCTCCGCTTCGGAGATCTCGGGAGATTACTTGGCAGGCCCCAATAAGTTGGGGATCTACGCAGGAGCCTTTGCCAACCTGTATATCGCTGAACGTTCAGCGCTACAGATGGAAATTGATTTTGTCCAGAAGGGAAGTCGAAAAATTCCAGGAGCCAATGATACTATTCCCGGAGCCACATATGACTATAAATTGGTACTCAATTACATCAATGTCCCCATTTTATATCGTTATGACTGGACTCCCTTTGTCTCCGTGGAAGTAGGACCCAGTATCGGTTTTTTATTGGATAGCTACGAAATGGTAAATGGATGGGAAGAAGAGGATATTTATGGAGGGCCTTTTAACTTCCTGGATCCCGGCATTGATTTGGGAGTAAGCCTTCGTTTTTTAATGAACTGGGAGTTAAACATACGTTATTCCAACACCTTTTTTCTCTCCCCGGTGCGGGCTCATGCCGGAAATGCACAAACCTTTTTTAATCGAGGACAACTCAATGAAGTACTTAGTTTTACTCTTCATTATACCCTCTATGCTCGGGGAAAGCGTTGGTTTGAATAGAAGAAAATATACTCTGGAGAAGACCCACTACTCATGATACAACACACACACAGACAAAGTCATTTCAGGAAAGAGACAACGTTCTTTTATTTCTACTTGTTTGTTTTTGCCCTATCGCTGGGGCTAGTGTCTGTGGAACTCTTTTCGGAAGGTATGTTTATGGATGGGCTTTACTATGCCACCATCTCCCGTAATATGTCATTGGGGATGGGCAGTTTCTGGAAACCCTATTTTTCCGCAACCCTCTTTAAGGAGTTCTACGAACATCCCCCCTTGGCCCTGGGGCTACAGAGTATCTGTTTTCGTCTTTTTGGGGATAGCCTCTACGTGGAACGTTTCTACTCCTTTATACTCTTTCTTCTGACAGGAGGGGGAATCGTATTGCTATGGAAACAGTGGAGCCATGATGTACGCTACGGGTGGCTTCCCTTACTCTTTTGGGTGGTTACCGGGGGAGTTATCTGGAGTGTTGCTAACAATATGTTAGAGAATACCATGGTACTCTTTGTGGTTCTTTCCGTCTTTTTTTATGGAAAACGGATAAACGAGGGACATTATTACGGCGTGGTATTGGCCGGCCTTTCACTCTCTTTGGGGCTTCTCACCAAGGGCTTTCCGTGTCTTTATGTGTGGAGTTTACCTTTTTTTATGTGGCTTTTCCTTCGGAAGCCTCACTTTATGCAAATGATTACAGACAGTCTCCTTTGGGTAGGGTTTACATTACTTCCCATCATGGTCTTCTACCTCTTCGTACCCGATGCGCGCCATTTTATGCAAACCTACTTACAAAAGCAGGTGATCGGGAGCATTGAGCATATCCAAACGGTATCATCACGATGGGCCATCGTCCGAGCTTTCTTTGAAAGCATTGTCTTTCCCGTAAGCGTAGCCGCCTTGAGTCTTCTTTTTGTCCGAAAAAGAGCAGGTGTAGGCTCCCTCTTTCGCCAGAACCGTGCGCCTTTCTTCTTGTTCTTTGCCGTCTCCTTAGCCGGAGTGCTTCCCATTATGGTTAGTATGAAGCAGCGCCCTTTCTATATCACAACGGTATACCCATTCTTCGCCATGGGATTGGCACTATTGTTCCTCCCTTTTATACGTTCACTTATAGATCCCATCCCTCCCACATCCAAGGGATTTACCCTTTTCAAAAGGGGAGGGATTCTACTCTTACTCGTGAGCGTGGGACTCTCCGTAGCCCAGGTGAATCGCGTGGGGAGAGACAACATAGTCATCCACGATGTGAAACAAGTCATTGAAGAGGTAGGACACGACAAGACCATTCACGTAGGACCAAATATCGCCTTTAACTGGGGAGTATACGGTTATTTTTCCCGTTATGGGAATGTAAGCTTAAGTTTTGCTCCCCCATCGAAACAGACATACTACCTCTCTTCCGGAAAGAATGATCCGGATTCCCTGGACCACTACCAACGGGTTGAAACAAACATGAAGCAATATCGCTTATACAAAACAGTGGATCCCCTTCACTAACGTCTAATAGGGTTCAATGCGATAGGCGGAGCGCCACCAACTATAGTGGTTTCGTTGCAGCTCATCCAAAGAGGGGTATTTATAGAAGAGTGTACTATTCTGGTCTGAAATAAAAATACCATTTTTAATGGTCTGGAAAAGGATGTCCCCCTTATAAAACCGAATGATGGTTTTGGTCGGCTTGGTATCTTTGTTTCGAAGATCAATCAGGCAATCCCTCATGTGGTTAATATTGGAGTAAGGCAAATTGGTTGAATAACCGGAAACCGGATTTATAGCCAGTTCGCCCAACCGAAGTTCCACAAAAACAATCTTTGGAAAGCGCACAATATTGTCAGGAGAGGTCATAAATTTACCATACTCCACCGGCCCCATTTTACTAGCGACACGTGGATTCACAGGGCATAATTGCTGGTAGAGGTGAAGAGGTGTCTCTTCACTATCTATAAATTCTTGCTTCTGGATCTCCAACGTTTTCCCATCTTCTGTGGTGAGATAAAGGTTTTTTATAGCCTCCAAAGGCAGGTGTTCCAGCACCCGGTAGGTAGAGACATACTTGGAACGTTTGGGGCGACCGTCAGCGCCCGGCACGCACTCCTTCTCAATAATATGTAGCGGGAAATAACCCTCTTCAAGTTTCTCTCGATCTACTTCAAAGAACATGGCTTGCCCCTTGGTGCGTTTTTTGGTACCTACAGCAAGGTAATCGCCAAAGTCTTTGGGTTGAAGCATGCTTGAAATCAGAGCCTCCGGAGTCATTGAAAAATATAAGTACTTCTTCATAGGTGAGTTTTTAATCCGTTTAACGTGCTAAAAGTAACAATTATTTCCGAATTAGCTGATCAATGTATTGGATATTCCGTTGGATATTCTTTTCTCCGGAGCGGTAGAGAGCCGTATTGCGGAACCGTTTTTTGAAGCTGCTCTCCGAATCAGAGGTAGTTCCCTCCTCTTCAAGGTTTTCCACAAACTTGTTGGTCTGAAATAACGGCTCCTCATTGGGAAGGGCCAGGCGATTCCAGGGACATATCTGTTGACAAATATCACAACCAAAAACTTGTTTATGAAAATCCACGGCCAAATCTTCGGGGAAGTGTCCCCGATGTTCGATGGTAAGATAGGCAATACACTTCTTGGAGTCCAGGATACCCGGGGCGGTCAACGCTCCGGTAGGACAGGCATCTAAACAGCGAGTACAGTTACCACACCGCTCCTCCATGGGCGTATCTGCTTTCACCTCCATAGTTGTGATAATCTCCCCAATAAAAAACCATGAGCCCTTTTTAGGGTGAATAAGGCAGGTGTTCTTCCCAATCCATCCCAATCCGGCTTGACGAGCCCACGCCTTTTCCAGGATCGGTGCCGAATCCGTAAAAATACGATACTCATGGGGGCCTAAGACCTCGGTGATCCGATCTGCTAACTGTTGCAAACGCCCCTTAATCACGTGATGATAATCCACCCCACGAGCATACATAGACACCTTGTACTGGGTTTCTCGGGGAAGAAGGTCATGGTAATAGTTGTAAAGCACGGAGATGAGGGTCTTGGCTCCCTCCACCAGCAGAGCCGGGTTAAGCCGCTTCTCGGTATTACGTTCCATGTAGGCCATGGAGGCATTTCGGTTTTTTTCCAGGTAATCGGCCAGGTGGGGACGTTCCTCCTCCAATACCCTTACAGCAGCAACACCGGAAGCCTCAAACCCCAACTTGAGGGCCTCCTCTTTGATAAACTGATTTCGTTCTTCCGTATTCATGACAGGGTTGTGGGTCGTTTGCGAGAAGCTCTTCTTAGTCGAAGAGGGAGTTCTGTTTTGCCTCGATGGCTTTACCCAGGTGGAGATAGGCCTTTTCGGTAACCTTTCTGCCGCGGGGAGTCCTAAAAAGGAAGCCCTCCTGAATAAGGTAGGGTTCATACACCTCTTCAATGGTTCCCGCATCCTCACCCACTGCCGTAGCAATGGTCGTGAGCCCCACAGGTCCCCCCTTAAACTTATCAATAATGGTTTCCAACACCTTGTTATCCATCTCATCCAGGCCGTAAGCATCCACATTAAGCGCCTCTAAGGCATACCGGGCGATAGAGAGGTCGATGGTTCCCGTTCCCTTAATCTGGGCAAAATCCCGTACACGCCGGAGCAGCAAGTTGGCAATACGAGGGGTTCCCCGGGAACGACGGGCGATCTCCAACGCTGCGGGCTCCTCAATGGGAACACTCAGAATGGAAGCCGATCGGAGGAGAATCTTTTGCAATGTGGGAGCATCGTAGTACTGTAACCGCAAGGTAATCCCAAACCGCGACCGCAAAGGTGCCGTTAACAACCCCGAGCGGGTGGTCGCTCCCACAAGGGTAAAAGGACTAAGCTCTATCTGCACACTTCGTGCATTGGGACCCGTATCAATAAGAATATCAATCCTGTAATCTTCCATGGCCGAGTAGAGATACTCCTCCACAATGGGGTTGAGGCGGTGAATCTCGTCAATAAAGAGCACATCGTTAGGCTCCAGGCTGGTAAGAAGCCCTGCCAAAGCACCCGGCTTATCAAGAACGGGGCCGGAAGTCATCTTTACCTCCACGCCCAACTCATGGGCAATAATGTAGGAGAGGGTAGTTTTCCCCAAACCGGGAGGACCATGCAGCAACACATGATCAAGGGCTTCACTACGGTGGCGTGCTGCGGTACAGAAGATCTTCAAGTTCTCCACCACCTTCGACTGTCCCGCAAAAGCGGTAAAATCACCCGGCCGTAATGTATTCTCATACTCTTGCTCTCTCTGGCTCATCCCACTTTTGTGTGGATTTAAATTATTGTTCATATCCTTACTCCTCTTTCAAAACCAAAGATAATAATTCTTATCTTAGTGGCGTAAATAATTTCTCTTATGAAGAAGTTGGTCGTGTTGATGGTTCTTTTCCTCTGCCTGTGCTCCTCCATGACGGCACAAGAAAGCAACGGATATACAGTTATAGATCAAGATATTAAAATAGACAGCTTACTAGAAAGAGATCAAGAGTGGCATAAAAACAATCCCCTTTGGGATGGTTTTCGAATACAGCTCTTCTTCGATGCGGGGAACAACTCCAAACATAAAGCCCAGGAGGTGATTGAAGGGTTTATATCAAAGTTTCCAGAAATGCCGGCCTATCTCTCTTTCCGCGAACCCTATTACCGCGTACGCATTGGAAACTTTCACACGCGGTTTCAAGCGCTAAAAATGCTTTCGCAAGTAATAAAGGACTATCCACAGGCTTTTATAGTCAAAGAGTCCATCAATTACAGAATCCCCTCCTTTCAAGATATCTTTCCGAAAGAGGAGGAGGAAGAGTTATATAACCAGGATGAAACGTATCCTGAAGATTAGTATTTGTTTGAACATGTAATAAAAGGTAATTCTATGAATGATGTTGTCGTAGGTATTGATTTTAGCGATTGTAGCCTTAATGCGTTGGAACACGCAGCAGGACTAGCTCAGAAGACTGGTCATGATCTTTTGATGGTTTTCGTGAATAACCCCAATCGTAGCACCTCCCTGTTGGGTGGAACCGTAGATGTGATCAGTGAGGCCAAACAGAAACTCTCTGACTTGGAAGAGAGATATGTCAAACAGTATCCGGATCTTAAAATCTCCTACAATATCCGTGAAGGAAAAGTCTTTGACCGAATCTGCGCACAAGCGGAAGAGGTTAATGCCTATGCGATTGTTGTGGGAACTCACGGTGCCAGTGGTTTTGAAGAGTTTTGGATAGGCAGCAATGCCCAGAAAATCGTCTCCATGAGCCCTTGCCCCATCTTTACTATTCGGGACTCCCGTGCAATTCACAATGATTTGGAACAAATTATCTTCCCGGTAGATAGTTCCTTAGAAACGCGTCAAAAAGCACCCTTCGCAGCAGAAATTGCCCGCGCTTTCAAGGCAAAGGTCTATATCCTAAAACTCTACACCACTAATGTGGAAGCCGTACGCCTAACCGTGGATGCGTATGCCCTCCAAGCCAAAAAGTATTTCGACGATGAAGGGGTAGAAACGGTTATAGAGGCAAAAGAGGTAGATAATATTACCAACGGAACGCTGGACTTCGCCCGTGAAGTAGATGCAAACCTGATTACCATTATGACAGAGCAAGAAAAAACGGCCATGAATTTCTTCCTGGGAACTTTTGCCAACCAGATGATTAACCATTCCGAAATTCCCGTTCTTAGCATTCGTCCTAAAGAGTATATAAGAACCCTCTCTCGATAACTCTTAAGAAAGAGATCGAACCTCCTACAGCGTTTTGGCAAACAAAACAGTGTGATCTTGTAGAAACGCCCCTATCAGTGAATTGAATCCCCCGGAGTATGATAAGCTCGTGGGGCAACGTTTGGTAGTGCCTATGCTACAACTAGAAGGTTGGTATTATGGTCTAAAAAAGAGGACAAACCGAACGCAAAAATAATCTTGTTTACGTTTTATTAAGGTGTAGCCTGTTCTATGCAAAAGGGGCATTTACCTCCGCAAACGCCCCTCTCTCAACCTTCGCAAGCCTTGAATTCGAACCTTCGATACAGCCGCTGCTCAAAACCTTGACTTTATGAACAGCCACTAATCATCGTCTGCAAAAAGTTGTCCATTTCTCAGCGCTTATGATAAGAAAAAAGAGTCACCCTCTTTTCAAAGGCAACTCTTTAATTTTTGAGTGGGCCCACCTGGACTCGAACCAGGGACCACCTGATTATGAGTCAGGTGCTCTAACCAACTGAGCTATAGGCCCGCTGTTGTAAGTTAATACATGATCGTCTCTCACAAATCACCCACAATAGCGGGTGCAAAGGTATTAAATTTTATGATTTGTGAATCCCTATAGTCATTTTTTTAGCATAAAACCACAGAATCTCCCTCTTTCCTTTTCGTATAAACTCATGTACGATTAACTGCCGACTTTTAAGGATTAACCTTAGCCTCGAAAGAGGATAAAAGAGGTAAGAAACGGGAAGTTGTACCATGGGAATACCATCTTTTAGCAAAAGGCGTATCTTTGCAGAAATTTTTATACGATGCATCACGAACTTAGCGAACAGGAAAGAATCAGAAGAGAATCTCTGCAGGCACTTTTGGATTTGGGTATTGACCCCTATCCCGCAGAGGAGTACGAAATCACCAACTATTCTGATGAAATCAAACGACTGTTCCCGGAAGATAACACCCAATTTCAGGCGGTAAGCATGGCCGGACGTATTATGAGCCGGCGTATTATGGGAGCGGCCTCCTTCACAGAGATTCAGGATAGTAAAGGGCGTATTCAGCTTTACTTCCGCCGTGACGATATCTGCCCCGGGGAGGACAAAACCATGTACAACACGGTGTTCAAACGCTACCTTGACATTGGGGATATCATTGGGGTGAAGGGTTTTGCCTTCATCACCAAAATGGGAGAGGTCACCATTCATGTAAAATCGTACACGCTCCTCTCCAAATCGCTCAAGCCGTTACCCATCGTCAAAGAAAAAGAGGATCAGGTTTTTGACGCTTTTACCGACCCGGATCAGCGCTATCGCCAACGCTATATCGACCTCATTGTCAACCCTGAAGTGCGTAACACGTTTATCCAACGCACCCGGTTGGTGAACAGCATGCGCAGCTTCCTGAACGAACGACAATACCTAGAGGTGGAGACGCCCATTTTGCAGCCTCTGTATGGTGGTGCGGCGGCGCGCCCCTTCAAAACGCATCATAACACCTTAGACATGACCCTCTACCTGCGTATTGCCAATGAGTTGTATCTCAAAAGGCTTATTGTGGGAGGCTATGACGGGGTATTCGAGTTCTCCAAAGATTTTCGTAACGAGGGAATGTCCCGTTTTCACAATCCCGAGTTCACCCAAATGGAGCTCTACGTAGCCTACAAAGATTATGAGTGGATGATGAATCTGGTGGAAGAGATGGTGGAGCGCATCGCACTGGATCTGCACGGTACCACGGAGGTACAGGTGGGCGAGCACACCATTAACTTTAAGCGTCCCTGGAAACGTTACACCATGTTTGAGGTGATTGCACATTATACCGGCATTGATATTCACGCCATGGATGAAGCACAGTTGGTGGAGACGGCACAGAAGCTGGGTGTTAGTGTTGATCCATCCATGGGAAAAGGAAAGCTCATCGACGAGATTTTCGGGGAGACCTGCGAGTCCCATTTGATCCAACCCACATTCATCACAGACTATCCTGTAGAGATGTCTCCATTGGCCAAGAAACACCGCAAACACTCCGGATTGGTGGAGCGATTTGAAGCCATCTGTAACGGAAAAGAGATCTGCAACGCTTTCTCGGAGCTTAACGACCCCATTGACCAACGAAAACGCTTTGAAGACCAACTGGAGCTTGGCAAGCGTGGGGATGACGAATCCATGGTACTGGATGAGGACTTTCTTAAGGCGCTGGAGATTGGCATGCCCCCTACGGCAGGATTGGGCATTGGGATTGACCGCCTCTCCATGATCATGACCAACTCCAACTCCATTCAGGATGTCCTCTTCTTTCCGCAAATGCGGCCGGAGAAAAAGCAAGAGAACCAGGAGGGATAGGAAACGACCTCCCCTACTCTATTTTTAACAGATAAAAAATGGCCATGAATGTGATTCTTCTCATTGGCGTCATCCTATTAACCGGATTTCTGTTTGGGGAAATTGCAGTAAAATTAAAGTTACCCAAGGTTACCGGATACCTGGTGGGGGGACTCTTGCTCAACCCGCAGATAAACCCACTCCACAACCTGTCTGAGGCGATGGGAGAGATGCATTTCATCATTGACTTGGCGTTGGCCATCATCACCTTTGCCATCGGGGGGCATCTCACCTTTGCATCGCTCAAAAAGTTGGGAAAAAGCATCTTTATCATGGCGTTCCTACAGGCGGAACTCACCCTGCTAGCCGTGGCGTTGGGGATGTACGCTCTCTTCTCGTTGTTCCCGGGGCTGCTCCCCTTTGAGCCCCTCTACCTCGTCCCTTTCATCCTGCTGATGGGCGCTTTGGCACTACCCACCGACCCGGCGGTATTGTTGGCCGTACAGAACGAATACCATGCAAAAGGAGAGGTAACCTCAACCATCTTTGGCATTGCTGCCATCGATGATATCTTAACCTTTGTGAATTGGGCTGTGATCATCGGCTTTGCCAAGATGTCGCTGAAAATGGGAGAGGGGGGATCCACCCATACCCTGGGAGCGGTGGCCGTATCGCTACTGATTACCGTTGCAATGGGAGTCGCGGCTGGTATTCTCTTTAATATCATCACCAAATTACTGCCACGTGACGACAATAACTTTCTCATTATAAGCCTTTTTGGGGTATTGCTCTCCTGTTTTGGTCTTGCAAAAGTATTTCACGGAGATGAGATGCTCTCCACCATGGTGATGGGCTTTGTGGTGGTCAACTACAATCCATATAGGAGCCATGTATTTAAACTGCTGGAACACTATACGGAAGAGCTGATTTTTGTCCTCTTCTTTACCCTCAGCAGTATGCAAATCAAGCTCCTTTCACTCAATGAAGCTTTTCTCTTGATCCTCCTTTTTATCCTTCTTCGCTTTGCCGGGAAATGGACAGGAGCGAAGACGGGAGCACTCCTATCCCATGCCTCAACAAACGTAAGAAGGTATACCATCTGGGGACTGATTCCTCAGGGAGGTATCATCATTGGACTGGCACTCTCTCTCAGCGAACATGAGGTATTTAAGCCCATTACAGGGTTGATTATTAGCATTGTGATAGGTGCCGTAATCATTCAGGAACTCCTCTCTCCCATGTTCATCAAAACGGCATTACGAAAAGTAAAAGAGATCCACTAAGCGAAAGAACAACGACCAATGGACTCTTCTGTATTGCTTCGAAAATGGGTCTCCTTATTGATTTCGAAATCCGGAGAAAAGATGTTCTCTTCTTCCGAAATACCCCATTTTAGGCTTCTCCTATAATAAATCACCCATTTCACCGATATATCATTAGGCATTTCCCTATTTTAGCAGCATGAAAATATTACGACTCAACAACACAGCCCTCCGGTTTACGCCCCGATACGCACTCCTTGCTAACCTTCTCATAATCATAAGCCTTCTTGGCCAGCCACTATGGGTAAAAGGACAATACCGTTATAAGCGTTTCAACTCCAGCTATGAGGTCTCTGAAACGGACTCCTCCTATAAAGTATCATGCATATTTACCGGAAAGATCCATTCGGAACGCGTGTTGAAGGCGTTAGAGAAGAGGCTGCGCATGCGCTCTTCCGATATGATTGGTGCCTACCAGCTCTATCGGGCTTATGAGAAGATCCATGATGTAGGACCCTCCTATTTTCAACTATTTAGCACCTATAATGACTTTAATTTTGAGGTGGATGCGTCGCAATTTATTGCTGCTGAAATGATCCAACACGAGGATTTTATCACCACCTCTTACACCATTGCAAAAAAGGATTTCTCCATCAATATTGAGGATTTTGACTTAAAGGGTATTCGCATCAAGGATATGCTGTATAAGGATTACAGCAAGAAACGAATCCCTGAGCGCATTGATCCTTTCTATGCAAGCCGGGAGTTTACAGCATCTGATTACCTCCTTGTATATCGGGAGCTTCTTCAGGGCCTGGGATCCCTCTCTCCCCAGTATGACCTCCTGCTCAAAGAGAAAAATACCTTTGCACAATCGCTCCGTCCCTCTCAGGATGATGCGATGTTACGGACTCATTGCGATTCCATTGCAGCTGATGCGGCACAACATCGTGGCATTGTTCAACAGATTCTCTATGCAGAATTGGTCACGGATGCCCCTACCGAAAGGAAACAGGGTTACTATAACGCTTTCTTAAGGGCCTTGATGCCTCCTCAAACCCTTTGGGAGGATATGGTTGCCTTTTGTGGAGAAGCGATCTCCGGGGAGAGCCTAACCACATCTCCAACGCTGTTTGAGGCCGTGGGTCGTTTCCCGGGAGCCATTAACCCCCACGCCATTGCCCTTCACAACGAGCGAGGTGAATGGTACGAAAAAGCGGAGAAGGCCTTCTCGAAAGAGCATATAAAACAGACCTTGGCCCACCTGGAAAAATCGGTAAACCAGGAGGGAATCAACCTTCGAACACTCAACCTGATCGGTGCCGCCTACCGTTTCACCCATCAACCGGAAAGGGCCATGCCCTACCTTATTCTAGCCTATCTTATTGATCCCGAAGCTCCTTTTGTAAGTGGAAATATGGCTCTCTGTCTTAGCGAAATGGGGTATGATCGTACCGGGGAGTTTGTGGGATTCCTCCACAAGAATGCCCCTGTTGACGCATGGAGCAAGGCCCAGTTTGACACCCTTATCAAGTAGGATTTCCGGGGAAACGTAATTTATCAATAGAGGAACCATGTATCATTCCTCTTCCAAAGATTCTAACGCTGCAAGCCGAAACAGATCATAAGTGTAACGACTTGAATTCACTACACTTATGTTTTCTTCCAATCTAAATGCACCAACAGTAACATAATCGAACAAACTGGCTTGCACTTCGTACAAAGTTGTGGTTATGTCTCTTACCAGATCAAAGTAAGAAAGACTGTTTGGAAAGATCCTGTACGCTATACCTCCTTTATTGTTAGTGTTTGATCAATTTGTGTACCCACACCTGTTCTCCCAAGGTGACCCGCACCATGTAGACTCCGGCATGCAACATACGCACATCCATCGCCTCTTCGGGAACGTAATTGGGGATAAGGATGCGTGGTGTTCCCGTAAAGTCCAGAATCGCCACCTCCGCCACACCGGGCAGCCCCTCCAAACGAAGATCCGTCTGCACCGGGTTGGGATAGAGCCTTAAGTGATGGTCGTCGTACCCGGACACCCCCTCCAAGAAGGTAACCACCACGCTCAACGAATCAGACCACAGGCTCTCACCACACGCATTGACTGCTTTCACACGAATCGATACGGTATAGGGATAATCCCCCTCCAGGTAATCAATAAAGACGGTATCATTCCCATTCCCCGTCAACGTGGAGAGATCGGGGGGAAGTACTTCCCAAAAATAGTGTTGGGCATGAGCTACAGAATCAACCGTATATTCGTATGCACCCAGGTTGTAACCACAAGTCACCTCCCCCTCAATGGGCCCCGGCACACCGGGTAAGGGATCAATGGATAGCAACAGCTGATCACTCACCTGCTCCGACCCAAATACGGTTAAGGTGAGAGAGGCTCCACCCTCTGCCACCTCTTCCGGACCGGGATAGTACTGCGGATCTAAAATGGACGGGTTGTTAAAGGTACCATCGCCATCGGTACTCCACTGCAAATAGTCGTAATTTGCTGCTGTTGCGTTAAGCCATACCGTATCTCCTTCGCAAACTTCCATATCCTCTCCGGCATTGACGGTGGGGGGAGGAGAGGCTGCGAACTCGGGAAGGTGCATAAAGTCCACATAGGCCGCATCGTCACCACCGGATCCCCCCGTATTGTTGAGGTAACGCCACTCCAACACACATGCTCCGGGGCCAACCCCATAGCTACACTCCGTCCATGTTCCATCTCCACTCCACGAATCCATCAATGTTCCATTGATGTAAAAAGCCAAGACATTCTCCGGATCGGAAGAGGTCTTCTGCCAAAAGGAGACCATCCCAAAACCGGAAGAGTTCCCCTCTAAAATAAGGGATGAAGTTTGTCCATCGCCAATGGCTCCACTTTTTGCGGCATACACCCCGTTACGGGTCTCATCTTCCGTAATAACCCACGGCGCATCTCCTCCGAAGGTCCAATCAAACAGGGAGAAATCTCCGGTTTCAAAATCCTCGTCGGGCCACGTCTCCGTGGTAAACTGCCATACGGTTCCGGTGGCTACTCCGTACTGATTTTCCGCATCCACCCGCCAATAATAGAGCGTATCATACGCCAGGGGAGAGGGGAAGGAGTAGGAGGTCCCCTCAATGGTATCTCCGGAAAGGATGTTGGTGGGTGGGTTATCCGTGCCAAAGTAGAGGGTATAGAAAGAGGGAATCCCGCCACCCCCCTGTTCCCAGGAGAGGGTGCTGAAAACCGATGAAGTACTGTTATCCTCGGGAGAAGGATTAATCACCGGCACCGGCGGATTAATCACCGCGATGGCATCCAGGTCAAACCCGGCATTGTTACCACTACCGGCACCCATACCATCATCACGAATCTCCAAATAGCGAGCACTTACAAGTCCTGCCGTACCGAGGTTAAAGGTGGTCGTACCTGTTCCTTCTCCCACCAAGTGGTAGGGCCCATCGATGGAGGTGGAGGCGTAAACATTGTAGCCTTCTGCGGTATTATCGCCCTCATATACCGTAAAATCCATCCCACTCTTATCAAAAATGGGCGTTCCCATATCCACACGAAGAAAACCATCTCGTCCCAAGCTGTAACAGACCCCATCGGGGGCTCCGTAGATTGCCGGAGTATAGGCTTCATCATCAAAATTATTGCCGGGAATCTCCACCATATCAAGATAATGAATATGATGCCCCTCTTCCGGCTCCAACACGATATCGATGTGCGTGGTGGAGGTGTCTGACTCCACCACCACTCCTTCCACAATCGCCTCTTTGTAGCCATTGGCTTTCACCTTCACGCTGTAGGTTCCCCCGGTAAGATATTTATGAAAATCTCCGACCAGAGGATCCGTATGAACCGGATAGAGGTTATCAATGAGCACCACCGCCGAAACCGGCTCGCCGGTTGCTGCATCGGTAATCATCCCCTCTATTCCATACCCAGAGTAGCGGCACATGGCATGCATAGAGGGCTTGTTATAATTGTAATACATCCCCACCTGGGAAGAGGGGGGCTGTTTAGAGTGGGAGATCTCCATGGACCAACTGATGGAGCCAACCGCACCATAATTGTAATCCTTGGAAGCCCCATTAATATAGTACATCCCCGTGGAGCCTTGTCCATATCCAAGGTTTGGATAACCCGAAACCGAAGAATAAACCCCGGCAAGATGAAGAATATGTACCGCATCTTCCGGTGCATCGGCGCGGTAGCTCCACGGACAGCTGATATACTCCGTGCCGCTATGGTAGGTGGTGTGCACCACAAACTCATGCTGCAAAATAAGATCCCTAAGTGCGCGGCTCTCCACTTGGCAAAAAGCCGAATCGGTATTTCCTTCATGATCCCACATATATCCCCAATCACGGTTCAAGTCCATACCGTTGCTGTTGTAACGCGACATGTTCTCCCGTCCATCAGGGTTGACCATCAGATAGAGAAAGATCTCCCTGTTGTTAATCAGCTCTGTAATCTCAGGATCATTTCCGTAACCCAGCACCATATCACGGGCATACATAATCACATTTTGCGATGCACCAATCTCATCGCCATGAATTCCAGCATCAAAGAGCACCTCTGGCTCCGGTTCATCGGTAAGCACATTGTCGCTAATCTTCAGATAGGCCAACTGACGATTATAGGGGGTATATCCCACCACCGTCTTGCTGCAAATTGCAGGGAAGTGGGTTGCCAGGCTATCGGCAATATCGATGATCTCCTGGTAACTGTAATAGCCGGGAGGAACGCCCTTGCCGTTACGCTGATCCAGGTTTCTCTCTAAGATCTCCGTATCAAAACCCATACGCTGCAATGCCGTTAACTCCTCCTCAACGAGGTAGGCCACCGCATAGCCGGCATGGAAATCCACAGAGACCCCCAGCGACCTAATTTGCGCTGCTTCCTCCCGGGAGGAACAAGTCACTTTCACCTCCATCTCTCCGGGACGCCAATGGGCCAGCAGTTGTGACGAAAAACCAAGAAACAAGAGAAGAAACAAACCACATTTTACCAACCGTATCATAATCACTTTTTTTAAGTACCATACAAAGATCGTAAACATTGGATTTGTTTCCAACTATTTAGTGCCTGTCTATAAAGTCAGCGTTTTGAAAAGAGGCTGTATAGAAAGTTCGAATTCGAGGCTTGCGAAGGCTGAAATAGGGGCGTTTACTAGGGTAAATGACCCTTTAAAAGAGAAGCGTAACGAAGAAGTCGGACGTTATAGACAGACGCTATTTATCTCTTCTATTGATCGATTATCGTAGCGAGGAGAAATACAATAGTTGACATTTCCCAACAAAGAGGCTATACTTGCAAGAGTTTTTAACGCAATACCACAAAAACCCCACTATGAAAAATCGGTTTCTCCTCTTAGCAATAAGCCTCCTGGCTGCCACATTACAGCTCTTTGCACAGTCCACAGACATCACCATCCTACACAGCAACGACATACATTCACGGGTATTGGGGTTCAGCCCCAATGCCGACTATACCCCTTTCAGCCTCAACGATGACCATACCCGAGGGGGGATGGCGAGGCTCAAATCCATGGTGGACACTCTCCGCCAAAAAGATTCCAATGTATGCTTAGTGGATGCCGGAGATTTTCTCATGGGCACCATCTTTCAGACCTTAGAGCCGGAAACAGGATTTCAACTGCAACTTATGCAAGAGATTGGTTGGGACGCCATTGCCATTGGCAACCACGAGTTCGACTTTGGCCTCGACGGGCTATGTGACATCATCCATGCAGCAAAGAGGGAGGGGCCTATTCCTCCGCTTCTGCTCTCCAACCTCCATTTTTGCGATAGCCTTAAGGAAGATGACGAATTAAAAACCCTCTTCGACAGGAGGAGAGAGCGGGATTAAGGATTGCCTTTTTTGGTCTTTTGGGTCGGGATGCCTACCACTCGGCACCTTATGCCCACCCCACCACCATCAATGATCCGGTGAAAACTGCCATCGCCATGAACCGGTACCTTCGGGAGGAGCAACAGGCCGATATCGTGATTGCCCTGTCACACAGCGGCGTTTTTAAAAATGAGGAGGGAGAATACCTTCTGGAAGATGTGGACGTAGCCAACGCTTGTCCCGAATTGGACCTCATCGTCAGTGGACACACCCACACCACCCTCCACGAAGCGCTTGTGGTCAATGGGGTTCCCATTGTGCAAACCGGAGCCTACAACCACTATCTGGGCCGTACAGTCCTCTCCTACGAAAAGGGAGAGACCACACTCAAAACCTATGAGTTGATCCCCATCGATGATCGGTGGCCGGGAAACAAAACCATTCAAGAGATGATCGAGGCACAGATGGCACAAATCGACCGAGAGATACTGGGTAACCTCGGCTTCCAGGCAAATAGTATCATCGCAGAAACCGCATTTCCCTTCCTGTTCAACGAGGAGGAGATGCTATATAACAGTAACTTAGGTCCTTTTATTGCCGATGCCCTCTACGCCTATTACGAAACGTTGGGAGAGAGGGTGGACTTCACCCTCGTGGTAGCAGGACTGCTCCGGGATGAAATCTTACCGGGCGAAAATGGAGCACAATGTGTGTCCGACCTCTACCGGGTGCTACCGTTGGGAAGAGGCCTTGTGAACAAAAATACACCGGGATACTCCATTGCAAAAATCTACCTTACCGGAAGGGAGATTAAGAATCTCTTGGAGATCATGCAAATAGCACCCAAGCTCAGTACCACCAACAAACCCTATTTCTCAGGCATACGCTACCACATCAACAGACTTCGTGCCCCCTTGGACCAGGTTTACCAAGTGGAAATAGCATCGCCAGAAGGGGGCTGGAAGAAAATAGACCTATCGAAACGGGACAACACCCTTTACACCTTAGGAGCCAATGCCTATATCCTGGAGTTTGTAGGCATGATTAAAGACTTAAGTAAAGGGCTCCTGAATGTGGTTCCCAAAAACAGGGATGGAGAACCCATATCTGATATCGCAGAGACGCTTATCGACCTCGACCCTAAAGAAAAGGGACTTCAGGAGGCTAAAGAGTGGGAGGCACTCATCCACTTTTGTGCCGGGTTTGAGGATATAAACCACAATGGGATTCCCGATATTCCCTCTCGATATTCCCTTCATGAGATGATTGTCTCCGAAGATAACCAGAGACTCACTTCCGACACGATGTTTTTGGATAGGGCAACCAACACCCTCAACCTGAGATCCCCCATACAAACAGACACGAAAAGCCTACAAAACCTCTACCGGGCAGGAAATGGGATAACAGCGGCTGTCTCTACCCTTCTCATCGTGGTTCTTGTCTTACTCTTTCTGTTCACACGGTGGGTGATACGGAGGATCCGCCGGTAACGGGCCTATTGGCGATCCCTCTACCCTTCGACGGCAACCCCTTGCTGTTTGCGTGTCAAGCTTTTCCACTCACGAATAAGAAAGAAGGAGGCGATACAGGCCGAAAAGAGGTCTGCTGTGGGAATGGCTGCCCACACACCACGAAGGCCAAAAAAGCCGGGAAGGAGCAGAAGCAGCGGAATCAGGGCTAACACCTGGCGGAGCAGCGTCAGGAAAAGAGAGATCAACGCCTTTCCCACGGCTTGGAAATAGCTCCCTTCCACAATCTGGAAACCCACAATGGGAAGCATCAGAAGGAAGATTCGGATTCCCTCTATACCAACATTATAAAGTTCCAGGTCATTGGCATTAAAGAGTTTAATAATAGGCCCCGGGAAGCACATGATAATCAGCCAGGAGGCCACACTGATGGAGGTAGCAAAGAGCATACCTGCCCGCAGCGTGTCCTTTACCCGCTGGTAGTACTCTGCCCCATAGTTATATCCAATGATCGGCTGTATAGCCATATTAATGGAAACGATAGACATGATGATCAACATGGCCACGCTGTTGATGATACCATTCACCCCCACCGCAATATCACCGCCGTAACGCACCAGGCTGTGGTTTAAGATCGCCTGCACGGCACTGGAAGCCACATGCATGCTAAAGGGCGAGATTCCAATGGCCAGGATATATTTCACAATATCCCAATCCATCTTCATGGCACTGCGTTTCAACCTCACCACAGCCCGTTTACCACGCGTAAAGTGGTATAGCACCCACACACAGAGAGCCGCCATGGAGATGATCGTGGCCCATGCCGCACCCTGCACCCCCATGCCGAAACCAAAAATAAAGATCGGATCCAACACAATGTTCACCCCGGCCGAGATCATCATGGAGTACATGGCAATACGGGCATTCCCTTCGGAGCGAATAATGGTGTTCAAAGCAAAACCCACCGTCTGCAAAATGCCTCCGGCAATAATGATATTGAGATAGTCGTTGGCGTATGCGAAGGTCTCTCCCGAAGCACCAAACCTCCGGAGGAGGGGATTCTTAAAGAGGTACCCCAAAAGCGTATAGAGCAGTGACACGATAATCATCAGGGAGAGGCCATTCCCCAGAATCCGCTCGGCGCGGAGAAAGTCTTTTTTCCCCAGGCTGATGGAGATGCGCACAGCAGAACCAATACCAATCATCATACCAAAAGCGGCACCAATAATCATGATGGGATACACCACACTAAGACCGGCCAAGGCATAACTCCCCATCCCCCGACCAATGTAAATACGATCAACGACATTGTACAACGAATTAAAGAACATCCCCACAAACCCGGGCACAAAATACTTCCAAAGCAGTTTCCATACAGGCTGAGTACCCATCTCCCGGGCCTTCAACTCTTGTGCGGTTAATTCCTGATCCATCGCGCAAAGGTGAAAATATTTTTTTACATACCTAAAAACACCGTCTTAATCAATAAGTTGAAGCGGAGTTATGAAAAAATTAGAGGGCTGATAAACAAGCAGTTATCAGCCCTCTAAACATTAAAATAACATCAATTATTTCTTTTGTACGGCACCTTAAGGATCCACTTTTGAAGCGGTGCCGACGTATTACTTCTCAATATTTGACAACTCAAGTCCATACCCTTTCTTCTTGTCAACGGCTTTCAGCAGCAGTGCAACACCGAGGGCAGCCACGGATAATACCACAAAGATCATCCATGTTTTCGAGTAGTCATAGGCAGGAATAATCCCTTCAGCGCGCAGTTGCGTAATCACAGCTGAGACCTCACCCGAGGTCAGCTTAGAGACATCGTGTGTGATAGCGCCATCGGCGGTAAGCTTTTCAAAAATGGCCTGGGCTTCCGGTTGAACGATCCCTTGTTCCAATCCGCTCGTTTTGAAATATTCCATTTTTGCCACCACCCCGGGGTTCGTCCTATCAAGGGTTGTTCCCAAAAGTGTAGGCACGACCATCAGTCCAATATTTTGGATGAAGAATATCAACGCATAAGCCGTTCCCAGGAGTTGCGGCGCGATGATCTTCGGTACGGAAGGCCACATGGCAGAAGGCACCAAAGAGAAGGCAATACCGATAAGGATCACCATGAAGATCGCCACAGCCACGCTATTCATAGAAGGAAGCCAAAGTACCACGTGGGATACAATCAACAGAATGGCTCCGATGATCATGATGGTGGCTCCTTTACCTTTTTTATCATAGATATTCCCAAAAATAGGCGTTAGGAATAGCGTTCCAAAAGGCAATAACGAGGGGATGATACTGGCACCTTTGGGGATGAAACCCAAGAGCATTCCATTCTCCATCGGCACACCAAATTTGTTAAATACCAAATCGGTACCAAACTTATAGAAGGGGAATACGGCCGAATAGAAGAGTACACAGAGAAGGGCAAGAAGCCAAAAGCCGGGGTTCACCACAATCTTCTTAATATCCTTGAGTTCGAATTTCTCATCACTGAAATCCAAGTCATCATCATCAATACTCTTATCCAGTTTAATATCCATAAAGAAGTATACCATGAAAGAGATCAGCCCAACGATCAGCAGAATGGCTCCGATAAGGATTACCTGAGGAATATCAAAACGGCTTACGATCACCGGAGAGAAGGCCATTGCGGCAAAGGTACCCAAACGAGCACAAGCCATCTCAAGACCCATGGCCAAAGCCATCTCTTTACCCTTAAACCATTTCACAATGATACGGGAGACCGTAATTCCTGCAAACTCAACCCCCACACCAAAAATGGCATAGCCGAGACAGGCCCAAAGCAATTGTTGGGACATGACATAATTCTTACCAAGAAAGTGTATATCAATGGCGGTAACATCACCGGAGAGCGAATTGATGGCCCAATACTTCACCAAAGCACCAATCACCATCACCACGGCTGAAGCAACGGCAGAAATCCGCATGCCCACCTTGTCCAGAATAATCCCCACAAGAATAAGCATAAAGAGGAACACATTAAACCACGCATACGCACCGGTAAAAAGGCCAAAATCGGAGCTTGACCACCCCAGTTCGGATTCCATTAACGGCTTCAACGGCGAGATAATCTCGGTAAAAAAGTATCCACAAAGCATTGTAAAGGCCACAATAGCCAAAGCTGTCCATCGTGCAACTTTACTGTCACGAAGGGTTTGTTTGATTTTTTCGGTCATAACGATGAAGGGTTAATCTTATTTTTGGCTGCTAATGTAATGAATTATTTTTGACCTGATGATATCTCTCTCCGATTGTATTGCTCTTTTTACTACATTTATGGCCGGTTTTAGATTGGCCTCGCTTGCATACCATCATGAAAACACCATCTCTTTTCAAAGAACACATGCCGTAGCTCCTCCACAAGAACAGAGCGGAAGAGGCTCAGCTTCCAATACAAGATTTGCCCCCGGAACCTAATAAGTTAACCCATAGATACGACCTGATATGACAAGAAAAAAACGTATTACCAAGAACAAAATCAATAAATTAGCGCGAAATACCTTCATGAGTGATGTCCTGGAGGTGTTCACCGGAAACCCAACCCAAGGGTTCAATTTTCGCCAAATTAGCAATAAACTGGGCATCACCGATGCCCAATCACGGGAATTAATTCGTTCCATGATCCAGGAACTTCGTGCCACAGATGCGATCATCGAACTGAAACGAGGAAAGTACAAATTAAATCCTGAAATTGCCGAGTCGATGCGCATGGCCACCCACATTGAAGGGGTCGTAGACATGAAACAGACCGGAAAAGCGTACGTCATCAGCGACCAATGCGACGAAGACATCTTTGTCAATGCCGGAAATACGGGCCATGCGCTGCACGGAGACACCGTGGAGGTACAACTCTTTCCCAAACGCCCCAAAAGGAAGCCGGAGGGAAAGATTCAAAAAATCATTAAACGAGCCAAGACACAGTTTGTGGGAACCCTACATGCCAGTGAACGATATGCCTTTGTGGTACCGGACCAAAGCAATGCCCTCATCGATATCTACCTTGCCAAAGGACAACTAAAAGGGGCTAAGAACGGTGAAAAGGTCGTCGTAAAGATCACCGACTGGCCCGAAAGGAGCAAGAACCCCTTTGGGGAGATTGTGGAGATACTGGGGATGCCGGGCGAAAACGAGGTGGAGATGCTCTCCATTGTGGTCAATAACGGCTTCCCGTTGCACTTCCCTCCCAAGGCCGAGAAAGAGGCCAAAAAGATTCCGGAAAAAATTCCCATGGAAGAGATCGCTCGCCGCCGGGACATGCGTGCTATCACCACCTTCACCATCGACCCCGAAGATGCCAAGGACTTTGATGATGCCCTCTCGCTACAATGTTTGGACAATGGCAACTACGAAGTGGGCGTACACATCGCCGATGTCTCTTACTATGTAAAACCGGGTTCGGAAATCGACAAAGAGGCCTTTAACAGGGCAACCTCCATCTACCTGGTGGACCGCACGATTCCCATGCTACCGGAAAAACTCTCCAACAACCTCTGCTCCCTACGCCCCAACGAGGATAAACTCTGCTTCTCGGCAATTATGGAACTGGATGAAAAAGCAACGGTAGTCAAGCAGTGGTTCGGCAAAACCATCATCAACTCCGACCGCCGGTTTAACTACGAGGAGGTGCAAAAAGTCATCGAGGGAGAAGAGGGCGACCTTAAGAAGGAGATCCTTATCCTTGATCAACTGGCCAAGAAACTTCGTGAAAAGCGCTTCAAAGCGGGATCCATCAATTTCCATTCTCAGGAGGTTAAATTCAGACTGGACAAGGAGGGAAAACCCCTGGAGACTTACATCAAAGAGCAGAAAGACTCCAACCAGCTTATTGAAGATTTTATGTTGCTGGCTAACCGAAAAGTGGCGGAATTTATCGGCCGCAAACCGGACAAAAAGAAAGCCCCTACGTTTGTTTACCGTATCCACGACACGCCCAATCCCGATAAATTGGCCGATTTTGCCGAATTTGTGAACAAACTGGGATATAAGTTCAGTGTCAGCAACCGCAAGAATATTGCCCGCTCCATGAATACCCTATTCCGCGAGATTGCCGGAAAAGGGGAGGAGAACATGATTGAAGCCATCGCCATCCGCACCATGGCAAAGGCTATTTACAGCACGGAAAACATTGGCCACTACGGCCTCGCTTTCCCCTACTATACCCACTTTACTTCTCCCATCCGCCGCTACCCCGACCTCATGGTCCATCGCCTTTTACAACACTATCTCCACCATGGTAAACCTGTCAACAAGCAGGAGTACGAGGAGTATTGCAAGCACTGTAGCGATCAAGAAAAAAAGGCGGTTGAAGCCGAACGCGAGAGTGTGAAGTATAAGCAAGCTGAGTTCCTTCTCGACAAAATTGGCATGGAGTTCCCCGGACTTATCAGCGGCGTCTCTAAATGGGGCCTCTTTGTGGAGATTGAAGGCAATAAATGTGAAGGCCTCATCCGCATGGAGGATATCCCCGATGACTTCTACTACTTAGACGAAGAGAACTACTGCGTAACCGGACACCACAGCGGGAAACGATATCGTCTGGGAGATCCGGTGCGTATCCTTGTCAAACGCATCGATTTACAGAAAAAACAGATGAATTTTTTGTTGGCTTAACTCGTGTCTATCCATAAAGTCAGCGTCTTGAGAAGAGATGTAAGTGATCCGGATTGCAGTAGATGGCAAGGGGTTTCGGTTTATGGTTGCTCACCATACCACAGATGTACTTCTCTGCTTTCTCATGGATACGCTCATGAATGAGGTTTTCTCTGACTTTATGAACAGACACGAACGACACCCCATAGCTCCTCGCAAATAAATTAAAATGTTTGGAACTTTTTTTATAAAAAACATATTAAATTTGCGTCTGCGTTAACATTTTTCATTGGTTGAAAACCAAAATAACACTCAAAATGAAGAACTTATACACGAAAATTTGGTGGATCATTGCACTGTGCATTATGATCTCTCTCCACTCATGGGGGCAGACTTATGAATTTAAACCCATGGACAGTGATCACGGATTGGTACTCAAAACGGCCAAGACAAACAAAACGGAATTACGTTTTACGTTGCAATCATTTACAATGGATAAAATCCTTGTAAACGGTGAGCTTATGGACAAGGTGATGATGCCCGGGGCGATGCTTCCGGCAGAGGAGGGCACTCCGGATCTCCCTTCCATTGGTCGCTATGTAGCCTTGCCACAGGGAGCCAGTGCCTCATTAAAGGTCATCTCTTTCAAAGAGACTCACTACGCTAATGTGGAGGTCTCTCCTGCTCCTCGCATTCCCAAGGTTTCTGACGATAGTCCACTGCATTACGAAAAGGACAATAGCATCTATCACACCAATGCCTTTTATCCGGAGAATCCCTTTATGCTCTCGGAGAACATGAAAATCCGTGGCGTAGATGCGGTAGTACTGGGCATCTCTCCCTTCCAATATAACCCCATCACCAAAGAACTTATCGTCTACACAGAGGTAGAGCTTGAAGTTATTTTTGAGGGGGGTAACGGTCATTTTGGCGAGGATCGCCTCCGGAGCCGTTTTTGGGAGCCCATTTTACAAGATGTGCTGATCAACTATAGCGCCCTTCCCAAGGTTGACTTCTTTCCAGAGGATCAACCGGAGAGCAAAAACACCAACTTCGAGTACGTCATCATCACCCCGGACAACCCCCTATTCATCACTTGGGCAGACTCCCTTCGTCGCTTCAGGAATGCACAAGGAATCAAAACCGGAGTATTTCAACTTCAACAAATCGGAGGCAACAATGCAGGAGCTATTGAAACCTTCATCAACAATGCCTACAACAACTGGCAAATTCCCCCTGCCGCTTGCTTGCTGATGGCCGACTATGGCAACTCCGGTGATAACTGTATCACCTCTCCCATTTACGACAACTACTGCGTCTCTGACAACATCTATGCGGATGTGGATGGGGACCACCTTCCGGAGATCTCCTTTGCCCGGATGACCGCCCAAAATGCAGGACATCTTGAGACCATGATCGGGAAAATGTTAAGCTACGAGAACAACCCTCCAGTGAACCCAAATTTCTATGATCATCCGGTGGTGGCTGGTGGCTGGCAGACAGAGCGTTGGTTCATCCTCTGCGCTGAGGTCTGTCAGGGTTTTTGGGCTAATGAACTGGAAAAAGAGCCTGTACGCGAGTATGCCATCTACAGCGGAACACCCGGAAGCTCTTGGTCAACAGCAAGCAATACCAGTACGGTGGTAAACTATTTCGGTCCCAACGGACTGGGGTACATTCCCGCAGATCCCTCTTACCTCAATGACTGGGGAGGAAATGCCTCTCGTATCAACAACGATCTCAACAGCGGTGCCTTTATGATACTGCACCGTGACCACGGCATGGAAACAGGATGGGGAGAACCCTCATACACCAATGCAAGCCTGGGAGGCCTTAACAATGACGACCTTACTTTTGTGCTCTCCATTAACTGCTTGACCGGAAAATACAACATTGCTTCTACCTGTTTTGCAGAAGCATTCCACCGTCACGAAAAAGGGTGTACCGGCATTATTGCAGCCAGTGAAACCTCCTACTCATTTGTCAACGATACCTACTGTTGGGGAATGTTCGACCACATGTGGGGTAACTTTGACCCCAACTACGGGGAAGATCCTCAACCCTCCGATTGGGTTCGTCCCTGCTTTGCCAACGCATCAGGGAAGTTCTACCTCTCCGCCAGCAACTGGCCCTCCAACACCCAGAACAAGACGGTAACTTATCACCTTTTCCACCATCACGGAGATGCCTTCCAAACCGTCTATTATGAAATGCCCCAAGAGCTGACGGTGACCCACCCCGATGAACTCACCCCGGGAACCACCAGCATGGAGGTAACAGCCGACGTTGGATCCACTATCTGTCTCAGCAGCAATGGCACCATTCTGGATGCGGAACAATCCAATGGAGGAGTCACAACGCTCAATTTTCAAGAAGTACCAGTGGGAACAGAGCTACTTCTTACCGTAACCCGTCAAAACTTCTTCCGCTACGAAGCCACCATCGTGGTAGTAGGCCCTCCCGCAGCTGCTAACACACCTGTCCCCTCAAACAACAAAAATAAAGTAGACATCTATACCGATCTGGCATGGCAGGGATCAGGTGCAACCCACTATGAGGTCTATTTTGGTACCGATAACCCGCCCACCAATATTATCAATGGGGAAGAAGTTACGGAACCCCTCTTTACCCTCGACCAAGAGCTTGATTATGAACAAACCTACTATTGGCAGATCATCTCTTTCAACGACTATGGCAACACAGGCAGTGAAGTGTGGAACTTCACCTCCGCCGGCGAACCCAGTGAAGACTTTGAAACAGGCGACTTCTCGCTACACAACTGGCAACTCTCGGGAGATGCCGATTGGAGCGTCGTAAATACCACCGCCAAACATGAAAGCCACGCTGCCGAGTCGGGTGCCATCGGCCATGGGGAGAGTAGCTCCTTGAGCATCGACTTCGAGTGCTCAGGCTTTGATAAGATCAGATTCTACCAAAAGGTCTCCTCCGAAGAGGGAGCCGATAAACTCATCTTCCTCATCGATAACACCGTCAAAGGGGAATGGAGTGGAGAGACAAGCTGGACATTAAGCGAGTTCACCGCCGGCCCCGGCCCCCACGTTTTTGAGTGGCGGTATGAAAAAGATGCCAGCGGATCGGCAGGAGCAGACAAAGCGTGGATTGACTTTATCTACTTCCCGCCCACCGCCGCCCTCTCTGCCAATGCAGGAGAAGATGCAGAGATCTGTGAGACCAGTACGCACACCACCAATGGCTTCGCGTCCAACTATAGCAGCGTGCTTTGGACCACTGACGGCGATGGAACCTTTGAGGACGAAACCAGCCTGGTAACCGTTTATACCCCCGGCGACGAAGACATCAGCAATGGGCTTGTGGAGATAACACTTACAGCCTATGCTGGATCGGAGCAGGTCAGTGATAAGATCACTCTCACCATTAATCCTTCGGTAGAGACCACCTCCGGGGAAGGAGTCGTATGCGAATCAGGTACCACCATCGATTGGTTCTATGCTACCAACTACCAGGAGGTTGAATGGAGTACCACCGGAGACGGAACATTCAATGACGTTACGCTTATCAACCCTGTATACACCCCTGGCCCACAAGACCTTGCCAATGAAGAAGTCGATTTTGATATCACCTTGGTAGCCCTGAACGGTTGCGAAAATGTGACGGAAAGCCTTACCAGTGCTGTTGAAGCCATACCCGAAGCTCCAACACAACCCGCAGGCCCCGACGAGGTAGACACCTTCTACCAAAGCACCTCTGAGTACACCACCAGTGGCGAAGCCAATACCTACGACTGGATGCTTACACCCATGGCCGCGGGAACTTTCAATTCGGATGAACATACAGTAACCATTACGTGGAACACCGAGTTTGAAGGGAATGCAGAACTTAAAGTAAAAGGTATTAACGAGTGTGGTATTGGAGAATACTCGGAAGCACTGAGCATCCATGTATACAATACCGTAAATGTAGACCAATACGAGCGGGAAATTGTCCTCTCTCCAAACCCCTGTACCGACCACGTCACCTTAAATTATCAGGCAGGAAAAGGAGAGACACTCCATATCACACTAACCTCCACAGAGGGAAGCATTTTATATGAAGAGACCCTCCAGGAAAGAGGAATGATATCCCACCAAATCAATACACAAATGTTTACTCCCGGTGTTTACTATCTCACGCTCACCTCTGGAGAAGCAACTTCTAGCAGGAAGTTAATTATCCGGTAGGAGCACGAAAAAAGAGTTACCCATTTTTTAAAGCGTGGCATTTGTCCACGCTTTTTTTTATCTTTACGCGCACTTTAATTACTCACCCATAAAATGCGATAACGATGAAAAAATATCTACGATTACACACCCTTAGCGTGATCCTGGTGATACTTTTCTCTCTTCACTCTTTTGCCCAAGAGAGAATTGCCTATCCTGATCACAAGTACCAACACGGGATCCAACTGGAACAAGCCTCCAAAGGAGGACTCTCCGTAACCTTTTCCATAGAAGAATTCTCCTTGGAGAATAGGGATATCAAAGGAGAAAAGATGCAAAGCATTGAACTACCGGGAACCTTTCTCCCCAATGACGAGGGGATGCCGGACCTGCCGGGACAGAGTCGTTTCATCATGATTCCCCAGGGAGCGAAGGCCTCCTTTACGATCCGTGAAGCCAACGTGGAGACCTATTCCAACGTAACCATTGCCCCCGCACCACGCATCCCGTTGGATACAGAGACCGGAGACCTGGAGTATCATAAAAAAGAAGAAGTATACGCTCAAAATGCTTTCTATCCCCCAAAACCCGTTCAGCTCTCATCACACCGGAAAGTTCGTGGCGTCGATATGGTTATGCTTGGCATCACTCCCTTCCAATACAACCCGGTAACCAAAGAGCTGAAGGTTTACCGCGATCTTAAGGTAGAGATTACCTTCCAGGGAGGAAACGGCCACTTTGGAGAAGACCGCCTCAGAAGCCCCTACTGGGACCCCATCGTAAAAGATATGGCGCTCAACGCCTCTTCTCTGGAACCCGTCGACTACAACCAACGACTTCGTAACAGAGATACCAAAAATAACGTGGATCTTGAATACATCATTATCTCTCCAGATGCTCCCATGTTCCAGGCCTGGGGAGGAGTCATTAAAAACCACCGCACAAAACAGGGTATCATCACCGGAGTGGTTTCTCTCAGCGAAATTGGGGGAAATACACCTGTGGCCATTGAGAACTACATCAACAATGCCTATAACAACTGGAACATCCCTCCCGCAGCTGTACTGATTCTTGGTGATTATGGCACCAACCAGGACAATAGTGTCACTAGTCCCATTTGGGATAACTATTGCGTATCCGACAACATCTACGCCGACGTGGACGAAGATAACCTTCCGGACATTGTCTTTGCACGGATCACCGCCCGTGACGAAGATGAACTCTCCTTGATGATTAACAAATTCATCAACTATGAAAATAACCCTCCCTTGAGTTTTGACTTTTATAAAAAACCTATTACGGCTCTGGGATGGCAGACCCCACGGTGGTTCCAGATCTGTTCAGAAACCGTAGGAGGATTCTGGAAAAATGAACTGGGCAAAGAGCCTGTACGTATCAACGAAATTTATAGTGGGACACCCGGAAGCGTCTGGTCTACTGCACAAAACACCTCTACCGTAGTCAACTACTTTGGCGTTAACGGACTGGGGTATATCCCTGCCACACCCGCTGAGTTGGGCAACTGGTCGGGGGGAAATGCCGCCATGATCAACAATGCCATCAATGCAGGAGCATTTATGCTTATGCACCGTGATCACGGTGGAGAAACAGGATGGGGCGAACCGGACTATGACAACAATGATATTCTGGGAACGACCAATACAGATCTTACTTTTATCCTATCCATCAACTGTTTGACCGGAAAATATAACTGGAGTAGTGAATGCTTTACCGAAGCATTCCATCGTCACGACTACGGTGCGCTGGGACTTATTGCCGCATCCGAGGTTTCCTACTCCTTCGTAAACGACACCTATACCTGGGGAATGATTGATCATATGTGGACAAACTTCATGCCCGACTATGGACAGGAGTTCCCTACCAACTTTATCAGGCCCGCTTTTGGAAGTGCTGCGGGAAAATACTTCCTGGAGGGCTCCAACTGGCCCTACAACACCAACAATAAGACGGTCACCTACCATCTCTTCCACGCCCATACCGATGCCTTTACCTCCGTCTACTCCGAGATGCCCACCGAGGTTGCCATCGAATACATGGAAGTCCTCCCCATCGAGCAGGATTTCTTTGAATTTACCTGTGACGAAGGAGCCATGGTGTGTCTGACCTATGAAAATGAGATTATTGGAGTTGCTGAAGCCAATGGATCACTGCAACAGATGACCATTGAGCCGATGACCAATGCAGGAGATTCGGTATTAATCACAGTTACTGCTCGCAATAAGTTCCGCTATGAAGATTACATTCTTGTGGCAGGGACCCCCTTCCCTTCGGTCAACCCCTCACCGGCAGACCAGGAAAAAGGAGTAGCACCCTTCACCCCCTTTACGTGGAGCGATGGCATTGGAAACCTCACCGATACCTTCAAAATTTACATAGGAACCGATAATCCACCTACCAACATTGTGAATGGAGAGGAGACACTGGAACCCCTCTTCTCCCTCGAAGAGAATCTTGAGTACAACACCAACTATTTCTGGCGAGTGGACTCCTACAACGAGTATGGCACAGTGGAGGGTACTACCTGGAGTTTTGAAACCGGTGACGAACCGGACGAAGACTTTGAAACCGGTGACTTCTCTGCTTTTGGATGGTATTCCAATGGCGATGCAGAGTGGTCCGTATCCAACGAAGAGGCTGCCTCCGGCTCATTTGCTGCCCAAAGTGGCCAGATTGATGCCATCCAAACCACCTCTCTCTTCCTTGACGTCCATATAGACGCTTTCCTCCCCCAAAAAATCACCTACTGGGCTAAAATGAATGCGTCAGGATCTTCCTCCTTGGCATTCTACGTAGATGGAGAGTTGAAAGATAATGTAGTAGGAACCTTCGACTGGAGCCTCCGCCAGCCGTTGGTAGATCCGGGCGAACATACCCTGGAGTGGCGCTTCTCTACAGGAGAGATCTCCTCGGGTGACGAAAAAGCATGGATTGACTTTATCCATTTCCCCCCCCTCTTCAACGGGGTCTCCGTCAACGCCGGGGAGAATGCCTCCCTCTGTGATGGCGATATCTATGAAACCGAAGCCACAGCTTCCAACTATCAAAATGTGATGTGGAGCTCGGACGGAACGGGTGTCTTTGACGATCCTCAAGCCCTGCAAACACTCTACACTCCCAGCCAGGAGGATTATGAAGCAGGAACCGTCACGCTGACCATTGATGTATGGGATAACGAGAACAACCATAAACAGGATAACGTAGTATTGACCTTCATCGATGCCCCCTTGTTAACCGCCGAAGATGGAGCAATCTGCGGAACAGCTCCCGCGCTCATCAGCTGGGTCACCATCACCAACTATGCGTCTATCCATTGGGCCACCACCGGCGATGGCTCCTTTGACGATCCTACTCTGGAACAGCCCACCTACACCTGCGGAAGCCAGGATATAGCCAATGGCGAGGTCGAGTTCATCCTTACCGTGCAAGGCAACAGCCCCTGTAAAGAGGCCGAAGAGACCCTGACCGTTATCGTTTCCGACGACCCGGCTACTCCTAACCAACCGGAAGGTACTGACTATGTGGATACCCACTATACCACGACTACCGAGTACACCACAGAAGGAAACACCCTCCTCTATAATTGGGAGTTGCAACCCGAAGAAGCCGGAACCCTTCTCCAGGGAGAAGCCACTACCACCGTCACATGGAACGTGCAGTTTGAGGGCATCGCAACCCTTAAGGTAAATGGCGAGAATAGCTGCGGGATTAGTGATTTCAGCGAAGGAATAGAGATCACCGTGGTCAATACCGTGGGAGTTCATGATGAGGATCTCCTCCATACCCGTATTACCCCCAACCCCACCCATGGCACCGTTGCCGTATCTTTCAAGGTATCCGGAGAATATACCCTTTCCATCTATAATGCTTTAGGAAAGAGTGTCTATCATGCTCAGGAAACCACCCAAGGAGAGGTTCACAAACAGATTGATCTGGGAACTTATGGTGAGGGAATATATTCCATTGTCATTGAAAACAGGCAAAATAGAACCGTTAGAAAAATTATCGTAAACAAATAACCTCAGAGAGCCAACACGCCCAGAAAACAGGTATGTTTAACGACAAGAGAGCACTGCATCCGTCTTGATGCGGTGCTCTTTTTTTTATGATTGGCAACCTTAGTCACCCTTATTTTGTCTTGTGTCTGTTGAGGTAAAAAACCCTTGAATAAAAACTTTTTGTATCTTTACCGTTTTGATTTTAACTGTTTTACTAAAAATTAATCATAAAAATCTAAAACTATGAAGAAATATTTACTTTCTCTTCTTGCTATTGTTCTCTCTGTTACTGTTTTCTGTCAGGAGAGGATCGCTCGTCAAGAAGTACTACTGGAAATTGGGACAGCCACCTGGTGTGGTTATTGTCCGGGAGCGGCGATGGGTGCCGAAGATCTTATCGCCAATGGGCATGATGTGGCGGTCATTGAATATCATACCAGTGATGCGTATACCAACAATGCAGCCACGGCACGTTCCGATTATTATGGCATCAGTGGTATTCCGGATGCCTATTTCGATGGTATCGAAAATGTAAGCGGAGGAAGTGCGACCCAGAGCATGTACCCCTCTTACCTACCCGTTTATCAACAGCGTATCGTCGTTCCTGCGATTGCTTCCATAAGTTGGCATGGCACCCATGAGGGCAACACCTACACCGTGACCAGCACCATTGTCAGAACGGCTCCGGTAAGCAATGACATCACCTTTCATCTCTCACTCACGGAATCCGGCATCCAAGAGAACTGGCAAAACCAAACAGAGCTCCACTGGGTAGAACGCTGGATGCACAACGAGGGACAGGGTGAAGACATAGCTCTTCAAAACTCTTCTCCACAGACTGTGACATGTACCTTCACCATCAATTCTTCCTGGAACCTTGAGGAGTTAGAACTGGTGGCCTTTGTACAAGACAATACAAACAAGGAGGTGCTGCAGACCATTAAGGTGATGCTTGAAGAGTTGCCTCCCCCCCCTCCAGTGGCCGATTTCACCGCAGATCAAACCGACTTCTGCGAAAATGGAACCGTAACCTTTACAAATAACTCTGCCAATGCGGATTCTTGGTACTGGGAGTTTCCCGGAGGAGAGCCCGCAACCTCCACAGAACAACACCCGACCGTTGTCTATAATACCCTTGGCATCTTTGACGTATCTCTTACCGCTACCAATGATGGTGGAGATAATACAAAAACCAAGCAGGACTACATCAAGATTCTCACCACTCCCGACGCACCGGGACAACCCTCAGGTAACACTTCGGTATGCAGCACGAACTCCATGAACAATTACAGTGTAGATCCTGTGCCTCATGCCCTCTCTTACGAATGGATTCTCACGCCCCCCGAAGCAGGAGTCATCTTTGGCACAGGTGCCAGTGCCAATGCTTCATGGACTGGAGATGTCATTGGAGATGTCACCCTCAAGGTAAAGGCCATCAACTTTTGTGGCGAGAGTGAATTTTCTCCCGAGCTGACCATCACCATCAATCAGGGGCTCAATCTTTACAATGTCATTGGCGGCGGAGAACGCTGTGAGAATGAGGATGGCATAGAGATCATATTAGATAATTCGGATGAAGGGATCGTCTATGAACTCTTCTTAAACAATACGGCCACAGGCCACACGGTGAACGGCACCGGAGAGGGCATAAGCTTTGGAATATTTGAGGAAGCAGGCATATACACCGTAGAAGCAACGGATGCCTCGGGAGCCTGTACCGCCTCCATGAATGGAGAAGCCGAGATCGTTGTACACCCCATACCTTCCACCTTCAATGTGGAGGGTGACGGCACCTATTGTGAAGGTTCAAATGGAGCCACCATTACGCTCTCCGGTTCGGAAGATCAGATAAAATATGAACTTTATAGGGATGGTGAAGCCACAGAGAATACCCTTTTGGGCAATGGAGGAGCACTCACCTTTGAAAACATTATGGAAGAGGGGCTCTATACCATCATAGGAGATAATGATTTCTGTTATCAGGAAATGAACGGTACCGTAGAAGTGATCGCAATGGCCACACCAGAAATTCCGGCCATGCCTGAAGGAGATCAGCAGGTATGTGTAAACCTTTCTCCCCAGAGCATTTATACCACAACGGGAGGTGCCGATGCAACAAGCTACCAATGGACCATTGATGTGGAAGGTCCTACCATCGAAGGAGAGGGACTCTCGGCAACCGTAAACTGGAATATGTTCTACGAAGAGCCCTATGTCCACATCAGCGTTAGGGGAATTAACGACTGTGGAGAGAGTACTTTTAGTGAGGCACTGGAAGTCCATGTTGAACTCTGTAGCGGGGTTGAAGAAGATGAGAACCCATCCTTTATCGTCTACCCAAATCCTGCCACAAACCACCTCTATGTGGAGTTGGATCAACATCCCCAATCAGAAATTGTAATTACTGACGCATTGGGAAAAGTACATTTCATCAAACAAATTGAAGCGGGTAGCTCCAAAAAAGAGGTGATTGACCTACAATCACTTCACAAGGGGGTCTACTTTATTCAGGTGAAAAATGACCAATCCAATGTGCTGAAGAAATTTATGGTAGAATAAGTCACATAAATAGGGAGCGAATGGAAGGCATTTCCTCAAAGAGGAAGAGCTGTCTTCCATTCACTCGAAATCTTTAAAATCAAAATAACATGAAAAGGAAATTACTACTTATTTTTGGATTAGCACTCTCTATGGGGCTTTTTGCCCAACAGATTGATAGAGAGAAAGTGTTAGTAGAAATCGGAACCGCCACCTGGTGCGGTTATTGCCCCGGAGCAGCAATGGGGGCTGAAGACCTTGTTGAAAATGGGCATGACGTAGCCGTCATTGAGTATCATACCAGTGATTCTTATTCCAATAATGAAGCCTCGGCACGTGCAAGTTACTACGGCATTTCCGGTATTCCGGATGCCTACTTTGATGGTGTATTGAATGTGGGAGGAGGAAGTGCTACACAAAGTATGTACAGCTATTATCTTCCCAAGTACAACCAACGTATTGCCATCCCCTCCTCCTTCGATATTGAGATGGAGGTGAGTTCCTCAGGATTGGACTACACGGTAGAGGTAACGGTAACAAAAGTGGCGGAATATTCCGGCTCAAACCTCGTATTCCAACTGGCATTAACGGAATCAAACATAGAGGAAAACTGGCAAAACCAAACCCATCTACACTGGGTTGAGCGCCTTATGGCACCCTCTGCCAACGGGACACCGCTTGACTTCTCTTCAAGCGACACGCAGTCTTTCACCCTAAACTTCACCATCGACCCATCATGGGACATTGAGTTCTGTGAACTGGCAGGTTTTGTACAAGCAAACTCCTCCAAAGAGGTAATGCAAACAAAACTGAGCATCCTGGCCACACCCGAATTCAGCGTGGATGCAGAGGTGCTTAATATCTTTGATACACCTGAAGAGAGCTGCTCCGGAAAGATGGCTCCCAAAGTTACTATCCGTAACAGAGGAGAAGAGCACCTGACCTCCTTAGAGGTGGAATATACGGTAAACAACTCCGCACCTGTTTCCTATAACTGGACAGGCGATCTGGACTTTTTGGGCAAAGATAGTTTCGAACTTCCCGAAATCACCTTCGAAGAGGCCGAAACCAACGTTGTAGAGGTCACCGTTCTCAACCCCAACGGGCAAGAGGATCAGAACCCTAACAACAATGTGACCACTACGGAGGTTGCTTCAGCCGAAACCATCGACCCAGTCTCTTACCTTATCCTTCGTACAGATAATAATCCTCAAGAGACCACATGGGAACTCACCAACTCGGCAGGAGAGGTTATCTACAATGGTGGACCATACAGTGAACCCATGAAGATGAACAGAGACACCTTCCAACTCTACACCACTGACTGTTATCGCATAACAATCTATGATTCCGGAAATAATGGTTTGTGCTGTGGTTCCGGAACAGGTTTTGTCCGCGTAATCAACAGCGATATGCAGACTGTTGTTTACGCCATGGAGTTTACCGACAAATATGTGGGAGAATTTAACGTTAATTCCATTGGAATCTCCGCCCTCTCACAAGAGTTCGCCGTAGAGATTTATCCCAATCCATTAAATGATGTTGCCAACATCGTCTTAAATCTCCGTGAAGCCTCAGAAGTCCAGATTACCGCTTTCGATTTGATGGGTAAAAAAGTACTGGAACAAAATGAGGGGAAACTCCCGGAAGGCACATCAACGCTTACATTAGATGCTACAAACCTTACCAAAGGCGTGTATATTCTTCGTATCCATGCCGGAGAATCGGTTCTTAGCCAAAAGATTACCATCAAATAGTTGCTTTCTCGCAGTGTCTACCACTGCGATGGTCCAAAAAGGCTGTTACAAGAGATGTAACAGCCTTTTTTTTTATATTTTTGGGACCTGCCTGCGTGTTCAGGCAACGAAAGAGTCTGTTTTTTGTCTTATCATTACCCTGTTTGACCACAGAAACATAAAAATTACCACGATATGAAACGATTATTTCTTACCTTCAGCCTCCTTTTGTGGACGCTCCATGTGCTCTTTGCCGACGAAGTGCAAAAGACATACCATTTTCAACAGCCGCAGATATCCGTAGAGGAGGGCTTCAGTCTCTTCTCCTTCGAACACACACAACTTACAGGTTACACAGGAGAGCCGGCTCTCCCTTACCAGATGGTTTCCCTCCTTCTCCCCGAAGGTCATGAAGCTACCGACATCACCGTGGAGTATCGTAACCCCATCACCATTCCCGGAAATCATCTCATCGCACCGGTACAGCCGGCGCAGCCCATCTCCAAGCCTGAAAAGCATCCCTTCTCCATGAAAGAGGAGGTCTATGCCCTCAATGGCACCTACCCGGAAAAAACTGAAGGGCTCCTCTCTACGAACTTTTTCGCCGGATACAGCATTGCCTCCTGTGCCATCACGCCATTGCGTTACAACCCGGCAAAGCATAGCGTAAGCTATTTCTCTGAGGTGGTGGTAACCCTCAAAACCGCCCCCTCTAAAAAAGCCCTCAAGGCAACCGAACTGCTTCGCAGTGATGCCCAAACGCTACAGGCTGTTCAACGCAGTGTCCAAAATGCCGAAGCCATCAACCGCTACTCCCCCAAAAAGCAAAAGGACGAAGAGAGCTATGATCATCTCATCCTCTGTCCTGAACAGTTTGTCTCCAATATGGAACCCTTAAAGGCACTCTATCTGAAGCGAGGACTTAAAACCCAGATCACCTCACTGGAGGAGATCTATGCCAACATGAGTGGAAATGATAACCAGGAGAAGATCCGTAACTACATCATCCAGGAGTATACCAATCATGGTATCTTATACGTTCTTCTGGGTGGAGACGTAGAGTTATTCCCTTACCGGGGCTTCTACTGCGCTGTGCAGTCTTCCTCCCTCTACGAAGATTATAACATTCCTTCCGACCTCTATTATTCGGCACTCGACGGCACCTGGGATGACGATAATGACGGCGTATGGGGCGAGATTGGCGAGGACGACCTCCTTCCGGAAGTTTCCGTAGCCCGCTTCTCATTCAGCAACAGCGAAGAACTCACCAACATGATCCATAAGACAATCTCTTACCAAGATAGTCCGGTGACCGGGGAGCTTGACTCTCCCTTACTTGCAGGAGAATTTCTCTATGACCCTCCTCTGACCTGGGGCGCCGACTATTTGGATCTGCTCATCGGCTACCATGAAGATAACGGATATACCACCACAGGTATTCCGGAGGAACATCCCTACGTAACCCTATATGATCGGGAACAGGGGATATGGACCAAATCTGAACTCATCAATGAGATCAACCAAGGACACTCCTTCATCCACCACAGCGGGCACTCCAATGCTACCTATGCCATGCGCATGTTCAGCGAAGATATCACCAATACCAACTTCAACGGAGTTAATGGAGTGGATCACAACTACACCCTCGTATACACACACGGATGTATTTGTGGAGCCTTTGACGCGCCCGATTGTATTGCCGAGAAGATGGTGGGGATTGCCAACTTTGTGGTAGCCGGAGCCTATAACTCGCGTTACGGATGGTTCAACGAAGGACAAACAGAAGGACCCTCGGCACACCTGCACCGCGAATTTATAGATGCCCTCTATCATGATCGGCAAAACCATGTGGGAGAAGCCCATCTGGTAAGCCGTACCGAGACCTCTCCTTGGGTCAATGCACCCGGACAACACGAAGAGGGCGCCCTGCGGTGGTGTTTCTACGACTGTAACATCCTTGGAGACCCCGCATTGGCTGTCTGGACCGACGAACCGGTAGAGATCACGGCCTCCTTCCCTGAAGCCATGGTCATCGGCCAAACATCCCTCGAAGGGGATGTAGCCATTGATGGCAACGCCCAGGAGGGTTACACCTGCGCCCTGGTACATGAAGATGCACTCTATGGCGTAGGCCACACCGACGCCGACGGACATGTGGTGATTTCCCTTGCCACACCTTTTACGGAAGCTTGTAATGCCACCCTCTATATCTCCGGCTATAACGCCATTCCCCTGGCACGTAACATAGCAGTGGTACCCGGCGAAGGAGCTTATGTGGTGGCAAGTACCACAGAAATTAACGACCAAACAGGAAATAATAACGGAAAAGTCGATTTTGGAGAGACCATTACCTTGACCTCTACCATGAAAAATGTGGGAGCACAAGAGGCCTCCAATGTAACGGTAACCATCTCGACCAACGACCCCTATCTGACCATGGGTGACGATACGGAAGACTTTGGCAACATTCCCGCCTATGGAGAGGTTACCAAAGAAGATGCCTTTGAAGTTACGGCAGCAGCCAATACCCCGGATCAACATGTGGTAACACTTGAGATGAATGTGTCGGATGACAACAACAGTTGGCAATATGCCTACATGTTTAAGGTCCATGCACCCAATGCCGTGGCCGATGAAATTAGGATAATCGACCCACAAGGCAACAACAATGGCCGTTTAGACCCGGGTGAGACCGCAACCATCGAGATCGATATGTACAACTCAGGGCATGCCGAAGCACCGGCAGGAGAGGCATCTTTGGAGACCTCAAATGCCATGATCCAGGTACTCACTCCCCCCGTAGAGGTAGCTGCCATTCCCGCCACAGAGTTCGTAACATTAGCTTTCGAGGTCTCTGTGGGTGAGTCCGTCGCCATTGGAAGTTTGGCCGACTTTGCCCTCTCTCTTACCAGCGGAGAGTATCTCTTTCAAGAGACGCTCCACCTGTTAGTGGGACTTCTAGTCGAAAACTTCGAAAGTGGAGACTTCAACACCTTCCCCTGGCAACAGTCCGGTAACCTTCCATGGGAGATCACCGAGGATGCCCCCTTCGAAGGCACCTATGCTGCCGTATCAGGAGCCATCTCCGACGCCCAGGAGAGTACACTCTCCATCACCATGGATGTCATTGCAGAGGGAGAAATCTCCTTCTTTATGAAGGTGAGCTCCGAAGGAGATTATGACTTCCTCCGATTCTTTATCGACAATACGAAAAAGGAGGAGTGGTCGGGCGCCATTGCCTGGGAAGAGCACTCCTACACGGTGCAACCGGGTACGCACACCTTTACGTGGAGCTATGTCAAAGATCTGTCTGTCGGTTCAGGAGAAGACAGAGGATGGATTGACTACGTAATGTTCCCCCCTTGCTCCCTGGATGTGGGAGTGGAAGAGGTGAAAAAGGGTTCATTTGTCCTCTATCCTAACCCGGTAACCGACCGCCTTTTCGTAAAAATCCCAGAAGAAGAAGGAAACTATCCCATTCGCATCTTCTCCCTCTCCGGGAAACTACTTAAATCCCTTCCGGCAAGCAGTGGATCAACCATCATGATCAATGTCTCCGATCTTAAGCCCGGAGAGTATATCATCACTTCAGAGAAAAATGGAGTCATCTCCTCCAGCTTGTTTGTGAAACAGTAACAACCCATTACGATGACGGTAAGCAAGACAAGAATCATCAAAGATTTTGAGAAACTTCCTCAGGAGATCCAAGAACAAATCAAGCTCACCTACCCGGATGGATTTAGCCACCACCTCATCAAATTTCCCAACAAGGAGGGTAGAATCGTCAGTGCACTACCCTTCGAGACGGAAGACAAATACTATATGGTGCGCATGACCGTATCGGAAGCCGTAAACATCATTCTGGAAGATGATGACTATGATGATGACGGCATCCTCAAAGAGGAGGTAAAAGAGGAATTTGAAGACAAGTATGCAGAGGATATGACGCTGTTGGAAGAGGACGAACAGGAAGCTTAGTCGGATAAAATCATCCGAAGAACTTCCAACGATTTCACCTCCCGGAACCCGGGGACGTGGTATTGATAATAGTCCAACAACAAGGCGTTTAAAGAGGCCCGAATGGGATGAGGTACCCAAAGAGAGGGCAAGTCGCTGTAGCCAGTGCTTAACAATCGGCTCAAGGCAGCAGCGACTTCCTCTTTTTGTTCCTGAGAAGATTTATAGGAGGTAAACTCCCCTTGTGTTAGGTCAAACCAGGGGTGAGTATCGTCGTAATTATTCTTTGGAAAGAACCCGAGATACTTAGAGAGTTGGAGGAGGAAGAGCAGATGAAAATTGGCCACAGAGTCCTCATACTGATCAAAAAACTCCAGGGAGTGAAAGAGAAAAGAGAAAAGCACCGCATTGGATACCTCTTCCAATAACACTTGGTTCAAGATCTCATTAAGGAACACCAGCACACCGCTTTTTATCGGGTCAAAGGGAACAGAATAATAGGGTGTTTCCGTATAAATCTCCCGAATCATCTTCAAATCAGACTTCAATGAAGAAGAAGAGACCAAGCGCACCAACGCCATGGGCTGTACTACGGCCATCCCCGTCTTTCCATTTCTTTTTCGAATCCCTTTCAGGAGATAGGACTGCAATCCCGACTGCTCGGTATAGGCCTTAATGATAAGGCTACTCTCCGAATACTTGATTTGCCGGAGGATAATGGCACGCGTGGTACACAGCTCCATGCAGCGACTACCTAATGACCATAATCTTGGTTACTATGGTCTCTTTTGCCATCTGGTCACTGACAAAAACCAGATACACACCGGTGGCCACCTTGTCGCCATCTTTTGTACGGCCATTCCAAGAGGCTTGCCCCCCCTCTGCCCGGGTGGCAAAAACTAAGTTACCGCTCACATCGGTAATCTTCACATAAGCGTCATTAACTAGTCCATTGATGGCAATGACCCCTTCGTATCCCTCTCTAACGGGATTGGGAAATGCATACACATCGTGATTAATCGTCTTCCCCGGGGTAGAGGTTCCTCGGTAAGAGACAATACCATTGGTGGTTCCAAAAAAGACCTCTCCTTTATCATCAATGGTGATGGAGGTGATGGTATTGGAGAGCAGAGGACTATTCTCCCGCGTATAGTGCGCCAACTCCTTGGTGCCATCCTCACTGAGCAAAAAGACTCCTGTTTTATCGGTGCCGATCCACTTCTTATTGGCGCCATCCACCGCGATAGCGGTAACAGACTCTGACTCTAAGAGGGGACGGACGTGGCCATCATACTCCACAAGGATCTGCTGGGCATCAAAAGAGCCTCCCCCAAACACATTTTCAGGGTTATAGATCACCGCAATCCCCTCGTTGGTACCGATCCACATCTCGCCATCCAAGTCGCAGGCTATGGTGTGGACTAACCCGCCCGGGAAGCCCCCATTCCCCGGAGAGGAGGAGAGTTTCCTGGTTCGGTCATCAGACAAATCATCAAGGGTTCCATTGTCACTGAAAACAATCACCGCGTTGGCCTCACGCATGATCAACCATTTCTGTCCAAGGTGGTCAATGGTAAGGGTACTGCCCTCTACCCCCCGGGCATAGGACGGAAGGTTCAGGTCTACCCACTCCCCATTGGGTTTTAGCACCGTCAATACGTCATCCCCCAATGAAACGGCACACCACAGGTTATGCGCCTCATCAAACCGAACATCACTCACCCGTATTTTGTTGGCCTGATAACCGATGGGAGGCTTCAGTGGAGAGTTTGTGGCATCGTAGGAGCGAACCAGTTCACCGTCGCGAATCTCATGCAACCCACGCCCAAAAGAGGCTACGTAGATATGGTCCTGATCCGATGGGTCTACCGCAATAGCGGCAATATTACGAATGGTATCAAAAGGGGGGAAAGAATGAAAATCATAGGTCTCCCACACATCATTCCTGTAACGAGAGATAAGCCCCTTATTGTTCAAAGGAACCCACGACGTGTTGTACCCCCCATCAGCAACCCAAACATCATTTTGCGAAGCTGTTAACGAGAAAGAGAAGGGCGAAGTAGGACCATTGGGCATGATCAACTCATGATTCCAGGGCCCGGTACAACGATCCATGCCATAGCGGTCGTCGGCAATCCAATAGACCCCATCGCCATCCACAATGCCCTTCATGGGACTGGGGGTGCGGCCTTCCCCGTAGGTATAAAAATCCAACACTGTGTTGAAATTGGTATCAAAAGAGCGGAATTTAATACGATAAGCTACCATCAACTCTCCACGGGAAACACGAATGCTACGGACATCGCTAAACAGGGTAGGATCAAAATAATCCCACTGATCTCCCGTAAAGGTATAAAGCGTATCGTTTCCGTACTCCCACGAGCTAAGGTTGGTGATCACCTTACCGCCAAAGGAGGTGATCACATTGTAATTCGCATCGGGAACAGGGAGAAAATCAAGATAGTGCCAAACATTAAAGTCGGCCAGGTTGGGAAGAGAAGCATCTGCACGGAAGATTCCGTTCTCGGTAGCCACATAAAAATGATCATCCGCCGCATGATAGGTAATATCCATCACATTCACATAGGAGGCTTCCGGCCCTATAATCCAGGTATCCTTCACCTCCTTGGCCTTGACATCCAAAACCACCACCCCAAATCCACAGGCGAGGTAAGCAAGGTCGTCCTTCATAAAGATGTTATGAATAACCTTATTCCCCACCAAATTACTTCTTTTAATATCCGAGATGTTATACACCCCATCCTCTTCCACAATATCCACGTTGGCATTTTTGTAAGCCACCACCAAAAGCGAGTGATCCGCATTTCCCTCCATAGCCGTAATACCCACATCGCTCAATCCGGACGTCGTAACCTTATTAATCCGCCCCACACCGGCATCCTCCCGGTCTAAATAGAAGAGCGAAAAAGGAGTCGCACAGTAGACCCGAGAACCCATCTCCGCTACGGAAAGGGTTCTGTTATAAGGAAGATGATCGCGCCACTGGCCAATACCAATGGCGTTCTGAGCGTGCAAAACAACCGAGAAAAGAAATAAAAAGAGAAGTAACCCTATGTGTCTCATAAATCTAATTCATTTACAGATAAAAAACGATTCAATAACATAAACTATAAAAGTGCACAATTATTGTATCGCCAAAAGTAGTAAAAAGGCACTGATTTTTTGTACTTTCGCACGGCAAAAGGAAAACCACGGTATTCAGCAGTAGTCTATTCTTGTTATACTTCCTGCCCCTCTTCCTGGTAGTCTATTTTCTACTTCGAAAGACGGTATGGAAGAACTTGTGGACGCTGATTTCCAGTATTCTCTTTTATGCGTGGGAGGCTCCCGTATTCATCTTTGTGGTGCTCGGCTTCCATTATGGGGGATTTTTACCTGGTGCAATGGATGGATCGTACAGCATCCCACAAGGGCAAGCGGTGGCTTTTGGCAGGCTCCGTGGTCTTAAACATCGGCCTTCTGGCCTACTTTAAATATGCCAACTTCTTTATGGAGAACCTCAACACCCTGCTAACCTCTGCGGGGATGACAGCGCTTCACTGGACCCGGATAGCGCTGCCCATCGACATCTCCTTCTTCTCCTTCCAAAAGCTGACCTATGCGGTGGATGTGTACCGAAAGGTCCACCGCCCCCTAAAGCGTGTTACCGATTATGCCATGTATATCCTGATGTTTCCACAACTCATTGCCGGACCCATTGTCCGTTTCAATGAGATTGCCGACCAGATTGAGGATCGCAAGGCCAATGAAAACCCGGAGAACAGGCTCACCGGGATGTTCCGCTTTATGATAGGATTAGCGAAAAAAGTTCTTATTGCCAATGTGTTAGGGAAGCAGGTGGATCTTATCTTCAGCATGGATCCATCACAAATCACCATGGGACTCTCCTGGATAGGTATTGTGGCCTACGCTTTTCAGTCTGTGGGCTGCCCTACCCGGCATAGAGGCGTGGATAGAACGGCTCTTCGCAAAGAAGCAGCGGCAACGAACCCTTATGCTGATGGCCTGTTCCTCCCTCCTTCTCTTTCTCCCAAGCCTTGCAGCCATTACAAGCTCCGGTTTTAATCCCTTTATCTATTTCCGGTTTTACCCCATTACCAGGAGATCTCCACACCGAATACTAAACCTCTCGCCATGGGAAGGGAGCAAGGAACAAAAAATCACCATGCTACTTCACAATGGTCATTTTCTGGGCATCTGTAGCCCGACCATTAAGGCGGAGAGAGTAAACATAGACTCCCCCTTCGAGTCCATGGGCATTAAAATCCATGGAATGAGTTCTTTTAACTGTATCATCTACTTTCTGTAGTAATTTATATTTTTCTGTTAACTATTCCATGTCACAAATTTCCTTGACCTTTAAGAGATTACGTTCCTTTGACCTCTATGCGAATCAGGGGTTGATACTATTGTTTAATAAATTCTGAGGTATATCTTTTATCGTTTACACAATATTCAAAAAGATAAATGCCTGTTGGTAAATCGCGAACCATTATTCGGTGAATATTCCCATTCTCCGTTGCTAACAAAGCATCTTGATAGACCCTTTTACCCAAAATATTGTAAATGCTCATTTCGCTTTTATGGCTATTTTCAATGTTTTCCGGTATTTTTATATTGAAAAAATTATCTGTAGGATTCGGATAAATGCAAATCTTCTCGGATAAATAAGACTGTTGTTCTATACCAACAACTGGTTCTTTACTTTTTACAAGTTGACAATAACTTGCAGCATATAAATGTCCATCATAACTTAGATTTAACTTCTTAATAACAGTAGGTAATTCGTCTTCAATACGCTCCCAGTGCTGACCATTATCAAAAGAACGGACGACTCCTTCATTTGCCGTCGCATAAATAAAATCTTCCTCAGTAATAATAATATCAGTTGCATGAAAAGCTTCAAGAAGCAAATTAAATCCTCTGCTTTCGAAATATAGCGCATAAATTCCCGGAGTCTCCTCATATAACATCGTCCACCAATCTCCGGTAAACACATCACCGTTTAGATTGATTTCTACGGTCATCACTTGGTGATTTAATAATCCAACATAGTCCCACGCTGCTCCTCCGTCAATGGATGTATATACTCCTCCCTGATCCGTAAAAAAACCACTTACACTCACAAATAAATCGCCTGTACCTGATATGGCAATATCAGAAACATATTCGTTATGGTGATCAGTTACAAAGCTGGATTCCCATGTTATTCCGGCATCAAATGACCTAAGAATAAATGCCCCTTCCGGTTCCCAAGAACTAACATAAATTGTATCCTGTCCCACACAAAAGATTTTTATAATATTACCATAAGATGGCGGTGGTAATTGAATTACATCCCATGTTTCACCATTGTCTGCTGAAACCCAAAATCTATCGAAACCATTTTTCCCACAATAAATCTTTCCTTTCTCATCAGTTTCAAGAGATAATACTGCAAAATTTTCTGTGTTCAATATAAGCTCCCAATTTAAACCATTGTCAACAGAGCGATAAACCCCTGCAGGATTACCTTCATTCTTTACACCTAAAAAAATATCCCCATGATTATTGGTTTCGATACACATAATTTCCACACCGTTAGGAATATTAATCTCCTCCCAAAACTCTTGCGATAGGGCGGGATAAAAAAGAAAAAGGAAATACCATAAATAACGAATCTTTCTACTGGTTTTCATCTGTTTGTATTTTGC
>PDRJ01000020.1 GCA_002748065.1 Bacteroidota bacterium
AGATCAGGAGCAGGAAGGCGATATCCGCCATCGAACTTGCATTAATTTCCGTGAGTTTCTTAGCCATAATGATTATCTTTTAAGCATACTTGATACGCTAGAGTAGAGAATTGCCAGCACTGCTGCTCCTCCAAGGAAGTAGGAGAAGTAGATTGCTGCACCTACCATGCGAGAGGTGTCTGCCGACACTTTAAGACGTTGCAACGTCTCTGCATCAAAAGTGTTCTCTGCTAATACGAAGTAAGAAATAAGTCCTATCACTGCAAGTATTGCAACGAAAATGAGTCCTTTAACCAGGCCCCTCCCGTTTTGACCCACAAACGCTAGCGGGAACAGGATGGCCAGCACAGCACACAGCACAACTTCAATGAGCGTCATCCAAATAAACGGGCTCAGAATTTTGTCCTGCAGTGCCACATCTCCGGCAAGAGCCTTGTCACCGTTTATCCATACCATTGCAATTAATGCAACACCTAATGCGATAAAGATGATGGAGATGATTCTGAATATTGTATGAATTGCTTTATCCATGGTGAATAATCCTCTCTCTTAAATTATTTGTTTTTTGATAACAAGTCAATGAGAGAGATGGTAGAATCCTCCATATCATTAACAAGGTTATCAATTTTAGAAACACAGTAGTTGTAGAAAATCTGCAAGATTACAGCGGTGATAAGACCAAATACTGTGGTAAGGAGAGCCACCTTAATACCGTCAGCTACAACAGCAGGAGAGATATCCCCCACTACCGCAATGTTGTCAAACGCAGCAATCATACCGATTACCGTACCCATAAATCCGAGGTTCGGTGCCAGGGAGATAAAGAGGGAGATCCAACTGAGCCCTTTTTCCAGACGTCCAGTAAGAACTCCACCGTAAGAAACAATGGACTTTTCAACCATATCAACGCCTTCATTGTATTTGTCAAGTCCTTGATAGAAGATACTTGCTACCGGACCACGTGTGGTTCTACAGATCTCTTTAGCGGCATCCACACCTTCTGATTCAAGAGCTTCCTCTACTTTTCGGAGCAGCTTGTTGGTGTTTGTAGTGGAGAGGTTGAGGTAGATGATTCGCTCAATGGAGAGTGCTAAACCAAAGACAAGACACAACAATACGATGGCCATAAAACCAGCACCACCTTCAATGAATTTTTCTTTGAGAATCTGGTGAAACGTCTTTTGGGGCACTTCTTCCTCTTCAACAGGTAAAGCTGAAACTTCATTAGTAGCATCTACAGCATCCACTTCAGAACCTGTTTCGGCTACCATTTCCTGTTGAGCCGGATCCGTTGTCGTCGTCTCCTGAGCAAGAATTGTCTTGTTAAGTCCGATTGACAGCAGAACTGCAACTGACAAAAAGGCGATTAATTTTTTCATGATGGAAAAGAATTGATGTTTAATGATTTAATTGTTAGATTTCTTTCAAAATTTGTAAGAACAAAAGGTCCTTTTTGCGGAGAGAGCGGGATTCGAACCCGCGGTACGCTTTTGGCGTACACCCGCTTTCCAGGCGAGCACCTTCAGCCACTCGGTCACCTCTCCAATAGAAGACACCCTATCCGGATGTCGCCAATTTGGGAGCTAAATTACAAAAAATCTATATAAATAAAAATCAATCTGCGTTAATCACGAAATGTGGCAATTTTTTTGACGTATATCCCCCCTCTGGAATTGTTCGGAGGGGGGTGCTTGATATTGTCAGTTTTAAATATTTGCGATCCAGTTGATTGTGCTTCTTTTAACAGCCCTGATTTCGCCTTTGGACACACATCTGTATTGATTGCTCCCCTTGTGAGCATCGGCGAAGAGTAATTGGATCTACTTTGCAAAGTTTCACTTTTCCATGATCATAATAATACCTTTTTCGCTTATCAGATATGATGCTGTTTTTTTTATCGAAAAAATGGTTACAGCGTCATCTCGCCTCGCAAGGGCTTCTGTAACAACTTCTCCGTCTCCTCTTTTGGGGCGTCGCGACCCAAAAGATACATCACTTTGGTGAGTGCTGCTTCCGTGGTAATATCATATCCTCCAATGATTCCAATTTTTCCCATATCAAGGCTGGCGGCATATTTCCCAATCTCCACCGATCCCCCCTTGCATTGGGTTACATTGAATACAATAATGCCTTTCTCTCTGGCGCTTTTCAACTGTTCAATAAACCATCGTTCCGTGGGGGCATTGCCACTCCCAAAGGTTTCCAACACAATGGCTTCTAACCCCTCTGTGTTTATGACGGCTTCCACAATCGACTCCTTGATGCCGGGGAATAGCTTGAGTACAGCCACATTGTTGTTCAATTTTTTATGAACCTTAAGTTTTTTGAAATTTGGTTTTAAGATTCGTTCGTAGTGGTACTTGATGTGTACGCCTGCCTCGGCGAGTACGGGGTAGTTTACCGACAGAAAGGCTTCAAAATGCTCGGCATTGAATTTGTGGGTTCTATTACCTCGGTAGAGTTTGTTTTCAAAATAGATGCTCACCTCCGGAACGATGGGGGTGTCATCGATGGTTGCCGCTGCAATTTCGATGGCGGTAATAAAATTTTCCCGCCCGTCACTACGCAATACGCCCAAAGGAAGCTGGGATCCCGTGAAAACAACCGGTTTATTGAGGTTCTCCAACATAAAACTCATCATAGAGGCACTGTAGGCCATCGTGTCGCTTCCGTGAAGTATCACAAAGCCATCGTAGGATTCATAGTTCGTTTCGATCACCTCTGCCAATTGCACCCAAAAGGAAGGGTTCATATCAGAGGAGTCGATGAGCGGATCAAAGGAATGACAATCAATGAGATATTCCATTTCCCTGAGTTCGGGCATCTGGGTGTAGATGCGGTCAAAGTTAAAGGGGCGAAGGGCTCCCGTCTGTTGATCTTGAATCATTCCGATGGTGCCCCCGGTATAGATAACGAGGATGGGTGTTTTCTGATCCATGGTTAGTGCGTATTAAGGTGATGAAATAGGTTGAAGGCATTTTCTGTGGTGATTCGCGCCACCTCTTCCCGCGTTACGCCATACACCTCTGCCAGATGCGATGCGATGATGGGGATGTAGGCACTCTCATTCCTTTGGCCACGATAGGGCGCCGGCGTGAGGTAGGGGGCATCCGTTTCCAGCAGGAGGGAGGAGAGGGGAACAGCTTTGAGGATGTTTTTCAGGCCGGAGTTTTTGAAGGTGAGCACTCCTCCTATTCCCAGATAGTAGCCCAGTGCTATCGCCCTTTTTGCCTGTTGGACGTCTCCGCTGAAGCAGTGCAATACCCCCTTGACCTCACGGTACTGGGGGCGCTCCAAAATGGAGAGGGTCTCCTCCATGCTGTCACGGGTGTGGATGGCCACGGGAAGGTCCAAATCCAACGCAACCTCCAGCTGAAAGGTAAACGCCTCCACCTGCTCTTGGAAAAAATGTTTGTCCCAATAGAGGTCGATGCCAATCTCCCCAATACCAATATAGGTGTTCCTGTCCAGGGCATCCGCGATGGCGTTGAGCTCCTCCCGGTAGTTCTCTTTGACCGAGGTGGGATGTAGCCCCATCATGGGAAAACAGTGCTGGGGAAATCGATTACATAACGCTTCCAAAGGAGCAATGCTCGACGCATCAATGTTGGGAAGAAGCAGGGAGGTTACGCCGGCATCAATGGCTCGTTGAACCACCTCTTCCCGGTCGTCGTTGAAGGCTTCCAAATAGAGATGGGTATGGGTGTCAGTGAAAATCATTCCGCAAAAATATAAATTCGTGTTACAGTGGCGGAAGAAATACCCCTGTTTTGCTGTTTTTCCTGGGTTTTGCTGCCCCCATTGATACCTCTTTTAATTGTTCGCTGCCCTCGTTCTTTGATCGTTTTTCCGAATCAGTCCGCCCGATCCCCTTCTCCAATGGGAGCATAAACCTATTTAGAGTCCGTCTATAAAGTCCGACTTCTTCGTTACGCTTCTCTTCAAAAATAGTGCAAACCGAATGCAAAAGTAAGCTTGCTTATATTTTGCTGAGGTGCAGCCTATTTTATGTAAAATGGTCATTTACCCTGGTAAACTCCCATTTTTCAGCCTTCGCAAGCCTCGAATTCGAATGTTCTATACAACCGCTGCTCAAAACGCTGACTTTATGGATAGACACTATTTCAAGGAGCAGTCCCTTCGGGACCTCCGGCGTTCAACGTCGCGTTTATCAAGGTACAATTGCTACCGCTATTTGTGTGGTGTTTTGAACATATAATGAATGGATGGAAAAGTGATTATGCCGTTTTTTAACGTGTTTAGAACTCCAGGGTAAAGGTGCTGCCCTGTTGAGGGCGCGACACCACACGGATGTTCCCGTTGTGTTTGTGCATAATCTGCCTGGAGATGCTGAGACCAATCCCCGACCCCTGTTCCCGGGTGGTGAAAAAGGGAATAAAGATCTGGCTGAGGAGCTCCTCTTCAATGCCCACCCCGTTGTCGGTGATGGCGATTTGTATGTGATGCTCTGCATCTTGTTGGGCGACGATGGTGATTGCCGGATTTTCGACGGTGCGTACCGCATGAATGGCATTCTGGAGGAGGTTGATAAGAACCTGAGAAATTTGTCCCTCATCGGCGTTGAGGAGGAGGTTTTCGGGGGTTACTTTGTGGGTAAAGCGTATTGGGATGGAGCCTGCATCACTGGCCATAAGCAGCAGGATATGTTCGATGAGAGGCTTGACAGCGATGGTTTTGAAAATTGGAGGCGAAAGTTTGGCCAGTCGACGGTAGGATTGTACGAAGTGGATAAGGCTGTGTCCCCGCTCCCGGATCACTTCAAGCCCTTTGATGGTGTTCTCCCTGGCTTCTGCCGAAAGGGAGGCAGCAGGTGTGGTATAGTAACCTATCAGCGTATCACTAAGGGAGGTGATGGGGGTGATGGAGTTCATAATCTCGTGAGTCAACACACGAATGAGCTTCTGCCACGACTCCACCTCTTTTGCATCCAGTTCATTACGGATGTCTTGTATGGATACCAAGGTGAGCTTTTTGTGGCGTGCCACAAAAGGGGTCGCACGCAAGGCAAGCTGGGCCGTCGTTTCCTGATGGGTGAGACTGATAAATTGACGTTGGTTTTGAGGAAGCGAGGCAAAAGTGGTATAGAGGGTTTCGTCGACGCGTTTTAGCTGAATGATATGGGTGAGGGTTTGGTACTTGAGCAGTTTCTTTGCCGCAGTGTTGGCCTGTAAAATGTTTCCATTGGCATTGAATACGATAATCCCCGTTGAGATCTGTTCCAACAGTGCCTCCAGGTACTGCTCCTGCTCCCGATTCTTCAACTTTGCCTCTTTAATCAGTAGGTTGATGCGGTTGAGGCTCTTGTGAAGCTCTCGCAGGGGCTTGTGCGATACCTCTTCGGAATAGAAAAGGGTGGAGTCCTCATTCTCAATGGCGTTGAAGAAGTAAGCAATCTTTCGCAACATTTTATCAAAGGAGAGGAGAAGCTGGAAGCTGAAATAGAGGATGCCGAGGGCGGTGAGGAGTATGAAAACCGGGGATGCGTGGCGCATCACCAACGCCATGCCCAGCCCGGAGAGAAGAATTAGTATGATCAGGTAAACAGTGGTTTTCAGGTAGAGCGTGCGTCTGAACATGGTTATAGTTGATATTTTTTCAGTTTATTGTAGAGCGTTTGTCGCGTAATGCCCAGTTCAGTGGCGGCAGCACTTAAATTATAGGCGTTGCGTTGCAAACACTCCTCAATCATTTTCCGTTCCATCTCTTTCAGGGTGGTGGGGGGCGGTGATGCCGCCGCGGAGGAGGTGCTAAAGAAAAAATCGGAACAGGAGAGTTTTTCTCCGTCGCTGAGAATAACCGCCTTCTCGATGGTGTGTTGTAACTCTCTTACGTTACCCGGCCAAGGGTATTGGGTGAGCTTCTGTAGAGCCTCTTTATCGATGGAGAGGTTGGGTTTATGGTATTTCTCCCGGTATTTTTCCAGAAAAAACTCCGCAAGGAGAGGAATATCCGTGGGGCGTTGTCGTAAGGCAGGAACCTCTATCTGTATGGTGTTGATACGGTAGAGAAGATCTTCCCTGAACTTCCCCTCCTTGACACAGGATAGCAGGTTGGCGTTGGTGGCCGTGATTAATCGGATGTCTACAGGAATCTTGGTGTTGGAACCCACACGGATGATCTCCCGGGTTTGAAGTGCGGTCAACAGTTTGGCTTGGAGAGGGAGAGAGAGGTTGGCAATTTCATCCAAAAAGAGCGTACCCCCCTTGGCCACTTCAAACTTCCCTTTGCGATCCTCTTTGGCATCGGTAAAGGCTCCTTTCACGTGCCCGAAGAGTTCACTCTCAAAGAGGGTTTCGGAAAGCGCTCCCACATCCACCCGTACCAAGGCGTTTTGCTTGCGTAGTGACGCCTGGTGTATGGCCTGAGCAATAAGATCCTTACCGGTGCCATTCTCCCCGGTAATCAGTACATTAGCATCGGTGACTGCAATTTTTTCCGCCATCTCCAAAATCTGTTTCATGGCCGGAGAATCACCGACAATCTGCTCTCCCCTCTTGGGGGCAGCTTTTCCCTGCTCTTCTTCACACTTTACAATGGTACGGCGTCTCCCTTTTCGTTGGATGGATGCCTCAATGGTGGCAAGGAGCTTGTCATTGTCCCAAGGTTTGAGGATAAAGTTGGTAGCCCCCTCTTTTACGGCTTTCACGGCCAACTCAACGTCACCGTAAGCCGTAATCATAATGACCGAAGCCGTATGGTCGATCTCCAATATCCGGCGAAGCCAGTAGATCCCTTCGTTTCCACTGTTGATCCCTGCCGAGAAATTCATGTCCAATAGAATGACATCAAAACGCCCCTCGCCCATGAGGTGGGGCAACTGGTTGGGGGAAGAACTGGTGATAACCTCCCTATACCGGGGCTGTAACAGTAATTTGAGGGCACTCAGTACGCTGTTGTTGTCATCTACCACAAGGATCCGGCCATGTTTCATCGTTTTCTCTTTTTGTGATGGTGTTTTGGTAAGGTTTTGGGGATTTCCCGCAAAACCTCTTCTTTCTCTATTCGATGGATGATACAAATTTAATACAAAGATTTCTCTCGATAAAGAGAAACCATCCCGGAGCGCAAGAATAATGCCCCTTTTGGCAGAGAACGTATGGTTGGAGAGGAGAGGCGTTCCTGCTTGTAGTGTCTATTTGTTTGACATCCTTTTGTCTAATTTATAGACGTTTTTAGAAAAAATAATTATGGTAAAATGTTGTTAATAAGCTTGTTGTGATTTTTGTATTGAGATTGGTATGGGAATAAGTATGAAGAAAAAAGATATGATGCGATTGATTCCCTTTTTGTGGTGTTTGTTGGTAGGTTTTGTGGCCCTCGCACAGGAGATGTCGTTGCAGGAGTGTACCCAGTATGCCCTTACCAACAACCTGACCCTCACCAATACCCGGATAAACACAAAAATTGCGCAGGAGGAGTATCAACAGGCTCGGCGAAGTAGCGTGCTGCCCACGGTTGATGCAGGCCTTTCCGGGGGACAACTTTTTGGAAAATCCATTGACCCCAACACCAACAATTATGTGGATGAGGGGACGATCTTTTCCGGAGATGTCTCCGTTGCCGCACAGCTGAAGTTGTTCGAAGGCTTTCGTCAACAAAATACGATTCGTTACAATAAGCTGCGATACCTGATGAGTGAGGAGGAGGTGAATCAGCGGGAGGTAGAGATTGCTTTTGAAGTGATGAATCGTTATTATGATGCCCTGTACTATACGGAGATGCTTGCCATTGCGGATACGCAGTTGGTATTGACAACGTTGAATATGAAGCGTGTTCAACAGTTGGTGGAGATGGGGCTAAAGGCGGAGTCGGATCTTCTGGAGATGGAGGCACAACAAGCCGCAGAGATTCACCGTCGCACAACGGTAAAAAACAAGAGGGAGAATGCCCTGCTGTTGCTGAAGAAGGTGATGAACTTCCCCGTTGACCAGCCCCTCATGTTGGAAAAAGAGGAGTTCTCGGCACTCACCTATGAAGCGGTAGGCGTTGACAGTATCTGCAGCGTTGCATATAGGGTGATGCCCTCCATCAGGCGGTCGGAGCTTAAGGTGGATGCCGGTAGGCGGCAGCTGGCCATCCGCAAGAGTCGCTGGTATCCCTCTCTCTCCTTGGGCGGTGTGCTGTATAGTGGCTATGCCGATTCCTGGATGAGGCCCATCAATGAGGCGGATCCCAGCATCGGTTATGAGACCGTTCCCTTGGGAGAGCAGCTTTCACGTAATGTCTCTAAAAGCATCTCTCTCCGTTTGCGAATCCCTCTCTTCTCTGCATGGGCAAACTGCTCGGCTGTTAAAAATGCCAAGTATAGCTTAGCCATTGCCCGTAATGAGCTTGAGATCTCCAAACGAACCCTTCGCCAGGAGATCGCCGAAGATTATCAACAGATGGAGGCCCTGGCAGAGGAACAAGAACAGCTCCATGTAAAGCAGCAAGCTATGCAGGAGGCCTATCGCGTAGCAGAAAAGAAGATGGGACAGGGGTTGATGAATGTTATTGACTTGTATGTGGCTAAAAATCAACTTGCCAATGCGGAGGCAGAGCTGCTTCGTACCCGTTTTCAATGGACGATTAAAAAGAAAACCATGGATCTCTATTTAGGAAAGTGGAAGTAGGCTTACCATTACGAACCTATTGCAAAAAAAAGTACCATGAACTATCTGCATACAGCCATAAAGTTTATTAAGAGAAACAGGGTCTTCTCTGTGATAAACATTTTGGGGCTCTCCATGGCCCTCTCCATATCGTTTCTCCTACTTCTCTATATCATTAATGAGTTGAGTTTTGATACTACCCATGAAAATGCAGAGCAGGTTTATCGGGTGGTCAATGATTACAAAGATTTTGAGAAGAAGATCTCCGGAACGCCCTATCCTTTGGCGGAAGATCTAAAGGCGCATTTTCCGCAAGTGGAGGAGGCTGTCAATGTGCGGTTTTTGCATAGTTTTTTCCTGAAGGTTGGGGAAGAGAAGATGTGGCAACGGGGCCTTGCTACCTCTTCCGGACTGTTTGACATCTTTACCATTCCCATTCTTGCCCGGAGTAAAGCCCGAGAGGAATTGTTGGCCTCTCCGTACGATATGGTGATCAGCGAGAAGGTGGCACAGGCAACTTTTCAGGGAGAGAACCCCTTGGGGAAAGCCATTACCGTATTCTTCGATGGTGAAGAGCGGGTTTTTAACGTGGTGGCAGTTTGTGAAGACCTACCTCCAAACTCTTCGTTGCGCGCCGACTGTTTTGTCAATAGCCAATGGTCTCTCCCTTCAATTAACCAGTCCTTTAATATTGATAATGCCCACGCCAATTACCAGTTGGATCTCTGGGTCACCTGGATGAAGTTAGTTCCGGGAGCTGATACGGAGGCTCTCACAAAGGAATTCCCCTCCTTTCTGGAAGCACACTCCGTGGACACGGATAAGCGGGGTTATACGTTACAGAACCTGAAACGCTATCACCTCTACTCTTCCCATATAGAGAACAGCCGTTCGGCAGGGGATTGGCAAGGTATCAAAATTACGGGGATTATTGTGCTGTTGGTGCTGTTGGTCTCCTCCTTTAACTACATCACCCTCTCCACGGCCATCTCCACCAATAGGGCAAAGGAGATAGGAATTAGAAAAACCAATGGTGCTGCCGTGGCTCTCGTCAGAAGGCAACTGATGAGTGAATCGTTGTTGGTTGCCTTAACGGCTCTTCCCATTGCAGTGTTGCTGATGTATGGAATGCGCCCCCATATGGAGTCCCTGTTGGAGATGAACCTTCCTCTTATTGGAAGTAATGGGGTGGCTTATCTGCTGGTTTTTCTGATGATTACGCTGCTGATAGGCCTGCTGTCGGGTCTCTATAGCTCCTTTTACCTGGCAAAACTTGATCCCATAGCGGTGATGAACAAGAAGTTTTTCGAGGGGAAAAAGAAGAATCGGTTTCGTTCGGCTTTGATCGTTTTCCAGTTGACGATCTTCTGCCTCTTTGTAGCCAGTGTCTTTATCATCCGCTCCCAGTATCGTTACGCCATGCAGAAGGATTTGGGATATAGAACTTCCCATATTCTTTTTGTCAACTTGAATGAGGAAGAGGATGCTTATCGTCGCTATTTGGCGCGTGTAAAGTCCCTTCCGGGAGTTCGCTCTGCAGCCGGCTCCATGGATGCCTTGCCCATGATGGATATGTCCAGCTTCGTGGTAGATCATTTTGTGGATAGCGAGAAAAAAGTGGAACTGGAAGGAATGGACGTAGACTACAACTACCTGGAAACTATGGGGATAAAGTTGCATGAGGGGCGTTTTTTCTCCGAAGCGTTTGGAAGTGACCTTGAGCAGGCAATAATCCTAAATCGGGAGGCGGTGAAACGCTTGGGGCTAACGGATCCCATTGGCAAGAAAATTATGGATAAGACCATCGTCGGTGTTACGGAAGATTTTATTCTCCACTCCATCCATTTTAAGACAGCCCCACTGGCCATCGAGTTGATCGACAAGTACATTTTTCAAATGGCGATTCACTATGAAGAGGGTGCATTGGAACACCTGTTGCCCGCATTGAAAAAGGAGTGGAAAGAGGTGTATGGTACTCTCCCCTTCTCTTTTGTTACCCCCGATGAGATTAAAAGAGAAATCTATTCCGGCGAGCAGAACCTGGTTAAACTGATCCTTGTGGTAAGCCTCTTTACCCTGCTGATTGCTGTTTTGGGCTTGCTGGGAACCACACTCTTCATCACAAGAACGCGGATCAAAGAGATTGGCATTCGCAAAGTAATGGGAAGCTCAAGAAGAGGGGTGATCTTCTTGCTGATAAAGGAGGGTTTTTTCCAGGTGCTTGTGGCCTTTCTGGTTGCTACACCCCTCTCCTTTCTGCTGATGAGCGAGTGGCTGATGGGTTATGCCTATCGCGTGAAAATTAACCTTTGGCTTTTTGTATTCACCGGTTTTATGGCACTGGCAGTGGTGATGTTGACCCTCTTGAGTCAGGCCTATTCGGCTGCTGGCAAGAATCCGGTGGAAGCATTACGATATGAGTAGTAAACGATATTGAACCATAAAAAAACGTTGTAAAATGGATCGAAAGATAGAGAAGAAAAAGGGACTTAAGAGAAAACATATCTACTGGATTGTAGGGGGGCTGGCCTTTGCCTTTTTACTGTACAAAGTGATTGCCGGATCGGGTGTCAGTACCCTAAAGGTGGAAGGGGATAAGATTACAATCAGCACTGTATCGGATGGTCAGTTTAACGATTATATCCGTGTGATTGGCCAGGTGGAACCCATCGCAACCATCTATCTGGATGCCGAGGAGGGGGGACGAGTGAAAAAGCGTTTGATTGAAGAGGGAGCCATGGTCCGGGAGGGTGATGTGATCCTCCAATTAGAGAACAGAAACCTGCATCAGGAGATTATGTATAGCGAGTCGAATCTGGCCCAAAAGGAGAATATGTTGCGTCAGACTCGAATTAATTTTCAAAATCAACGTATTGAATCCCAACGGCGTTTGTTGCAGTCTCAGTTTGATATTCAGCGTAAGAAGAGAAATTTTGAGCAACAAAAAGCACTCTTTGAAGAGCAGTTGGTTCCCCAGGAAACTTTTCTTCAGGCAGAAGAGGATTATCAATATGCCCTTCGTATGCAGGAGATTAATGAACTGAAATCAAAAAATGACTCCATCATTATGGTGTCGGAGATGAAGCAGTTGGATAGTGATCTGGATAAGATGCGGCAGACGTTGGAATTGGTCTATGAACGCTTGGATAACCTGAATGTGAAAGCTCCCGTGGCCGGCCAGTTGGGGATGTTGGATGCGGAGATCGGGCAAAGCATAGGCCGAGGTACCCGCATCGGCCAAATCAATGTGCTCACCAACTACAAGGTGCAAGCCTTGATCGATGAGCATTATATCGATAGGGTACGTCGTGGATTGGAGGCCTCCTTTGAACGACAAGGGAAAACGTATGTGCTGAATGTGAAGAAAGTCTACCCGGAAGTGCGTAAGGGACAGTTTAAGATTGACATGGTGTTGGGGGAAGCTAAACCCGAGAATATCCGTACCGGACAGAGTTATCATATCAACTTGGAGTTGGGACAGCCCGAAAAAGCGATCCTGCTGCCGCGTGGTGGGTTCTTCCAAAGCACCGGAGGACAGTGGATCTACGTGTTGGATGAATCCGGAAGCTTTGCTACCAAACGGAGTATCCGTATCGGAAAACAAAATCCCCAATACTATGAGGTGATAGAGGGGCTGAAAGCCGGTGAAAGAGTGATCACCTCGGGCTACGATAACTTTGGCGATAATGATAAGCTAATAATCAATTAATTAGTTAATGCGGCAAGGCAAACCAACATATTAATTATCGCATTAGCACATTGTCAAATTAACAAATTAGCAAAATGAGAACGTTAAAGCAACTTATAAAAACTATTCTTAAATACAGGCTCTCCTCGGGATTGACTCTCTTAAGTCTGGTGGTGGCGTTTCTGGGGATTGTGGTACTGTCGCTCTATGTAAGTTATGAGCACAGTTACGACCGATTCCATGAAAATGGGAAGCATATTTACCGTATCTGTTTTGGTTATGAGCAGGGCTCGTGGTTACCTGCCCCCATGAAGGCATTGGTGGAAGATAATATCCCCGAGGTGGAAAAAGCAGTGGTCTTTTCGGGATGGTGGGACAATCAACTCTATGCACAAGGAAAGACAAAAAAAGATGCGGTGTCGGCACAGATGATGGCGGTGAGTGAAGATTTCTTCTCCATGTTTAGTTTTCCGTTGATTTCGGGACAAGCGGATAAAGTGCTTACGCAACCAAACACGTTGGTCGTGTCGGAAACGTTGGCAGAAAAACTTTTTGGAACCATTGATGTGGTGGGGAAGCCCCTGATGGTGAGGGGAGATGAACCCTATATTATCAGTGGGGTGATGAAAGAGATGCCCAACAATAGTACCTTTAAGAGGGATGCCTTTGTGTCGTTTGCTTCCCTTACGCAACCCGGCGATGACTGGCGTGCCGCTCAAACATGGGAAGAGTGGAGTTTTAATATTTTCTTTCAGTTGAAAAAAGGAGCTGATGTAAATGCCATAGTGGATAAAATTTCTGCTCTTGAGAAGATGTCGAAAGAACTTCAACAGATTGAAGAGAGCTATTCCAAGGAGGTAGCATTCTTAAAACTGCAACCGCTCAGCGAACTGCATTTTGATACCAAGAACTCCTACTTCCCGTCAACCAATAAAAGTGTGTTAAATATTTTGACGCTATTGGTGGTGGTATTGCTCGTTATGGGAGCGGTCAACTTTGTCAATTTCTCCACCTCCCAGGCTCCCTTGCGTGCTAAATCACTCTCCGTACAGCAAATCTTGGGCGAACGAAAAGGGAATGCCCGCTGGCAAATTGTGGGTGAAGCCATATTGCTCTCGCTCTTTGCCTTGGGAATAGCCTTGTTGATACACCATTTTACCTATCAAAAAGTCGAAGACCTGTTTCGCATTGAGGGTTTATCAATAAGCACAAGACCCCTATTTTACGGCCTGTTTGTCGCTTTTGCCGTGCTCTTTGGAATGGTGGCGGGAGTCTATCCGGCCCGTTATATCACCTCCGCGCCGGTATCCCAGGCAGTCAAAGGGAAGATGTTTTTCTCCGGTAAGGGAAAACGTTTCCGTAACGTGTTGGTAACAACCCAATTTGTGTTCACTATCGCCCTGATTGCTTCGGCGCTCACCATAGAAAAACAATTGGAGTTTTGGAACAATTTTGACATAGGTATCGACAAAGAAAATGTATTGTACTTATACACAACGCCTGCATTACGAGAAAGCTATCAAGCGTTTGCCGATGAGTTGATGAAAAACCCTGAGATAACCGACTATACGTATAGCCAGTCGCTTGTGGGTGGCGTAGGTATGGGATGGGGGCGTGAAGTGGACGGACAGCAGATACAGATAAAGGCATGGCCTGTGGATGAGCGTTTTCTGGACTTCTTCGGAATAACCATGGTTGACGGACGGAAATTTTACAAGGGCGAGAGCGATATTAATAACTTCATATTGAATGAAAAAGCCGTACAGAAGTTTGGTTGGGAAAAGCCCCTGGAAAAGAGATTCCCCGGTTTTGGTTTTGAGGGAGATATTGTGGGCATTTCCAAAAATTTTAATTTCTCCTCTCTGAAAGGGGAGATACAACCCCTGTTGTTTTGGTTGACCAATACCCGCAAATATGTGGTTATGCTGAAGGCTAACACCACCAATTACACCCGGTTGAAAGCATTTATTGCGGAAACTGCTCAAAAATTTGACCCTGAAAATACCTTTGAAGCGAGATTTTTAGACGATAGGCTCGAACAATTATACAGCAAAGAAACACGCATGGCCCATTTTATCGAGTTTGTGGCGTTATGGACCATTTTGCTGGCGCTTACAGGTCTGTTGGGGCTCATTATTTTTATGTCGAGGGATCGGGTCAAGGAGATTGGGGTGCGCAAGGTAAATGGCGCTACCATCATTGAAATTGTAAAGATGCTCAATAAAAGTGTGTTTACCTGGTTGGCCATCGCCTTTGTGATCGCCACTCCCGTAGCCTACTACGCCATGAGGAAATGGTTGGAGAATTTTGCCTATAAAACGGAACTGAGTTGGTGGATTTTCGCCCTGGCCGGCTTCTCGGCCCTGACCGTTGCCCTGCTCACCGTAAGCTGGCAAAGCTGGAAAGCCGCAAGCCGGAACCCGGTGGAAGCGCTGCGTTACGAGTAAATCTCAATGAGGAATTAGCAATTAATAATTAGTAATAAATGTGATGAATAATAATATTATAAAAGAGAAATCATACCGTTTTGCCATCCATGACTAATTTTTAGATACACAGCGGAATGATTATGGGGACGGAAGTCGGAAGACTGAAGACAATTTTTTGCAAACATTGCCATTAACCCAAGCCAAAGGCTAAAAGCTAAAAGCCAAAGGCTACAAAATATAAACAGATGAAAAGAGTATTACACATAGCAATTTTTACGCTCCTTATTGCGGCCACCGTATTTAGTCAAGAAATACAAACAGAGCATTACGATTTTAAAGATTATGATAAAATAGAGGTGAATAATTCGATATATGTAACGTTGGTAGCCCGTAATCAGGAAGGTGTATCCGTAAGTTGCGATGATCGTTTAATGCCGGCGATGCAGGTAAAAAAAATGGGAGATAAACTCAGCATCAGTATAGATTGGGATAAAGTTGAAAGAATCGTAGAGAAGCAGGAAAATAGCGAAATCATTATTAATGATGATCGTATAATAATCAACGATGAAAATAAGTTTAGAGGGGGGCTAAAAGTAACGGTTAATGTTAAAAATGTTACAGAAATAGAGGCTATTTCAGCAGGAATGGTGAAATGGGAGGGTGATTTGCCTACTAAAAAATTACGACTTATAACCAGCTCTGCCGGCAGCATCAAGTGGGACGGTGTATTAGAACTGGATGAGTTGGATATGGTGTGTTCATCGGCAGGTAGTGTCCTTGGCGATTTAAAGTTAAAAAATGCAGCCATAGCGTTAAACAGTGCCGCTAAGTATAGTGGAGATATTGATGTGGAAACTTTGGTTGCCGAGATCTCAAGTGCCGCTAATTTTCAGGGAAACGTAAATGCAAGCAGGGCAAAATTTGATTTAGATGCCGTCTCTAACGCAAAAATCACAGGAAGTATTGATACGTTACATGCAGAGGCAAATACCTCCTCTAATCTTAGCGCCCAGGAGTTGGTCTATCAGTATGCCGAAGTAAAAACGGATACATATGGCGTTATTTACCTCTCAAAATCAGGCAAAGTAGTGGATAATACACCAAGAAGCACGGGAGTGATTATTGAATAGTTAAGAAGATTATCATTAAGAATCATGAATATCAATCTAAAACTTGCAATAAAGAACCTATTCAAAGCAAAAATAACAAGCGCTTTAAATTTAATAGGCTTGGTTACGGCATTTACGGCTTTTATGATTATAGCCGCGTATGTGTGGACAGAGTATCATTTCGATGATTATCATGCTAATGCCGATGAACTATATCGTGTAGAGATACGAAGCGATAAACAAGAAAAGACTTCGGTGTATCTTGCAGGAGGTACAGGGCAATTACTGGTAGATGAAATACCCGAAATTACGGCGTATACTACTTATATGCCTTGGGGTAAATGGAGAGAGAAATCCTTTGAAGCAAACAACGACAAGGGCGATAAAATCAGAACAATAGAAGATTATAGTTTCGCCGATGAAAATCTTACCAAACTGTTTTCCTTCGATTTTATCGACAAATTAAACGAGCAACCGCTCAAAGATGCCAATACGGCTATCATTACAGCCGGTTTTGCCCATAAAATATGGGGAAAAACAGAGGTAGCAGGTAAACAGTTTGTAATGGATAAGCAAACTTATACCGTAAGCGGGGTGTTTAACGATTTGCCTGCAAATACGGTGTTTACAGCCCCCATTATTTTAAAAATGCCCACTGAAGGTTGGTTGGCAAAAGCTTTTAATAATTGGGGTGTTACTAATTATCCTCAATTTATTTTGGTAAAAAAAGGGACAGACCCGGTTTTATTGAATAAAAAGATTAATGAGCAATCGTCGTTGCAACAGAAATACTCTTATTATGCAGAAAACGACTTAAAATTAGTCGTAACGGCACAACCTCTTAGAGACCTGCGTTTTACAGATGATACGGCAGAAAATAATTTGTTTAATAGCAATAGCAAAAAAACGGTAATGGCTATTGGCTTCGTGGGGATATTGATTTTGTTCATTGCTCTTATTAATTACCTCAATTTTTCGGTGGCTTTAATTCCTCAGCGCATTAAAAGTGTGAGTATATCCCGAATAATGGGCAGTTCGTTAAAAAGTTTGTTTGCCACAGCAAGTTTCGAGAGTTCCGTACTTTTTATCTTGTCAATAGTTTCTTCTATCTTTATTTTCAGGTATTTAAATAAATATTTGTTGCACGATTTGGTCGGGTACTCATTTGTAATAGACAATTCTTGGGGGCTGATAATCACGGTATCGGTAGTGCTCGTGCTATTGGGGGGCGTTGTGGGGTTGTATCCCGCTTTTTTATCCGTAAAAGTAAATCCCTCTGAGGGCATCAAATCGTATAAAAAGCAAAGCAATACCACCGTAAGAGGCATATTAAGCATTGCACAATTTACTGCCACAATAGCACTTATAGCAGTTTCATCACTCGTTATTAAGCAAATATATTTTATGCAAAATACCGATGTCGGTTTCGACAAAGATGCAGTGTTGTTTATGCCGTTAAATAAGGAGCTGAAAGAAAAATCAGATGTGTTTGCCAAAGAGTTAAAAGCAAGTCCTTATGTGGTTGATGTGGGATTATCGGCACGTGTGCCTGGTGTGGCGAGTAATGTGAATAGTTACGATTTTAACGATAAATCGGTATCGGCTTGGACAAATATGGTTGATGGCAAGTATATGGAGATAATGAACTTCAAAATGGTAGAGGGAAGAGCCTTTATTCCTGAAAGTGAGGCAGAATTTGGAAATATTATTTGCAACGAAACGGCAGCAAGGCAATTCGGTTGGAAAGTGGGTGATTTGGTTTCACATAATGGATTAGCGAAAAAATCAATCGTAGGTATTGTTAAGGATTTTAATTTTACGGCTTTGCGCAGTGCGGTTGAACCTTATGTCTTCTCTTTTATAACAGACAAAAACGTTTATGCTAACCTTAGCATAAAATTAAATGGCAAGAATACTACGGAGGCATTGGCATTTATTAAAAAGACCTATAACGATTTAGATATAGGCCGTCCTTTTCAGTATCAATTCTTGGATGAACATATGAATATGCAATACGCCGGTGAAAATCGACAAGCAAAAATCATTACCATTTTTAGTCTGATATCTTTAGTTATTTCATTACTCGGGATTTTGGGTTTGTCGATTTTTGGGACACAGCGTCGCACCAAAGAAATAGGTATTCGTAAAGTTAACGGTGCTACCATTGGTGAGATGCTAAAACTTTTGAATATGGCTTTTATAAGATGGGTCGTTATAGCCTTTGTGATCGCTACACCTATTGCGTATTATGTGGCCAACAAATGGTTAGAAAACTTTGCCTACAAAACAGCACTGAGTTGGTGGATCTTCGCTTTGGCCGGCCTTACGAGTAACGCTGCAATTACTCATTACTAATTGAAAAGAAGTTATGTTACTCCACAATATCAAACAATCGATCAGAGGCATGTTAAAGCACAAAGTCTTTACCCTGCTCAATCTTATTGGCTTTGCAGTAGGCTTTGCCGTGTGCATTATCATAATGTTATTTGCTTACCAAGAGTATTCGGTGAACGCATTTATTCCCAATTCGGACAAAGTATACCGCCTGGTGGATGATGAACATAAAGCGACCCTTATCGACTACAGCATTGTCCCTCAGCTAAAAAGTGATTATCCTGAATTGAAAGAGGTTGTCTCGTTGTTCCATTTTTCTACTGAGGTAAACACGTTACATCTGAAGAGTGTAAAGAACAACAATAGTTTATGGGTTCATAAGGTGGTTAGTACCAATGACGACTTCTTTACGTTAATGGGGCTTAAAATTCTGGCCTCTAAAACAGCAAAACCTTTTGCTGACATTAATTCCCTCGTTATTCCCCAATCTACGGCCCTAAAGATGTTTGGTACCCTTGATGTACTTGATGAGTATGTGGAGTTTATGGGGCAAAAATTGACGATAAGTGCCGTTGTAGAGGATCTTTCTATCCACTCTACCATAGGTTCCGACGTTTATTGCAATGAAGAGAATAAAGCGTTGGCCACTGCAGGTAGCGATGGTGCAAAAGGCCGTTTTTACATTGGGGATATCTACGTCTCTCTAATTGAAGATGCGGATATTAACGATGTCTTATTAAAAATGAATGCCGATTTTCCGGAAAATCAGAGCAATACAAAGACAGTGAGTGCGCAGCCTGTTAGAGATATTTATTTTGCAGAACCCATAGACCCGTTGAACAGCTATAGAAGGGGGAATAAATCGTTGGTGTGGGTTTTTATGACAATTGCCCTGTTTACCGTAGTGATGGCCGTCTTCAACTACGTGAATTTCACCATCTCACAACAAATGGCTGCGCTTAAGAGTGCTGGTGTGCGCATAACACATGGTGCGACACGCGGTCAAATTCGAAATTATTACATCACCAATGTGACGCTGGCCGTGAGCGTGGCTTTTGTCCTGGCCCTCATGATGAGTTTGCTCCTTATGCCGTTAAGCTCAAAACTGTTGGCTATGACCCTGGACCCCCATTGGTTCTTAGAGGTAAAGTTTATGGCATTACTGTTCCTGTTATGGTTGGTTGTCATTGTAGTTTGCTCCATCCTCCCCATAGGATTTATGAGTCGTTTAAGTGTGCAACACCTGTTTGGTAAAACGACCCTGAAATCAAGAAAACACCCGTTGAAAATGGTGATGACCCTCGCGCAGCTATCCGTATCTATTATGCTGGTGGTAGGATTAATTACTATCCATAAGCAGTTGCAATACGTGAAAACCGCAAATGTAGGGTTTGAAAAAGAGCATCTGGTTAAACTGAACCTACCAAGAGGGTTTAATAAACGAGATGTTTTACGAGATGCCATAAGCCGCTTGCCTTTTGTCGATAATTTGGGCTATACCTCTAATGGACCCGGAGGTGGTCCATCAGGTGGATATTTAGATCCTTTTAGTGAAGATAAAGTTAGAATACGCACCATTACGATAGATGAGAACTTTATTGAAACTTTTGGGATGAAGTTAATTCATGGGGATACCATTAAAAAGGGCGAACTAACAAAATATTGCTATATCTCAGAAGCTGCCTATAAGCATTTAAACAACGATTTTGAGGGCAAGAAATCTTGTGGCTTGTTGATAAAAGGTGTACTTAATGATTTAAATATAAACTCTTTACACTCTGAAATTGTGCCAATTGTTTATGATACGTACAATTCCTATTCGGCCTTAAATGTGAAGTTGAAAAAGGGAAATGTAAGGCAACAGTTGCAAGATATTGAAAAAGTATGGGCAGAAGTTACCGATGATGCGATGTTTAACTACTCGTTTTATGAGGACTACTACAAATCGCTCTATCAGAAGGAGGACCGACAAGCGCAAGCCATTGCCCTTTTTGCCATTATCGCTTTCATGATCACCTGTTTAGGATTGCTTAGCCAGGTACTGCAAAATACGCAAAACCGGATTAAGGAGATTGGCATTCGGAAAATCAATGGGGCAAGTATAAAAGAAGTCATATTGTTGCTTAACCGGGAGTTCGTATGGAGTGTGGTTTTCGCCTTTGTGGTTGCCACTCCCATAGCCTACTATGCCATGAGGAAATGGTTAGAAAACTTTGCCTATAAAACAACACTGAGTTGGTGGATCTTCGCCTTGGCCGGCCTCTTGGCCCTGACCGTTGCTCTGCTCACCGTAAGCTGGCAAAGCTGGAAAGCCGCAAGTAAAAACCCGGTAGAAGCGCTACGTTACGAGTAAATCTCAATGAGGAATTAGCAATTAATAGTTAGTAATAAATGCGATGAAGAATAATATCATAAAAGAGAGATCATACTGTTTTGCCATCCGAGTCGTGAAGTTGTATAAACATCTCTCGCACGAAAAGAGAGCATTTGTTCTGAGTAAACAGCTTTTGCGCAGTGGAACTTCTATTGGAGCGAATGTGGAAGAGGCTGTTGGGGGTATTTCAAAAGCAGATTTTCGGGCTAAATTAAGTATTGCCTATAAAGAAGCACGAGAAACGATTTATGGCTTACGGTTATTGCATGATACCAATTTTATCGATGACAACTCATATCATTTTATTTATCAAAATGCAGAAGAATCAGGTAAGATATTATTTCCCATAATACAAACAACTAAAAAATAATTACTCATTACTAATTGAAAAGAAGTGATGTTACTCCACAATATCAAACAATCGATCAGAGGCATGTTAAAGCACAAAGTCTTTACCCTGCTTAATCTTATTGGTTTTGCAGTAGGCTTTGCCGTGTGTATAATCATTATGGTATTTGCTTATCGTGAATATGCGGTCGATACGATGTTTGAGCATTCGCCGAATATTTATAGGTTAGTCGATAGCAAAAGGGAATCGGTAGAAATTGATCGAGGCATTATTCCACAACTAAATAAATTTTCCGATGTAAAACTTGCCGTTCCGTTATTCTATGCCAATTTTATGGGCGAGGGATTTCGTGAGTTTTTAATTGATGTGGAAACAGGAAATAGTATCGAAACAAGCAAGCCTTTTATATGTACAAACAACGATTTCTTTAAGATGTTTGGAGTAAA
>PDRJ01000032.1 GCA_002748065.1 Bacteroidota bacterium
ATATCAAAAATCTCAACATTTACATTGTTTGCTTGATTAGCTATATGTAAAACGTCTTTTACAGGATTTGGATATACAGCAATTTCTGATTTATTAACATCTTTAATATCAACAGTACCATCTGTTTCCACTTTTACATTATCCAATGCGTATTGATAACCATCACTATACTCATAAACAAATGCTAATCTTCCTACAGTTCCTTTGTAATCACCAAGATCAATTACTACTTCTTCATCAAAAGCATTATCACCTGAACCTTGTTCTCCTATGAAAGATTCTAATGTGTGCCACTCTGTGCCATCATTATAAAGAACATAAAAATGAGTAGAAAAGAAACCTGCTCCTCCGTTACTTACAAACCAATGATAGAATTTTAAACTAGTTGTACCATTAGAAGGAATATTAAACTCACTTGTTTGCAAATAATTAAAAGGATTACCTTCCGATCCTGCAGTATAACCTAATGCAGCAGAAAAATCACCTTCATAAAGATAATCTCCTCCGTTTCCTCCAAAGCTTGCTTCACTACAAATAAACCAAGTATTGTCTCCGGCATTAAAATCAGTAGGAGTTTGGTCTGATCCCATTAAATCAGAAGCAGAAAAAGTTGACCAGCCATCTGGCCAAGTAGTTCCTGCTGTCTCTTCAAAACCCTGTTCTAGTATTACTATTTGTGCATTTACAAAACCAAACATAATTAAAATCGCAAATAAAATAGAAAATTTTCTCATAACTTTAACTTTCTTATAAATTAGACTTCAAGGATATTAATTTTTTTGTTACTAACAAATTAACTCATTTTCGGACACTAGCATCCGAAAGTTGAGATTTTAAAAAGCCCTCAGAATCTCGTGTTTTTGAGTTCGACAAAAAACCTCTTAAATATGGGACTCTTCAGGTGAAACAAAAATAACAAAAAAACAGTTGTCAGACAAATTTTAGATTTAGTACCGCGTTGGTTATTTAATGCTTGTACCAATACCTACAAAAGTGATAAAGGTTGCAGTAAATATAAGACATACGACCAATTTGTAGCCTTAACTTTCGGACAGCTAAAGGAGGCATTAAATTACATACAGTCTGGGACGACACATTGATGATTCCTGATGTTGTTAATATCAGCCAGGCCAAAGTTCACGACTGTTATGGATTAGCACAGTTAATATTTCCCAAAGGCACTGTAATTGTAGAAGATAGAGGATATGTTGATTTTGAGTTAATGCTAAATAGTGTCTGTCTATAGAGTCAGCGTTTTGAGAAGAGGCTGTCTAGAAAGTTCGAATTCGAGGCTTGCGAAGGCTGAAATAGGTGAGTTTACCAGGGTAAATGACCATTTGGAAGAGAAGCGTAACGAAGAAGTCGGACTTTATAGACGGACTCTATTTACTCTTGGAACTGGTAAAACGTACAATTGCTAAAGGGAATATAGCGTTTTCAAACTTATCAGAGAAAATAAGGTTTTGCCTGTATCACTACCTTACTTTGGGATACGTGTGTAATGAAGTTAAAGAGGGCGTTAGGAGAATAAAACTCAAAAAACAAAAAGAAATTGCTTTTGAGAAAGACTTATTTTCCGGTTAAGCCGTACTTTTAGAATGGTTTTATTGGGATACAGAGGTTTTCTTGAATTTTTCTAAAAACTTTCAGGTGCTAGTGATAAAAAATGATAAATTTGAATAAAGATAAATATGATGAATAACGTATTATTGGCGGGAGCAACAGGATATTTAGGAAGTTTTATAACTCAGGAATTAGTTGCAAGAGATTTTGTGACAAGGATAGTCGTGCGTAATAAAGAGAAGGTAAATATAAACGCTCCCAATTTAGAAGTGGTAGAAGCACAAGTAACAGATCCTGAATCACTTAAAGGGATATGTGAAGGCTTCAATATTGTGATAAGCACTGTTGGAATTACACGCCAAAAAGATGGATTGACCTACATGGATGTTGATTATCAGGCAAATGTGAACTTAATAGATGAAGCCAGGAAAAGTGGTGTCACAAAGTTTATTTATATCTCTCTCCTTAACGGAGATAAATTAAGGTATATAAAAGGTGGAGAGGCAAAGGAGAAATTAGTTGATTACTTAAAAAATTCTGGTTTGGATTATTGCATTATAAGACCTAATGGCTTTTTCTCTGATATGGGCGATTTTCTTAAAATGGCAAAAGGTGGGAGGATATATCTTTTTGGCAAAGGAGAACTTAAAATGAATCCAATTCACGGAAAGGATTTAGCAGAAGTGGTTGTTGATTCAATAAATCAAAATAAACAAGAAATAAATGTGGGCGGACCTGATATGTTATCTCAGAACGAGATTGCCGCATTGGCATTAGAGGCATATAGAAAACCTGTTAAAATAGTTCATCTTCCCGATTGGATACGAAGATTTGTTATTTGGTTTTTTCGTTCTTTTACCAATCAAAAGATTTATGGACCTATTGAATTTTTTATGACGATAATGGTGATGGATATGCAAGCACCAAAATATGGGAAAGAGAAACTAGAAGATTTCTTTAATCAAGAAGTAAAAAAACTAGAAAGAACTCTGCATAATTGAGTAGATGGCTGACAGCCGGCTGACCCTCAATGTGCCTTTTCCTCCCAGGGCGGATAGAGTTATTGCCGTATGTATGAGCCTTATATACGGGGCCGTTCGCTAAATCGAAGGGAATAGGGGGTATCTCTAATTCGGTGTAGTGAAGCTTTTTTGAAGAGCTGATTAAATTTTCAAGATAACCTAGGATTGATTGCGGAAATTAGGCGAAAAATGATAAATTTGAATGCCATATAAGTAACTGAAAATTAAGGACTGATTTTTATATTAGTCGGAATTTTATAAAGAAATACCTATGAAAAGACTAATAATTTTGATTGCTTCAATATTTATTATATCGAATGCATATTCACAAGAAATGAAGTTTGAGAGACCAAACTATAAGAAGATTAGAAGAGAAATAAAAAAGAGAAAATCGAACCTTTATTATAAAAAACTATTTGACCGATATATAAATGGGGATACAACATTCAACTTAAATGAGAAAAGACATTTATATTACGGGTTTTCATTTCAAGAAGATTATTCTCCATATGGCATTTCAACATATAGTGATAGTTTGACTATATTTTATGAGAAGGACACATTAACTGAGTCTGATTTCAATGAAATTATTAAGTTTTCAAAATTATTACTTGATGAAAACCCATTCGACTTAAGAGCATTGGACAATTTGAATTACGCTTATTATAGACTTGGAAACAAAGAGCTTGAAAATCTTTACAATTATAAATTATTGTTGATTCTTGATGCAATTATGAGTTCAGGTGATGGAATAAGTGAGAAAAGTGCATTTTATGTAATATATATATCGCATGAATATGATTTGTTAAATGCTCTAGGATTTGGTTTTGGGGGAGAGCAAAGTTTTACAACAAACGGTTATGATTATTTAAAGCTACAGGACAATGAATTTGGAATTGAAGGATTCTATTTTGAAATAAGTAGAAGTTTAGAGCAGCTTAATCTCATGTTTAAATAAAAAACGTCCTGTAATCGAGTAAGATGGCTGAGGACCGGCTCTTTTTTGGGGTTGGTTTTGAGCAGGATGAGGTTGCTAGAGGGAATTCTATTGCTGGAAAGGTTTTTATATAAAAAAGGCCCTACTCTTTGAAGAGTAGGGCCTTTTTTTATCCTCAAAACAAGAGAAGAAGGCCTGTGAGAATAGAATTACAGGCTCTTCCTGTGTGTTTAGAGGTGGCGGTCAATGACCTATAAATCACGGTACTCTTTAATGATCTTCTTAACATCATCAGGAGCCACGCGGCCATAGGTTTTGTCTCCTACTTGTACTACAGGAGCGAGTCCACAGGCCCCCACACAGCGCAGGCATGAGAGTGAGAACTTTCCATCCTCGCTGGTCTTTCCCACTTCAAGGTTCAACTCTTTCTTGAATTCATTTAGAACCTTCTCTGCACCACGAACGTAACAAGCAGTTCCTGTACAGATGGAGATGGGGAACCTTCCCTTGGGGGTCATGGTGAAGAATGAGTAGAATGTGACGACACCATAGACCTTTGCAACGGAGATGTTGAGCTCTAGCGCAATCACCTCTTGTACTTCAGGGGGTAGATAGCCAAAGACCTCTTGTGTTTTATGAAGGACATTGATAAGTTCTCCCGGGTCATTGTTGAAAGAGGTACAAATCTCTTCTATTTTAGCAATATCCGCTTTTTTTAATTTTACTTTTATGCTTGACATAATATTTGTCTCCTTTACTTTATGTGACTTAACAGGGCTTCTTAGTCGATTAAGATATCCTTTTTACTCTTATCAAAATAGTGGGTATGCAACAGGTGGTGTGCTTTCTCACTGAGAGGCTTCTCAAGGAACTCTTCGTAAATCTTTTTGATGTAGGGGTTCTCATGTGATTTACGTATGGTCTTCATTTCATCTTCTCGATAGAGGGCTTCCATTCGTTTTCTAAGAATGTTGCTGTCACCATGGTGTAGGGGTTGACCTCCTCCGGCGATACATCCTCCTGGGCAAGCCATAATTTCAATGGCGTGGAAATCATTGTTTCCCTCCCTGATACTTTCGAGAAGTTTACGGGCATTCCCCAATCCGTGGGCAATACCGATGTTGATGGGAAGCCCATTAAAGTCAACAGTGGCAGAGCGGATTCCCTCAAAACCTCGAAGCGCTTTAAAGTCTACATTATCAAGGGTTTTCCCGGTTTGTAATTCGTAAGCTGTACGTGCTGCGGCCTCAATTACCCCTCCAGTAGTTCCAAAGATGACTCCCGCACCGGTTGATTCTCCCAATGGATTATCGAAATCTTCCTCCGGAAGGTTGTTGAAATCCATGTTGGATTGTTTAATCAAGTGTGCCAGCTCTCTTGTGGATATGGAGTAGTTTACATCGGGATCGTTTTCCACAAAGAATTCATCCCGTTGACACTCATATTTTTTGGCCAGGCAAGGCATGATAGATACTACGATAAGGTCCTCTCGTTTCACCCCAATTTTATCGGCAAAGTAAGTTTTGGCAATAGAGCCGAAGATCTGTTGAGGTGAGCGAGCTGTTGAGGGAATATCGCGCATGTCGGGGAAGTTGGACTCGAAGAAGTTCACCCATGCCGGACAGCAGGAGGTAAGAATGGGGAGAGCCACCTCTTTGTCTCCCGCCAAGAACTTGTTCAGTCGGTTGAGAAGTTCCGTACCCTCCTCCATAATGGTGACATCCGCAGCGAAGTCGGTGTCGAAGACGTAGTCAAATCCCAGACGGCGTAGTGCTGCCGCCATTTTTCCGGTAACGAGGGTTCCCGGTTCGTTTCCGAACTCTTCTCCCAGGGTTGCCCGTACTGCTGGAGCTGTTTGGACGATGACGGTCTTGTTAGGATTCGCAAGGTCACGAATAAGACGGTGAGTATGATCCACTTCTGTGAGTGCACCGGTGGGGCAAACTGCCACACACTGGCCGCAGTAAGTACAGGTGGATTTCTCCAGGTCTTGCTCAAAGGCGGTGGCTACTACTGAATCGAAGCCTCTGTTGATGGCCGATAGAGCTCCAACTGTTTGTACGGTGTTACACATGGTTTCGCACCGGCGACACATGATACACTTATTTACATCACGAATGATGGAGGGAGAGGTATCTTCACGATAGGTTGATTGCTCCCCTTTATAGGCAATTTTGCGAATCCCAAGATCTTGCGCCAAGGTCTGTAGCGTACAGTTTCCACTTTTTGCACAGATGAGACAGTCAGCCGGGTGATCGGAGAGGATTAACTCAACTACGGTTGAACGTGCGTTGAGTACGCGGATGGAGTTGGTGCATACTTCCATCCCCTCCATAACCTTAGTTACACACGCAGGTGCAAGATTTCTTCTTCCTTTGACCTCTACCACACACACACGACAACCTCCCGGTTTGTTCTCGATGTTCATGTCATCGAGTTTCATGTAACAGAGTGTAGGAATATGGATATTATATTTTTTTGCTGCTTCGAGAATAGTGATTCCTGCGGGAACTTCTATCTCTTTATGATCGATTGTTAATTTGATATTTGCCATAGTCAAGCTCCCATTAAATTAGTTGAATTGCCTTAAATTTACATTTAGTCATACATGTTCCACATTTTATGCAGGCTGATTGGTCAATGCGATGGGGCATTTTGCGTTCTCCGACGATACAGTTTACCGGACAAGCCCTGGCACATGCGGTACATCCCACACAATTCTCTTCGATGATATCGTACATTAAGAGTTCAGTACAAGCTCCTGCCGGACATTTTTTATCGGTTACGTGTGCCACGTATTCATCCCAGAAGTTGTCCAGTGTGGAGAGTACGGGGTTAGGAGAAGTCTGTCCCAGTCCACAGAGGGAGGCATCTTTGATCACGTTGGAGAGGTTGCGAAGATTGTGAAGGGTCTCCATATCTCCTTCTCCTTTGGTGATCTTTTCAAGAAGTTCATAAAGACGCTTGTTTCCAATACGGCAGGGGGAACATTTCCCGCAAGACTCTTCCACCGTAAAGTCAAGATAGAATTTTGCCACAGAGACCATACAGTCATCTTCATCCATGACGATCATTCCTCCGGATCCCATCATGGATCCTTCTGCAATCAGGTTGTCAAAATCGATGGGCGTATCGAGGTGTTTCTCGGTAAGACATCCTCCGGAGGGACCTCCGGTTTGAACGGCTTTAAATTTCTTTCCATCTTTGATACCGCCGCCGATTTCAAAGATCACCTCCCGTAAGGTGGTTCCCATGGGAACTTCAATAAGCCCTACGTTATTGATCTTTCCGGCCAATGCAAAGACTTTGGTTCCTTTGGATCTTTCCGTTCCAATGCTGCTAAACCATTCTGCTCCTTTAAGAAGGATGACCGGAACGTTGGCAAAGGTCTCCACATTGTTCACGTTGGTGGGCTTTCCTTTGTATCCAGACTCGGCAGGGAAGGGGGGCTTAAAGGTTGGTTCTCCCCGTTCTCCCTCCATGGAGTGGATGAGTGAGGTCTCTTCTCCACATACAAAGGCTCCCGCTCCATAACGAAGCTCCACGTCAAAGTTAAAACCTGAACCCAGAATATCGTTTCCTAATAAGCCGTATTCACGCGCTTGCTTAATGGCAATCTTAAGACGGTTGATGGCCAAGGGGTATTCTGCACGGATATAGATGAGTCCTTTGTCGGCACCGATGGAGTATCCACAGAGTGCCATCGCTTCCAGGATGGTGTGTGGATCCCCTTCAAGGATAGAGCGATCCATAAAGGCCCCGGGGTCTCCTTCGTCTGCATTACAGACTACATATTTCTGGTCAGCCTTGTTTTTTGAGGCAAATTCCCATTTCAAGCCAGTGGGGAAACCTCCACCACCACGTCCTCGCAGCCCTGACTTCTTAAGCTCATCAATGACCTCTTGTGGCGTCATTGATGAAAGCGCTTTCCCTAACGCCATATAGGCATCCCGAGAGATAGCTTCATCAAGATTCTCCGGATCAATAAAACCACAGTTTCGCAGCGCAATTCGGATTTGCTTCTTATAGAAGCCCATCTTTTTGGAGTCTGTGATATGCTCTTTGCTCCCCGGATCTTCGTATAGTAACCGTTCTACTTTTCTCCCCTTTACGATGTGTTCGTCAATGATTATCTCGGCATCTTTGGGGGTAACCTGTGTATAAAAGGTGTTGTCAGGAAGAACTTTTACGATGGGCCCTCTTTCACAGAAGCCAAAGCAACCCGTCGTTACGACCTTTACATCCTCTTCCAACCCTTTTTCCTGAATGCGATCGTTGAGGTTCTTTACGATGCCAACACTGTCAGATGCTTTACATCCCGTACCTCCACAGACCATTAAGTGATATTTGTAGGTAGCCATAGTTTAATCTCTTTATATGTTAGTCCTCAATGGTTTTGTAGTTTGCAGGAATAATCCCTTCAATGAGCTCTTCATTGCGGATGTATTTTTCAATGATCTCATCTGCCTTTTGGATTGTTACATAGCCAAAGACGACAGGTTCTTTACCGGGTAACGTGACCTCAATGGTGGGTTCGGCGTAACTGTATCCCATGTCACCCGTTTGTGTTACAACAGCACTTACGTTGCGTTTTTCCAGCTCTTCAACGAGATAGTTAAAAATCTCTTTGGCTCCAGAGGCAATACCACTGGTGGCCATTCCCACTTTGATTTGAGCCATGGATTCCGGACTCTCGGCATTTTCTCGCAGGCGAATCTTTGCTTGAAGATCATCCTTGATCTTGCGAAGATCGTTCAGTGACGTGATTTTATTCATCTTATTCTCCTTATATGGTTGATTTTTTTTACAATTTCAGTGACAAAACTATTTTGTTTTACCCTATCCTCCAAGAGAATCTGTGAATATTTTAACAATGTTAGGCCTCTAACAGTAAATTTAGAAAAAGTCTAAATAGTAAAGATGGGTTGTTCTTTATTAAGTAGTTGTAAATGAGTTGTATGTGTGAGTATCGGCGGGCTGAAATAGCCCTTTTGAGATTGTCTAAAAAGACCAGGCTCGTGTCTGTTCCTAAAGTCGGACTTTAACGACGGACGCTAGGCTAATATCTGTAGGGCTGTCAGGTTATTTTTGATAAACTCTTTGAGAATGGGACGAACGCCATTGCTATTTAGAGGGACCCCAAGAGCTTCTGTTAGTTCTTTGGAATCCAGTGTGAAAGATCCATTAGGGGTGGAGTGCGTATAGATAAGGTGAACCTCGGGGTGTCCGGTTAAAAAGAGCAATAGTGTTCCGATAATATCGCCCAGGGGTTGACGATCGATATGGTTAAGCCCGAAGGTTGCTGAGACTCTTGTGCCTTTGGAGAGGGTGCTGACAATGGAGAAGGTACCGCCGGTTAATTCTGCATGGTACTTTAGCAACGAGGTTCCCATGCCCGTCTTTTTTCCTTTCTTCGTGGTGAAGAAAGGGTCGGATATTCGGTTTAGGGTCTCCTGATCCATTCCCGTGCCATTATCCGTAATGGTGAGTGTCATGGTGTTGTGTTGTGGTTGCTCTTCAATGGCAATGACCACATGATCCGCTTCAGCGCGAATGGAGTTGTTGACAATATCCACAATATGTTCACAGATCTCTTTCATGGCGTATGGGCATTATTTCAAGAAGACTTCTCGCCCCTTTTGATGATTTAAGGCGTATTTGATCTCTTCAAAAGAGCGGTGTTTAAGCTTGAAGTGGGTGCGTACGGTGCCTATATCCGGGATGAAATGGGCATCGGAACTTTGGATGAATGATGCGGCTTTAAGGTAGGGGAATTGTTGAATCATTGCTTCTGGTGAAGCGTATTTTGAAACTTCAAAGCCGTTAACCTCCAAGTCGGGAGGGACAAATCCCAGCTGGCTGGTAAGAGAGTAGGCAGAGCGGTCAATATGGGCAGGGATAACAATTCCACCATATTGTCTTGCTTTATCTGCTAGTTCGTTGATACTTAAAGATGTGGCAGAGATTAGGAGCCAGTCTACCGTGTCGATGATCTCCTCTTCCCGGTTGACGATCACCTGGTAGCCGAACTTGTCCGGATCGTTGGGTATTTTTAAGATGCTACTGTCCAAAACTGTCTGAAATTGGTTAAGCGACTCTTGGTTATCGAAGAAGGTGAGGCAGTGAGCCTCCTCGGAGGTTGTTACCTCCATTCCACACATGACAAAGATCCCAAAATCCTTTGCTATTTCGCTAACAACTTCGCAGTGAGCAGAGGCGTTATGATCGGTGATTCCAATGATGTCTAGTCCTTTTCGGGCAGCCTCCTTGACGATATTGAGGGGGCTCATGTCCAAGCTCCCGCAAGGACTTAGCACCGTATGGATGTGTAAGTCGGCTGCAAATTCCCGAAGAGGTGTGGTTGCACTCATTTTATTTTTTTAAGGCGTTGTAGAGTGTTCCACTGCATTCAAAGGAGGAGGCAGGAGTGGTGATCACGGGAATCTCCTCCTCTTGTGCCGCCTCCAGTAGCTCTTCTGTGGGTTTATTGCCACTGGTAATAAGAATACAGGCCAACTCCTTTAGTGAAGCTACCGCCACAAGGTTTTTGTGGGTTTGAATGGTAATCCATGCCATCCCCTCTTCGGCATTGCCCATAACGTCGCTTAGTAAGTCTGACACATAACCATTGGTGATTTCGTTCTCAAGGCCTGCTTCTCCACAGACTAACGTGGTGTGTTCCCATTGTAAAATATCAGATACTTTCATTTTTTGCTCCTTTCTTTGAACAATTCTTGTGTAGGGCTTCCTTGCCCCATATTTTGTGAATAATATTTCTTCTTTGTGTCTTGTCTAACAGGCTTTTTCGTTGCATAAAGACACAGTGGGAGATGTTAGCTTTTTTTTGGACAACATCTTCCGCCAGTGCCCGACAGGTTGGTGAGCCACATGCTCCACAGTCAAACCCCGGAAGAAAACACATAAGTTCCCTGATTCGCTCAATCTTTTTTAGCGCTTTTCCAATATCCGTATCCAGTCGAAGGGGGCGTGGTTCTATCTCATTCACCCTTATCTTTTCCTCTAGAAGAGCCATCGTCTTGGGATTTTGAGGGTGGGTAAGACCAACCTTTTGTGGATTCTTTGCCGAGATCTCAGCTCTTTTGGTCAACCTCTCTGTGGAGAGAAAGCGGTTGGTGGTACAGAGGATTCCTCCACAACAGGAACCGCTACAAGCGCGGAGTTCAAGGTAGCTTACATCAGTAATTTCTTCATTTTCAATCTTCTCCAAAAAGTCCGTTACGTTGTTAATCCCATCGATAGCTAGAGAGCGTCCTGTGGTATGTCGAGACTCTCCCGTGGTAAGACTCCAGGTGATGGCATCGGTTCCCAGGTGGGAACGCGTTTTTTCAGGGATAACCTCGTCTGCCTGTTTGATGAAGTACATCGCCTTATTGAATAGGTGATCCATATTGATTACCCCATTGATCACACTTTTAGCTTCTCCCACAGGACTTTTTACCGCTGCAATTTTTGCGGCACAAGGGGTGATGTAAAAGATACCAATCTCTTCATCCTTATATCCCTCTTTGATAAATTTATCTTTGATAAGTTCTGCCGTAAGGTCATGTGGGGTCTTTAATCGGATGATATTCTCAATGAGGGAGGGAAATCGGACCTGCATAAGGCGTACCACTGCCGGGCAAAATGAGGAGATGTGGGGTTTATCTTCCTCCTCTTCCTTTTGATACTGTAGTGTTTTATGTTTTAGGAAATCCACGGATTGTTCCACTTCATGAACGTCAGTGAATCCCAACTCACGAACTGCTTGATAGATTTGGTCTGTTGAAATATCCTCAGGAAATTGACCAATGAATACCGCCGGTAGGAGGGCTACTTTTATGGGATATTGCAGAATATCATCCAGATCGTCTTCTTCAACTTTGAAAGCACCTACCGGGCAGACGCTATAACATCTTCCGCAGTCGATACAACGCTCTCCCATCACCTGGGCTTTTCCGTGTCGAATACGTATGGCCTGTGTAGGACATGCCTTCATACAGTGTGTACACCCCGTACAAATTGATTCGTCTACGCCAAATGCATGATGAAAGATGTTGTTACTCATGGTTTAGATGTAGTTGACAAACGCAACTTCTGTCCCTTCGTTTATAATACTTTTTATATTCATCTCGTCTGTATTCTTTTTCATGTTGGGCAATCCCATACCAGCTCCGAACCCCATCTCTCGTACTTTTTGAGAGGCGGTGGAATAGCCCTGTTCCATCGCCTGTTCAATATCCGGGATGCCCGGTCCCTTATCTTTTAGTAGGATAGATACCTTTTCCGGATCAATATCGACTGTGATAATGCCTTCATAGGCGTGTGCCACAATATTTACTTCACCTTCGTATAGCGCTACCACTAGTCGCTTGATGACTTTGGGGGTGATGTTGAGTTGTTTAAGAATTTTCTTCACCTCGCTACTGGCATACCCGGCTTTGCTAAAATTTCCTCCTTCGATGTTGTATGTTAAGTGCATAATAACGTTAAAATAAGGGATTTATACCCAAGTTGAAAAGTGTACCTGATATTTTGAATACAGACCAGGGTGATTCAATAATTAGCATTTCATTCTCTTCTGCCAGGGTTTTAATATCATTATTCACCTTTTTGTTTCGTGCAAAGATAATAAACCGTATATCCCCCATCTCCGCGGTACGAATTGTTTGAATATTATTCAGTCCGGTGATCAGAAGAATATCTTCTTTGTCTATGGTGAGGACATCACTCATTAGATCCGATGAGTAAGCAAATTCGACTTCGTTTTCTAATAATGCTTCTCCCGTAATGACTTTTCCTTCAATTTCTTGAATTAACCTGTTTAGTTTCATCGTCTTTGGTATATTGCATTTCTCTCGCAAATATAAACCCTTTTATGGATAAATAGTCTTATGGGTTGTTCTTTTTTATGCCGAAGTTTCTCCTTTTACACTGCTGTTTGCTGAGGATGCATTACCCCATCACCCTCCGTACGATGCGGGTGTACAAACGATACCCGAGGAGTCGGCGTATCCAGAGAATCAGTTTTGCCTTTCCTGCGCAGGGGTAGCGTAGTTTGTGGCTCCCGTCGGTGGCGGCGCGGTAGATGGTCTTTGCCACAACTTCCGACGGGGAGAGGTTTTTCGTCGCTGCCGAGGAGGTGCGTTGTCTGATCTTCTCCACGTATGGTGCATAGGCCGGTACCGAGGAGGTATTCGCGATAACCTGACCTCGTGAGGTGAAATCTGTTTTGGTGGCACCCGGTTCAATCAATTTAACCCGGATATTGAAAGGGGAGAGTTCATAGGCCAGGCTCTCGGTAAACCCTTCAATAGCCCACTTGGTGCTGAAGTAAAGGCTGTACAGGGGAATAGTGACCCTGCCCCCGAGGCTGGAGATATTGATGATGACCCCCTCTTGCTGTGCACGGAAGAGCGGTAATAGTGCTTTTGTTACACGCATGAGTCCAAAGACATTCACGTTGAATTGCTTCTCGCGTTGTTCCGCAGTAGTGGCCTCGAAGGGACCGGTGACAGCATAGCCTGCATTGTTCACCAAGACCTCAATTCGGCCAAACCGCTCCACGGCATCGGATATGGCCCTCTCTATGGAAGTCTGGTCTTCTACGTCCAGCGGGAGAATGGTGACGTTATTCAGTTGGTTCAGGCTCTTCTCCCTGGAGGGCGTTCGCATGGTGGCAACCACATTCCATCCCTTTTTTTGGAAATAATGTGCCGTGGCCTTTCCAATACCACTGGATGCGCCGGTGATAAAAACCGTTTTCATGGGTGTTTCTCAGCCCTAAGGGTTAAAGAATCTGTATGCTCTCCTTTTTGGTGAATTTTTCACAATAGTGGCATTTCAGCGTAAGATCTTGATGGCTTACCACATAAAACTTCCGGGGAACGTTTTGGTGATTGGTTACGCATTTGGGGTTGATGCATTTGACGTAGCCTTCCACCACATCGGGGATTTCCACTTGCTGCTTGCTTGTGATTTCGAAGTTTCGAATCTCAATAAGGGAGGCAGTGGGCGCCACGAGGGCGATTTTGTTCACCTCTTCCTTTCGGAAGTAACGATTGCTAACCTTGATGATCCCCTTTTTCCCAAATTTCTTGCTATCCAGGTTGGTGCCGAAGGTGATGGGGTTCACACAGTCGTCAAGATCCAATATTTTGATTACCGTAAAGAGGGCATCTGCCGGAATATGGTCGATTACTGTACCATTCTCTAAGGCTGAGACTTTAAGTGTCTTTTTTGTTTCCATTTGTATATCGGTTATTTAGTATCTGTCCATAAAGTCGGACTTTATAGACAGACGCTATTTAAGGTTAAGTGTTGATGCAAGGAGCGCTTCGCGAACATAGACGCCATTGAGCGCTTGTTGGAAGTAGTAGGCTTTGGGGTTGGTATCCACATCCTCGCTGATTTCGTTGACCCGGGGAAGGGGGTGCATCACTTTGAGGTTCTCCTTCGAGTTGGCCAGCATGGCATTCTTTAGAATGTAGCTGTTTTTAACCCGTTCGTACTCCAGTGGATCGGCAAAGCGTTCCCGTTGGATTCGTGTCATGTAGATAATGTCCACCTCAGGGATGATTTCATTGAGCTCCAGATGTTGGGTGTAGGTTAGGTTGGCATCCTTGATGTGTTGTTTGACGGCCCTGGGAAGTTTTAATTCTACCGGTGATACCAGTCTGTAAGTACAGTTAAATTGCGTCATGGCCTGTACCAGGGAGTGTACCGTACGTCCATACTTCAGATCCCCCACAAAGGCAATCTTCAAGTTCTCCAGGGTGCCCTGTGTTTTGAGGATGGAGTAGAGGTCTAACATGCACTGTGTGGGGTGCTGGTTGGCGCCATCCCCGGCGTTAATGATGGGCACCTGGCTTATCTCGGAGGCAAAGCGGGCACTGCCATCCAAGGGGTGGCGCATCACAATGAGGTCGGCGTAGAGGCTGATGTTCATGATGGTATCCCGAAGTGATTCGCCCTTTTGTACCGAGGAGCTGGAGGAATCAGTGAATCCAATGATTCGTCCTCCAAGGCGTTGGATTGCCGTTTCAAAACTGAGGCGTGTTCGGGTGGAGGGCTCAAAGAAGAGGCTTGCAATGATCTTGTTTTGTAGCAGCGTGGGTTCCGGATGACTTTCAAAATGAGCAGCTAACTTAAGGATGCGAAGGATATCCTCTTTGGAGTAATCGGTGATAGAGATGAGGCTTTTATTTTTCATGGGCATTTTTTTTCTGAGATCCATATTCATGGCAATGAATCTTAAAAAGTAGACATAAAAAAGGGGGTGACGATGCTGTCACCCCCAAAAGTAAGGATTTTTATTTAAGTTTGTGTGTTTGCACAAAATCTTTCAGAATTCCTTCCAGTGAAGGTTCTCCAATCTCTTGAAGATCATAATAGACACGTGTGGTGGGCTTGTTGATCTTCACGATACGGTTCAGGTCGATGGGAGTACCAATAACTACTGTGTCACAATCGGTGTTGTTGATGGTAGTTTCAAGGTCTTTAAGCTGTTGCTCGCTGTATCCCATTGCCGGAAGGATTGTTCCTATCTTAGGATAGATCTGGAAGGTCTCAGAGAGTTTTCCTACGGTATAGGGACGAGGATCCACCTCCTCAGCACAACCGAATTTACGGGCAGCTACGGTTCCGGCACCAATTTTCATCTCACCATGGGTGAGGGTTGGGCCATCTTCCACGATCAAACAACGCTTGCCTTTAATCAGTTCGGGGTTATCCACCTTGATGGGGGACGCACCGTCCACAACGATCGCCTTAGGGTTCACTTTGGCAATACTCTCGCGTACCACTTGGATTCCTTCGGGGCTGGCAGAATCCATTTTGTTGATAACGATGGCATCCGCAAGGCGCATATTTACCTCTCCGGGGTAGTAGCTAAGCTCGTGGCCGGGGCGGTGTGGGTCTGCTACAGTGATGGTGAGATCCGGCTTATAGAAGGAGAAGTCATTGTTCCCGCCATCCCAAAGAATGACATCACATCCATCGGGGTCTACTTCGGCTTCACGGAGAATGGCTTCATAGTCTACTCCAGCATAGATTACGTTACCACGCACTACGTGGGGTTCGTACTCTTCCATCTCTTCGATGGTACACTCGTGTTTCTTCAGGTCTTCCACCGTGGCAAAACGTTGCACCTTTTGCTTCACCAGGTCCCCGTAGGGCATGGGGTGACGGATGGCAACCACTTTCAGTCCTTGATCCATCAGATACTCAATAACTTTACGAGAGGTTTGCGATTTACCGCATCCTGTCCGTGTTGCTACCACGGAGATGACCGGCTTGGTTGACTTGACCATGGTCTCTCCCGGGCCGATGAGCATAAAGTTGGCTCCTGCAGCATTCACGATGGCACTTACATTCATTACCCGGTTGTAGGGTACATCACTGTAAGAGAAGACACAGTCGTGAATATTTTTTTCTTTGATCAGGTTGGTTAAGTCCTCTTCCGCCACAATAGGAATACCTTGGGGATAGAGCTCCTCTCCCGCTAACTCTGCAGGGTAGGCACGTCCTTCAATGTCAGGAATTTGAGCAGCTGTAAAGGCAACCACATTATAGTTTTCATTCCCTCTGAAGAATGTGTTGAAGTTGTGGAAATCTCTTCCCGCAGCTCCAATGATTACTACATTTCTTTTCATAATTTTAATGTTGTTGATATGAATTGTTTTTTCGATAAAAATTCTATGCCTGCAAATTAAAAAGAATTGTGCAATCGACAATCATTTTTCGGATCTTTTTTGTTTTTTTATGAGGGTGGATCGGTGAATGGGCATGGTTCTTTTTATCTTTGCTCCCTTATTTACTCTTAGTGTCATGATACATATTGAAAAACAATTAGCGGAGGAGGCCGTTCAGGCGGTGACGAAACTGTATGGGGTGGAGCCGGATAATGCCTTGATATCCGTGCAAAAAACACGTCCTGAAATAGCAGGGGATTATACCATTGTGATGTTTCCCTTGTTGCGAATCAGTAAGAAGAATCCGGTACAGACCGCTGAAGATATGGGGGCATGGCTGGTGCAGCATAGTGAGGTGTGTGCTGATTTTAAGGTGATTAAAGGCTTTTTGAACCTCACTCTTAAGGCAGATTACTGGAAACATTTTTTTACGGAGGCCATGGCCGCAATACATTATGGGATGGCTCTTCGAAAAGAGGTTCCTCCCGTGGTGGTGGAGTACTCCTCTCCCAATACCAATAAGCCGTTGCATCTCGGCCATATCCGGAATAACCTGTTAGGCTACTCTGTGGCTAAAATTATGGAGGCAAACGGTTATCCGGTGGTGAAGGTGAACCTTGTGAACGATCGTGGTATTCACATCTGCAAGTCCATGTTGGCCTGGCAGAAGTTTGGTGACGGTGAAACACCGGAATCTTCGGGTATGAAGGGGGATCACCTTATCGGGAAGTACTATGTGTGTTTTGACAAGGCGTATAAGCAGGAGGTGGCCACTCTGATGCAAGAGGGTATGACTGAAGAGGAGGCCAAGGAGAAGGCACCCCTGATGCAGGAGGCCCGGAGTATGTTGAGAAAATGGGAGGCTCAGGATCCGGAAACCCTCGCCCTATGGAAAAAGATGAATGGGTGGGTCTACGAAGGCTTCGACATAACTTACCAACGTATGGGCGTGAGCTTTGATAAAATTTATTATGAGTCGGAGACCTACCTGCTGGGGAAGGAGCTCGTGATGAAAGGCCTGGAAGAGGGGCGCTTGTTGCAAAAAGAGGACTCGTCGGTGTGGGCCGATTTGACCTCCCAGGGACTGGATGAGAAGATCCTGCTTCGTAGCGACGGTACGTCGGTTTACATGACCCAAGACCTGGGTACGGCCAATCTGCGTTACAACGACTACCATCCCCAGAAGATGGTCTATGTGGTGGGGAATGAGCAGAATTACCACTTTGAGGTGCTTGCTCGTGTGTTGAAGATGCTGGGGAAGACGTGGTCGGATACAGTATATCACCTCTCTTATGGCATGGTGGAGTTGCCGGATGGCAAGATGAAATCACGGGAGGGAACCGTGGTAGATGCCGATGATCTGATGGATGGGATGTATGATACGGCAAAGGCGATGGGTGAAGCGTTGGGTAAGGTGAAGGAGGGTGATGAAGAGGCCGCAGATTTGTACCAGATGGTTAGCCTTGGTGCATTGAAATATTTCATCCTGAAGGTAGACCCCAAGAAGAAGATCCTCTTCAATCCCGCAGAGTCCATCGATTTTAATGGTAATACCGGCCCCTTTATCCAATATACTTATGCCCGGATCTGTTCCCTCTTGCGTAAGGCCCGGGAGCAACAGAAGCGTGTTGACCTACACGGGGAGGAGGATTTTTCCCTACTGCAAGAGGGGGAGATGGGGGTTCTTAAGATGTTGCATGAATACCCCATGGTGGTAGAGAGTGCCGGGGAACATCTGAGTCCGGCAATGATTGCCAATTACGCTTACGATTTGGCGAAGGCCTTTAACGGGTTCTACCAAGAGGTGCCGGTGCTGAAGGAAGAAGATGAGGATAAGACGGCACTAAGGTTGTCCTTGGCGTTGATGACGGGACGGGTAATTAAGAGTGCCATGGCTCTCTTGGGAATCGAGGTTCCGGAGCGGATGTAGTTGGTGATACCCTTGTGTAGTTTATAGTGTTTAATTAACTGAAAATAATGTTTTTGTGTGCGCTTCTGATGGGGTAGCGGAGGAATTTGTTGGGGTAAATGTAATGCGTTGAGCAAAGCCGAAATAACCCTTTGGAAGAGAGGCACCACAAAGAAGTCGGGCTTTATAGACGGACTCTCTCTATGCCCGGTCATCATTGACCAAAGAAACACCACCCGGAAAATCGTTGTTGAATAACCGGGTTGGCAATGGGTTGTAATTTATACGGTTATTTTCTTCTCAGGTGCTCTCTGTAGGCATCCCAGTCTTCGATAGGGATTTGGGCTACTCCTGTGGCACAGGCTGCTTTGGCTACCGCGAACGATTCAAATTCGTTGAGGCGGGGATCCAGCGGTTTGGGGATAATATAATCCCTCCCAAAGGTTAGGGAATCCAGGTTATAAGCCTTTAAGACATCTTGTGTGACAGGCTCTTTAGCCAGTGCTGCCAGTGCTTTTGCCGCAGCCACCTTCATGGCCTCATTGATGGTAGTGGCGCGCACGTCCAATGCTCCCCGAAAGATAAAGGGGAACCCGAGCACATTATTTACCTGATTGGGATAGTCGGAACGCCCGGTGGCCATAAGGAGATCATCCCGTACGGCCAGCGCCTCTTCCGGAAGAATTTCCGGGGTGGGATTGGCCAACGCAAAGACGATGGGGTTGGGGGCCATTTTCTTTAGGTATTCCGGCTTTAATGCTCCGGCAACGGAGAGTCCTAAGAACATATCCGCTCCCTCAATGGCCTCTTCCAGTGTGTGGACGTTGCGTTGGGTGATGAATTGTGCTTTGTATTTGTTTAGGTCTGTTCGATCTTTGTGAAGCACCCCCTTGCTGTCGAGCATCACCACATTCTCCGGTTTCACTCCCAGCGCCATATAGAGTTTGGTACAGGAGAAGGCAGAAGCCCCGGCACCGTTCACCACCACTTTGATGTTGCCCAACTCTTTTCCCAGAATTTCTGCTGCATTAAGTAGTCCCGCTGCTGTGATAATAGCGGTGCCGTGTTGATCGTCGTGCATCACCGGGATGTCCAGCGTCTTCTTCAACTCCTCCTCAATGTAGAAGCATTCCGGTGCTTTAATATCTTCCAGGTTGATCCCCCCAAAGGTGGGGGCCATGGCTTTGATAATGGCCACTAACTTCTCCGGGTCTTTTTCGTCAAGTTCAATATCAAATACATCAATATCGGCGAAGGCCTTGAAGAGAAGGCCTTTCCCTTCCATGACCGGCTTTCCTGCCAGGGTGCCAATATCGCCCAATCCCAAGACGGCTGTTCCATTGGAAATGACAGCAACCAGGTTGCCCTTTCCCGTATACTGGTAGGCTAACAGGGGATCTCGCTCTATTTCCAGACAGGGGATGGCCACGCCGGGCGTGTAAGCCAGCGAAAGGTCTTTTTGGGTTTTGCTGGCTTTGGTAGGGATCACTTCCAATTTCCCCGGCTTGGGGTGAGCGTGATATCGTAAGGCTTCTTCTTTGAGGTTTTTCATGGGTGTTGGGTCTTTGGGGGAGGCTATATGATTGCGTTTTTTTGTAACAATTCTTTCATCTGTTTTTGCAGTTCTTGTGCTTTTTCACCGGCTTTGACGGCAAAATCTTCTTGGTTGGAGGCGAAGATGATTCCCCGTGAAGAGTTGACAATAAGTCCACACTGTGCGTTCATGCCAAACTCAGCCACCTGTTCCAGGTCGCCTCCTTGCGCCCCTACGCCGGGTATCAAGAGGAAGTGTTGGGGGACAATCTGGCGGATACCCTTGAGCATCTCCGCCTTGGTTGCGCCCACCACGAACATCATGTTCTCTTCAGATCCCCCCCAACGGTAACTTGCCGCTAAGACGTGTTCAAAGAGTTTCCGGATTTTTTGCTTTCGGGTTCGGATTCCCATTTTCTCCATCATCGAGGAGAACTGGGGTTGCAGGAACTGAAAATCATAGGCGCCATCGTTGGAGGTAAGGGCCAAAAGGATAACCCATTTCTCCTCGTAGTTTAGGAAGGGGGTTACCGAATCTTCACCCATGTAAGGGGCTACGGTGAGGGCATCCACATCCATCTGCTGGAAGAAGGCGTTGGCGTACTGTTTGGAGGTATTTCCAATGTCTCCCCGCTTGCCATCGGCAATGATAAATACCTCCTTTTCGTACTGCTTTAGGTACTGGATGGTCTTCTCCAGACAGATCCATCCGGCGGAGCCACGACTCTCATAAAAAGCCGTGTTGGGCTTATAAGCGATGGTGTAGGGGAGGGTTGCCTCGATAATCTGCTTGTTGAATTCGAAGACCGGGTCTTCCTTTTCCCGGAGGTGTGGAGGAATTTTCCGGATGTCGGAGTCCAATCCGACGCAGAGGAAGGACTCTTTCCGTTTGATAAGGTCAAAAAGCTCAAGACGTTTCATGGCAATAAGATTTGGTGGCTATGCGTGTAAAATTAGGTGTTCTATTCACTTACAGATTCTTTCAGACGCTCCGCATTCTCCGCCACAATCAGCTTATCGATAAACTCTTGAATGTCGCCATCCATGACGGTGGAGAGGTTAAATGAGGAGAAGTTGATACGATGATCAGTCACCCGTCCCTGAGGATAGTTGTAGGTGCGGATCTTCGCGGAGCGGTCGCCGGTGGAGACCATGGTTTTTCGTTTGGAAGAGATCTCGTCGAGGTATTTTTGATACTCCATCTCGTAGATGCGGGTACGGAGTACCTTCATGGCCTTGTCCAGGTTTTTGATTTGTGATTTCTGATCCTGGCAGGTCACCACGATCCCTGTGGGGACGTGGGTGAGGCGGACGGCGGAGTAGGTGGTGTTTACGGATTGTCCTCCCGGGCCGGAGCTACAGTAGGTGTCCTTTCGGATATCCGCTTGTTTCAGCTCTACGTCAAACTCTTCCGCTTCGGGGAGTACTGCAACAGTGGCCGCAGAGGTGTGAACCCTGCCCTGGGTCTCCGTTTGTGGCACCCGTTGAACCCGATGTACGCCCGATTCGTATTTCAGTTGGCCATAGATGCCCTCTCCAACCACATTGAAGACCACCTCCTTGTATCCTCCTACGGTTCCAGGGGTCTCACTGACCGTCTCGACCTTCCATTTTTTGGATTCACAATACTTCACATACATGCGGAAAAGATCTCCGGCAAAGATACTTGCCTCATCGCCTCCGGTACCGGCCCGAATCTCAAAGATGGCATTCTTACCATCTTGAGGATCCTTAGGGATGAGCAACACCTTGATATCCTCCTCCATGGCATCGCGTCGCTGTATGAATTCATTGAGCTCTTCCTTTGCCATCTCGCGAAACTCTTCATCCTTTTCGGTCTGTAAAATCTCCTTGGTGGCCTCAATGTTGTCTAAAATCTCTTTGTAGGTGATATAGGCTTTTGAGACAGGCTCCAGCTCCTTATAGTCTTTATTAAGTTTCACAAACTTCTTCATATCTGATGCCACTTCGGGATCTGTAAGTTGTTTCCCCAACTCCAGAAATTTGTGGTGAACCTCTTCCAATTTTTGCAATAACATATCTTGCCTTGTTTTATTAATGGTTGTACGAAAACCCCTCGTTGCCTTGACTTCTTATAAGAGGTGGCCAAAATGGGAAGTGTGATTGCTATCAATCAGGAATTTCCCATGGGTAAGTGACTTCTCCTGAGGTGCATTTGGCTTTTTTCCCCTGTTTTCGTATAAAAACCGAACTGCAAAGGTACAATATTGTTTAAAGAAGTGCTAACCCTGTTTTGTGTTGTTGGTGGGGCTATTTCAGGCGACGTTTTTTTATCATTCCTCCCTTGGCATCCTTTATACTATGCATGACGATGAAGGCTTCTTTGTCAATTTTGTCGATTTCTGTTTGTAGTTTTGACACTTCCAGACGTGTTAACAGTGTGTAGACGATGTCGGTCTCCTTTAAGGCCTCTCCTCTCTTGCCAAACCCTTTTTTTCCGGCGTATATCGTACAACCTCTTCCTAGTTTCTCAATGATTGCCAAGCGGATCTCTTCATGTTTTTCCGATAGGATGGAGACCCCTACATACTCTTCAACCCCGGTGATCACGTAATCGACGGTTTTGGAGGCTGCCAGGTAGGTGAGAACGGCGTATAGGGCAATCTCTACGGAGAAGATATAGGCGGCAATGGAGAAGATGATGATATTGAAGATTAAGATGATATCACCAATGGTCATGGCAGTTTTTCGGCTGATAAAAACAGCCAGAACTTCCGTGCCGTCAATGACAGCGCCACCCCGCACAGACAAGCCAATTCCCAGACCGAGAAAAAATCCACCGAAAACAGAGATTAAGAGCCGGTCTGCAGTGATGGTGGGGTAGGGAATGGTGTAGAGTGCTAGCGCCAGAAGAACGATGGCAAAAATGCTTTTGATGGCAAATTGCTTGCTGATGGTGGAGAAGGCCAAAAGCAGAAAGGGAATGTTCAATAACACCACAAGAATGGATAGGGGAAGTTGGGTTACTTTTGTGATGATAAGGGATATCCCCATGACACCCCCGTCAAGAAATGCGTTTGGAAGGAGAAAACCCTTTAATCCGAAACTTGCTGATAGTATCCCCAGTACAATAAGAAAGCTGTCATGCAAGATATGGGAGACCTCCACTTGCATGTAGCGAACCTCTTTTTCAAATTGCCTTCCGGAGGTTCGTTTACTTTTGGTTCTCAGGCGGCGTTTTGCCGTTTTGACAATGAAGTATTTGAAGAGAGAATTCATGGTGTTGTACGTTCAATTTACTCTTCAATGGTACAACAATTATCCGTTCGTTGTTATGAAATTGTAAAATAAATTTTTTCTTTTTTTTGCTTATTTAAGATGTTTGTTATGAGTGCTTTATATTTTATGAGAGAGAGGAAAGGGCGCCGGAGGTAGCTCTGTTATCATCTTTCTTAAGGGTGGGCGAGGAGTGTGGGAGAAGAGAAGGTATTTTAATCCATAACTTGTCAGCTAAGTGCTTTATGCCTATTTTTGCTTCAGTTGAAGAGTTTCCCCCTTTTACCCTGTTTTTGGTCGAACGCAAAAATACAAGGTCCTGAGGGCTTTTTACAACTACGACTTTCGGGTGTGGGTGGAACATTTCGTAAAGAGAAAATTGAACGACGGAATACGTTCAGACGGAAGACTACTCTTAGGAAGAAAATAAATTTTTTGAGTGCAAAATACCTTTTGATGGGGAATGAGATCGTTCAAGGAATCAGGGGATAGATCTTTTCCGGGCAGGAAATGATCTCTGGTGATTGGCGAGAAGGCCTTGCTGTTTTTATCAGTTAAAAGGTATACCGTGGAGGGAAATTCACCTCTAATGTCGATCTGGAATTTGATAAAGGCGGGGCATCTTCTATCGTATGGAATTCATAAAAGAAACAGATATGAAAAATATCATCCTCCTTTTTTTGGGCTTGCTGTCTCTTTCCATGGTTTGGGGGCAATCTTTTGTAGGGAGGGATACTCTGAAAACGGAGATTCTCCCGAACAGTGGACGTAGAATTGTTGTTGAAAATGAGCAAGAGCTAGCAGCAGCATTGGCAATTCCCGGAGCCTCGGTGGAGATAAAATCCAACACCAATATCCTCCTTACCTCAACCATTGAGGTGGCAAAAGGGGTTCACTTAAATGGTAACAACAACACGGTAGCTGCTGTGGGAACCGATTTTGTGATGTTTTTATGGCAACCGGGGGTAAATCACTGTCTGTTTGAGAACCTTTATCTTGTGGGGCAGTCGTCAAGTGCTGTGAATAAGGCTTTTGTGAAATCCAATGTGGGGATACAGTTAGATCGGGCCTACCAGAATGTGTTTCAGAACCTTCACTTTTCCAATTTTTCTGGGGCCTGCATGACCTTTCAGGGGGCTCTTTCCGATGATCCCTATTCGCATCGAGCCATGGTGTTGGGCTGCTCTTTTTCCAATAGTTTTGTGGGGATCTCTCATACCGATAGGTACGAATACTCGATGGTTTCAACCTGCTTTTTCTCCCGTTGCCGGGTGGGTCTTCTTGGTAATTCGGGCAATTGGAATGTGACGGGAAATACCTTCGTTACCTGTGCAACCCCCTTCTTGTCCATTGCTGAAACAACGCCCTACGGAACCTTGAGTACCGACAACTGGGGGCACGGTATTTTTTCTGCTAACAAGGTAGAACATAGTGCCAGTGGCGGGGGAATAAGATGGTTTCAAAACCTTGGTTTTCCTGTGGGGGATGGTCTCTTTACCGAAACCGGTGGTGTTCATATTGAGGGTGTTATCCCGCCTACCATGGCCTCAAACTCTTTCTATTTTTCAAACCTGAAATTTAATGATCCCAACACGGTTGGACATATTCATTATGTCAATGCCAGTACTTTTCAACACAGTACGATCTCTTGTAACATCCCTGACCGAATCAAGATCAATGCCTGCAACCTTAGGGAAGAGGTGGTTTTGGAGGATGTGTCACCGTAGCGGCAAAACACGATTCAGAGCCCGTCTATAAAGTCCGACTTCTTCGTTATGCTTGTCTTCCTAATGGTCATTTACCTTAGTAAACTCCCCTCTTTCAGTCTTCGCAAGCCTCGAACTCGAACTTTCTATACAGCCTCTTCTCAACCCCTTGATTTTATGGACAGACACTATTTATCTCTTCTTCCTATCGATCATACTCAAAAGTCCCTTGTTCGCCTATGAGGGTGAGTCGCTTCCCCTGGGATGGAACCACACGCCCGACAATTTGCGCGTCGATGTGAAAGGAACGGGAGATGGCAATGAGCTCTTCTGCCACTTCCGGAGTCACATACAATTCCATACGATGCCCCATGTTAAAGACTTTGTACATCTCTTGCCAGGGGGTTTGCGACTCTTGTTGGATATGATAGAAGAGGGAGGGGATGGGGAAGAGGTTATCTTTGACCACATGTAGTGTTGGAGGTGTGAAGTGGAGGATTTTGGTTTGGGCGCCACCGCTACAGTGAATCATCCCGTGGATCTGTTTGCGATGTGTTTTTAGCATGGCTGCAATCACCGGGGCGTAGGTGCGGGTGGGGGAGAGCACAAGGTGCCCCATGTTCAGTCCCTCAGTGGCGGGGTCAGTGAGCTTGTAGCTTCCGGAGTAGACCAACTCTTCGTTGATGCCAGGATCATAGCTTTCCGGGTACTTTTCGGCCAGGTACTTGGTAAAGAGGTCATGGCGTGCAGAGGTTAATCCATTGCTTCCCATTCCCCCATTGTAGTGTGTTTCGTAGGTGGCCTGTCCAAATGACGCCAACCCCACGATCACATCTCCGGCGCCGATACGGTGGTTGGAGATGATCTCTTCCCTTCGTGCCCTGGCTGTGACAGTGGAATCCACAATAATGGTGCGTACCAGGTCGCCCACATCAGCTGTTTCCCCTCCGGTGGACCATATGCCCACGCCCAGATCACGCATCTCTTGCAAAAACTCCTCTGTACCATTGATGATCGCTGCAATCACCTCTCCGGGGATAAGCCGCTTATTGCGTCCGATGGTTGAAGAGAGCAGGATCTTGTCGGTGATACCCACACAGAGCAGGTCATCGATATTCATCACAATGGCATCCTGAGCAATTCCTTTCCACACACTGAGGTCTCCGGTCTCTCTCCAGTAGAGGTAGGCCAAGGAGGATTTTGTTCCGGCTCCATCCGCATGCATTACGGTGCAGTAGTCGGGATCCCCGGTAAGGTAGTCTTCCACAACCTTGCAGAAGGCTCCCGGGAAGAGTCCCTTATCCACGTTTTTTATGGCGTTGTGTACCTCCTCCTTGGTTGCCGATACACCCCTCTTATGATATCTTGATGCTGTAGTCATCCTATTTAAAAATGATCATTTGTTGCTCTTCGTCGATCTGGAACTCCCCAAATCTTGAGAGGGTTGCATTATCCAGAATGAGCGGTTTGGTAAGTCGATAATTGATGGTGGCGGTAACCTCTTCAATGGTGGTGATTCCCAAACGAATGGTCTTGAGGGTGAATTTTGCCTTGTCAGCAATGAATCCATCACCAATAAGTTCATCGGGATTGCCTTCAAAGTCTGCCTTTGTGATAACTCCGGCTTTTAGCATTTCAAGGGCTTTCTCTTGGCTGATTTGCACATGCGTCCCCCGCTTATCATACACAAAGGGGATGGTGATGCCGTTGAGGATTGCTTCTGCCTGGATCATGCCCCGCTCATCTTTTGTAAAGGGGATGTTGTTCTGTTCCGGATTCTCCACGATGGCAATGGTGGTGGTGGCTTCGCCTGTGGGAACCTGGGATTTGGGAACGAAGTCTTTGCTGATTACCGAGAATTCAGTACGGCGGTTCAATTGGTGAGCGGCTTCTCTTTCCGGGTCTGAGGAGAGCGAGGCGATAAACTCCTCGGTGAGGAGGGTTCCCTCTGCGAAGGTAAAGCCATCGCGGGTGACCTCTTTTCGTAGGCGAAGGGGCGTGCGCTCTCCATATCCTTTGGCTACCAATCGGTCAGGATCGATACCCCGCTCAATAAGGTAGTTAACCACTGATTCGGCACGGCGCTGCGACAGGATATCGTTGGACTCTGAGGTTCCCCGGGCATCAGTGTGTGCTGCTAGCTCCACCACCAGTGTGGGGTTGGCATCCAGGGTTTGGATAAGTCCTTGCAGGCTATCCTGATATTGTGGTTTCAGATCCCACTTGGCCAGATCATAGAGGATCTCTGGAAGTGCAATGGGCTCCTCAGGAATAGGTTGCAAAATAAAGTCATGCACAAAATCCCGGCTTCTCTCAATGCCTACAGTGGTCTCTTTGGCCGTGGTATTGAAGTAGTTGGGCTTGGAAACGGTGATATCGTAGGTGGTCTCCGGCTTGAATTGGGAGGAGCTAAAGTTAAAGTATCCTTTGGGATCGGTACGTGATTGGATAGCACTTCCATCGGAGCCCACCAATTTTACAATGGCATTCTCAATGAATTGTAGCGTCTGCTCATCCGTGACAACCCCTGAAAGCGAGAACTCTACCGGCGGTTCAATGAAGTAGTAGATATCATCGCCTCCACGGCCCCCTTTTCTGTTGGAGGTGAAATAACCTTCTTCCTTGCCGGGGATGAAGATAATGCCAAACTCATCGTAGTTGGTATTCATGGGAGAACCGATATTGGTGGGTTCGGTGAATTTCCCGTCGCGTTTGATCGAGACAAAGATGTCGAGGCCTCCCAGGCCGGGATGTCCATCGGAGGCGAAATAGAGGGTGGAGTCGTTTCGCAGGAAGGGGAAGTACTCATCGCCGGTGGTATTGACAGCCATTCCCAGGTTGATGGGGCGTCCAAAGTCGCCCGTTCTTGTCTCGCGGGTGGCGTACCAAAGGTCTCTTCCACCTTTTCCTCCTTTGCGGTTACTGGAGAAGTAGATGGTTAGCTCATCTTCCGAGAGTGCAGGTTGTCCGTTGGCATCGGCGCTGTCTCCGGCGAGGTTTAGATAGCGTGGTTCGCCAAAGCTTTTTCCCGTTCTTTTGGAAACGTAGATCTGGCATCCCTTGAATCCGTCGCCCTCTTCCAATGCTTCGGCGCAGCGGGTGAAGTAGAGCCGATTGGACTGGGCGTTCATGCTTCCCGCTCCCTCATTGGCATCGGTGTTGATCACTTCTGTTTCATCGATCAGAACCGGTTGGCTCCACTTCCCTTTGACATCCTTCTTCGTGATGAAAAGGTCACTGAAGTCCTTTCCTGTCCAGTCGTCGGTATCTTTTCCTGTGGCTCCATCCCTGTTGGAGGTGATGAGAATACTGTTGAATACCTGATTGTCGGCCCAAGCCGGGGCAAAGTCATCCTCACGGGAGTTGATCTTTTTCTGATTTTCGATCTGGTGGTTGGAGGGATTTTCAAGCCACTTTGTGGCCAATTCGCACGATTTCTTTCCGTTGATAGCTTTAGGGTCGTTGGGTTTGATTTCGAGGAACGCTTGGTAAAGGGGCAAGGCCTCCTCATACTTTTCATTGAAACGAAGGGCATCCGCATAGCGGATCAGTAAGATAGGGTCCTCCTTGTGGTAATTGGATCGATAGCTGCGCTTATATTGTGCCTCTGCGCGTTTCATCTCGTTGGTGAAACGGTAACACTCGCCAATTTTATACGAGATATAGGCCTTCTCGGAACGGTTTTTTCGCGCTTTCGAGTAGGCCTTTTTGTACTTGTCAATGGCCACCGTATATTTCCCGGTATTAAAAAGCGATTCCGCCGCTTCCAGTTGCCGGTTTTGCGCCCGTATCGAAACCGTGGGGATTAGAACGATCAATAGAAGCAAAAGGGGGAGAATCCTCGTATTGTTTTTCATCGCGTGATTACCTTTCATCTTAATAATAACTGAATAACTTAGTTTTTGGTATTGCCCGTTTGATCTTTTCCGACAGCCTGTTTGATATCCTTCTCCAGGTTATTGATCTCTTCAGCAATCTGGTCGGTCTCTGCGGTTAACTCTTGGGTGAAATCCTGTGTGGCTTTTTTCATTTTTTGTAGGATTGAACCGGTCTTTTTCCCGATTTCACGAATCCCGGAGGGGCCAAACAGTAGAAAGATGACCGCCACGATGACCAACAACTCACTTCCGCTGAGGTTAAAGAACAAATAGACGCTCGGTATCATTCAATTCTCTATAAAGATACAAAAATAAAAATTAAACGTTAACTTGACGACATCCCCTCCTTGCTTTTGAAAATTCTTTCTTTCTGAAAAGAGGGTAGATTCCTTGATGAATGGACGACTTCAAGAGGAGGAAAGGGGAAAGGGAGGGCATGCCGTTTGTATAGAATGTTCGAATCGAGGCTTGCGAAGGCTGAGAAATGGGAGTTTACTGAGGTAAATGACCATTTTGAAGACAAGCGTAACGAAGAAGTCGGACTCTATAGCGGACGTTACATAGTGTCTGTCCATAAAGTCAGCGTTTTGAGAAGAGGCTGTATAGAAAGTTCGAATTCGAGGCTTGCGAAGGCTGAGAAATGGGAGTTTACTGAGGTAAATGACCATTTTGAAGACAAGCGTAACGAAGAAGTCGGACTTTATATACAGCCTCTATTTATCGCAAAAGAGGCTGTCTGATCCAGACAGCCTCTCTATGAATTGGTATAAGCGATTAATAAAACTACTATTGATTGTTAAGTTTTATCTTCTCTTTCTTTTTCCGTGCAAGTCCCTCCTGTGCTGCACCCTTATTTTTGGTGAGGTCATAGGCTACAGGAGTAGAGATAAATACGGAAGAGTACGTACCCACGAGGATACCGACCATCAGGGCAAAGGTCATTCCACGGATCACCTCACCACCCAGGATGAAGATACTGAGAAGTACAATGAAGGTGGTCCCTGAAGTGAGGAAAGTACGTCCTAAGGTGCTATTTACCGCACCATTAATATTGTCTTTAAAGCTATGCTTGGGATGTAATCCCACATACTCACGGATTCGGTCAAAGATAATCACCGTATCGTTAATGGAGTAACCGATGATGGTCAGGATAGCCGCGATAAAGGACTGGTCGATCTCCAGGTTAAATGGCAGCACACCATAGAACAATGAGTAAATAGAAACCGTAATCATGGCATCGTGAGCCAGGGTAACCAAACCACCCACACCAAACTGCCATCTTCTAAATCGGGCCGCGATGTAGGCAAAGATGACGATTAGAGAGATAAGGATGGCCCATACTGCACGCTGCTTGATGTCATCGGCAATGGTAGGTCCAACCATCTGGCTGGATAAAATACCTGCTAGCTTCTCTTCGCTATCTCCGGCAAAGTCCTTGTAGGAGAGAGGTTCTTTGTAGAAATTCTTCAATCCATTGTAAAGCTTGGATTCCACAATGGAATCTACGTCAACGCCCATCTCTTCAATCATATAGTTGGTGGTCACCTTTACCTGACGAGAGGGGCCAAAGGTCTTCACCTCGGGGGCACTACCAAACTCTTTAGCCAGAGAGGAGCGAATATCTTCGGTGGAGATGTCTTTGTCGAAGCGTACCACATAAGTTCGTCCACCGGCAAAGTCAACCCCTTGGTTCAATCCGCGGGTAGCCAGAGAGATAATACCAACGGCAATAACTGCTGCAGAGATGATGTAGAAGGTTTTCCGTTTTGCGATGAAGTCTACATTGATATTGGTAAACCAGTTAGCGGTTACCTTGTTGGAGAACTGCAATGTACGGTTCTTGCTCAGCCTTCTGGAGAAGATCAAACGAGAGATAAAGATCGCCGAGAAGAGCGAGGAGAGGATACCAATGATGAGCGTAGTAGCAAAACCTTGTACCGGACCGGAACCGAAGACGTAAAGTACGATGGCGGTCAAAAGGGTTGTGATGTTACCATCAATGATGGCTGAATAGGCGTTTTTGTAACCATCTTCCACAGCAAGGCGAATCCCTTTTCCTACGCGAATCTCCTCTTTGATACGTTCGTAGATGATTACGTTGGCATCTACTGCCATACCAATGGTCAGAACGATACCCGCAATACCGGGCAGGGTAAGTACCGCTCCCAAAGAGGAGAGTACTCCAAAGATAAAGAAAACGTTGGTGAGCAATGCAAGGTCAGCCACATAACCACCCCGATTGTAATAGAGTACCATGTAAACCATCACCAAAATAAAGGCAATGATAAAAGAATTGATTCCCGAACGAACCGCTTCGCGTCCCAGGGAGGGACCCACGATCTCTTCCTGAACGATACGGGCTGGAGCAGGAAGTTTACCTGCTTTCAAAATATTTGCAATGTCTTGTGCCTCTTCCACACTCATGTCACCACCGGAGATAGAGGAACGTCCACCGGCAATCTCTCCGCGTACATTGGGGAAGGAGTAAACATAGTCATCAAGGACAATGGCAATCTGACGACCCACATTCTCACCGGTAAGGCGTTTCCAAACACGAGCTCCTTCAGAGTTCATGGCCATGGAGACCTCTACACGTCCGTTTTGGTCATAGTCTTGACGTGCGTCTACGATCACGTCTCCGCCAAGGGGGGCTTTCCCGTCACGAGAGGTGACTTTCAGTGCCACAAGCTGTAACCGATCTGGCGCATAGGATTCCGGTTTGTTGGCCCAAACCAGGATCATGTCACGGGGCATCAATTGTTTAACTTTGCGAAGCATATAGTTTACCTTCGCTGTATCTTTGATGAAGGCAGAACCTACCGAAGCACTCTCTCCCGGAACCACCTGCCCGTTGGCATTTTGGTAGAAAGAGGGTTGAAGATAACGGAAAAGAGGGTTGTTCTCTTCCCAGTCTTCACGTTGCTTGTCAAGGTCTTCTGAATCAATATCACTGTCTTCAATCAACTCTTCAAGGGACTGTTCTTCTCCGCTGGAGGTCTCCGTTGTATTTTTCTTATCGCTGCCTTTGGCCTCTTGTGAAGTTTTGGGTTTTTCCGTAGCCGTTGTTGCTTCCTCTTTTTCGGCATCTACTGCTCCTTCGCTACCATAGGCTGCCTCCTCTTTCTCAATTTGACGCAGACGGGCGTTTGCATCAGTGAAATAGGTGTGTATCTCGTTAAACTTGAATGTTTCCCAAAATTCCAGTTTTGCAGAACCCTGGAGAAGCTTACGTACACGCTCAGGCTCTTTGATACCGGGGAGCTCGATAAGGATACGGCCCGTTTGTTGTAATTTCTGAATGTTAGGCTGGGCAACACCAAAACGGTCAATACGAGTACGAAGAATCTCGAAAGAGCGGTCGATGGCTCCTTTGGTCTCCTTGCGGATAATCTCTAAAACTTCATCGTTGGTGGAAGTGGTAGTGATTCCCCTGTTTTTAAACTCGTAAGCGTATATGGCCGCCAACTTGGCATTGGGGTCAGTTTCGTAGAAGGCATTGGCAAAGAGGGTAATGAAGTCCTCCTGAGAGTCCTTCATCTTCTCGGATGCTTTGCGGATGGCTTCGTTAAAGGTGGGATCTTTACTGTATCCGGAAAGTGCACGGACAATGTCCGCAACGGAAACTTCCATGGTAACGTTCATTCCTCCTTTAAGGTCCAGACCAAGGTTAATCTCACGCTCTTTACAATCCTGGTAAGTGTATTTCTTTCCAATGTTGTAAACCGTTTCATTCTTCATCGAATCAAGATAGTAACGTCTGCGGGCAGATACAAGCGAATCCGAAATAAATACTTGTCTCAATTCATCTCCTTTGGCTAAACGTTTAGCCATTTCAGCAGTCATTTCACTATTCGCATAGCGCTCTGCCTTCTTCTCTACGTTTCTTGTAACGAACGTAAAAGAGAGTGAAAATAGGCAAACCAACGCAAACGCGATAGCGAAAAATCTAATAGCACCTCTACTTTGCATTTGTAAATGAGTTTATTATATTTACTTTCAATATTTTTAAGCGTGCAAATATAGGCCTTCCTTATGAGAATTACAATTATTGACTTTAAAGAATTTGGGAATTTCCGGTTTTATGAAATTTAATACCTTTGTAAGGGTTATTCTCTTGTTGGTTTCTTATGGGAAAACATAAACATCTTGTACTCTTTCTCTTTCTGATATCGATCTTGGGAGAATCTGAGGCTCAGCAGCCTTACGGCTTTGAACGCTATGATCAAATAGTGGTTTTTGATGCCCAGGGGAGACCGCTTAACTTTCCATGGGTCGGCGGACTGAATGCCCCCCAGTTCAACACCGTTTTATTAAATGGGGATTCGCTGCCGGACCTGGTCTGTTTCGATCGAAGTGGAAATCGCCTTCTTACCTTCATTAATGAACAGAATCAATGGCGGTATCGACCTGAATATCAGTCGTTATTTCCTGATATAAACCACTGGATGATCATGAAGGATTACAATGGTGATGGAAGGAAGGATCTTTTTACCTATACCACTGGTGGAATACAAGTTTTTTACAATACGGGTAGGGATGAGGAGCGCTTCTTGTTGATGACAGACCCCTATCTTACCTCCTTGCAAGGCTCCATGGAGACCAACATCTTGGTGACCTATGCCGATTATCCGGGTATTGTAGATCTGGATTTTGATGGGGATTTGGATATCTTGACCTTTTATGGCCTTGGCGCCTTTGTGGAGGTGCATAAAAACTGTTCCATGGAACTGTATGGCTCCCCTGACTCTCTCGTTTATGAAAAGAGTAACTCTTGTTGGGGCTATTTTGCTGAAAGTGAAGAGTCCAATGTGCTTTATCTCGATACCTGTCTTAATGGGGCAGGAATGCCCGGGAAAGCTGAAAGGCATACTGGTTCGACCTTTCTCCTTTTTGATAAAGATCAGGACCACGATTATGATCTGTGGCTTGGGGATGTGGATTATCCGTCGTTGCTGCTGCTTGAAAATGGGGGGGATGCTACAGAGGCGCGAATCACCTCTGTAATCAAGGATTATCCGCCATCTTCTCCAGTCTCCCTCTACTCTTTTCCCGCGGCCTTTCTGGAAGATGTGGATTTTGATGGATTGGCAGATTTATTGGTCGCCCCCTTTGATCCTTCGCTTCGTAACCTGGAGGTGAATCACAATATTCTGTTCTATAAAAATAGGGGAGATAATGAGTTTGAGTTTGTGACGCGCGATTTCTTGCAGGATGAGATGATCGAGTGGGGGGCTGGGGTTTATCCCTCTCTTTTTGACTGGAATGGGGATGGTCTGTTGGACCTGTTGCTGGGAAATGAAGGGGTGAATGACACCTGTTTTATGGACGAGTATGCAACTTTGCACTGTTCTTATAAAAGCTTTTTGGTGTTGTACGAGAATGTGGGTTCTCTCTCGGAGCCTGCTTTCCATCTTGTGGATGATGATTTTGGTGGCCTCTTTGAGTATGGAATCCATGGTTTGCATCCTGCTGTGGGGGATGTTGATGGGGATGGGGATGCGGATGTGGTATGCGGAACCGCAGAGGGATCGTTTGTTTGGCTGGAAAATCGTTCGGGCAGCTATCCGCCTCAATTTCTAGTGCATGAGGAGGCTTTTTCCGGGATTGCGGTAGATCATAATGCGGCCCCTGCTCTTGTCGATCTTGATTTTGATGGAGACTTGGATCTTGTCTCCGGTTGTAGGGATGGGTTGCTCTATGGCTTTGAAAACACCTCTGCCTCTTCGGGTGACCCCTCTTTTATGCTATCCTACAGTATGCTGGGGGGGGTGGATGTACGAGATCTTACCGTGAGCTATTATGGCTATAGCACTCCTTTCTTTCGGGAGGATTCGGAAGGAGCTTTGGAACTGTTTGTGGGGTCCTCCTCCGGCAGAATATACCTGTATGACGTTATGAGGGAGGATTTGTCGGAACCCTTTCCGCTTGTGACCTCTCATCTGCATTACCTGGATTTTGGAGAGCGTGTGGATTGTTCCCTTGCCGATTTGAATGGGGATGCCTATCCTGAGTTGGTGGTAGGACTGTTTGCCGGGGGAGCGGTGCTTTACAAGGGAACCTCTCCTTCGGAGATTGTCGAAAAAGAGCAGCGACCCTCCCTGGACTTTTTTCCCAACCCCGCCAACCAACAGGTTACCCTTGGCCATGATGTTTGGAAATATCTTCCCCTTGGTGTGGAAATCTATACCTTGTCAGGTAGGATGTGCTCCCAACAGATTACGGCGGATGGTGTTATTGATCTTTCTTCCTTGAATGAAGGAGTCTATTGCCTGAGAATTTTTAAGCTGGATACCGGGGAGAGCTACGGATGTCAGAGAATTGTGAAGATGACCCGGTGAGCTTCGAAAGAGGAATGAATTTTCCTATTTTTGCCGTAGAATAGAAGATAGACGTTTAACCATTTTGCCTATATAGTGTCTGTCCATAGAGTCAGCGTTTTGAGCAGCGGCTGTATAGAAAGTTCGAATTTGAGGCTTGCGAAGGCTGAAATAGGTGAGTTTACTGGGGTAAATGACCATTGGGAAGAGAAGCGTAACGAAGAAGTCGGACTTTATAGACAGACTCTATATAAAGTAGATTGTTATGAGGTTTGTACAGGTTTTGATTTTTTTCGGTGTTTTGTGCCCCCTCTCTTTTGTATTGCATGCTCAGAATGGACGGGGAGAGTGGAGTGTGTATCCTACCTACGAGGAGTATGTACAGCAGATGGAGGGCTTTGCGTCGGACTATCCTGACCTCTGTACATTGGTGTGTTTTGATACCCTGAACTCCGGCCGTCAACTGTTGGCTATTACCTTTAACAAGGGGATAGCCACTGCTTCTGATGTACGTCCCAAAGTGTTGTTTACAAGTACGATGCATGGGGATGAAACGGTGGGCTATGTGTTGATGCTTCATTTGATAGATTCCCTGTTGTCAGGGTATGGAACCGATCCCTTTGCCACCTTTTTGGTGGATAGCCTTAATGTATGGATCAATCCCAATGCCAATCCCGATGGCACTTACCGTGCTGGTAATCATACGGTTTCTGGAGCCAGAAGGTATAATCTTAACGGGGTAGATCTCAACAGAAACTATCCTGATCCGCAGGATGGGCCTCATCCCGATGGAAGGGTTTGGCAGGAGGAGACCATCGCGTTTATGGACCTGGCGGAAGAGGTTGGGTTTGATCTGGGGGTTAATATTCACGGAGGAGCCGAGGTGTGTAACTATCCGTGGGATACGTGGAGTAAAATGCCTGCGGATCTGCTTTGGTGGCAGAAGGTGTGCAATATGTATGCCGATACTGCCCAATATTATAGCCCTTCCGGTTACCTGGATGACTTTGGAACCGGAGTTGTCAACGGCTATAGCTGGTACTCCATCAACGGAAGCCGGCAGGACTATATGAATTGGTTTCACCAGTGCCGTGAGTTTACGCTTGAGTTATCGCGAAGAAAGAATCCTCCGCCTCAGACACTGGAAGATTATTGGAGCTATAATCACCGTTCCTTTTTTAACTATATGAAGCAGGCCTGGTACGGTCTTCATGGCGTAGTGACGGATTCATTAACGGGTGAACCTTTGCGGGCAAAGGTTTTTATCCCCGGCTATGATGTAGATAGCTCCTGGGTCTACTCTGATGCCTTGAATGGCGATTACCATCGCTACTTGATTACGGGGACCTACACGTTAACTTTTACGGCTCCCGGATATCTCCCCAAGACGGTTTCCCTGGCGGTGAATGATACCCTTAAGACGCTGCTCAACGTGCAATTGATGCCCGAAGAACCGTTGACACAACTACTCTCTTTCCCCGCGGGGTGGAGTGGCTTTTCCACCTACCTGGATCTTCTCAATGACTCGACGCAGGCTCTCTTTGGCGGATTGGCCGATACGTTGATAATCGTGAAGGATATGTACGATGTTTATTGGCCGCCTCAGATCAATAACCTGCCTGTGCTCTCTCCCGGAAAGGGCTATGTGGTTAAGATGAATCATGAGACCTCTGTGGCTTTCTCCGGTTATAGCTCCTCCTTTTCCTCTGTCCCGTTGAACGAAGGGTGGAATCTTGTGGCGGTGATGGTGGCAGATAGCATCTCCAGTGATCTGCTCTTCACCCCGGTTTATGAGCAGTTGGTGATGGCTAAGTCCTTTGATGGAGGCCAGGTCTTTTGGCCCGAAGCGGGGATCAACACCATGCCCTACCTCTACGCTGGCCGTGCTTACTTCGTAAAGGTGAAAGAGGCGTGTTTGTTGAATTTTGTGAGCCCTTAGCTGTTGAGATAGCTGTTTTCTTATAGAAATCCAGGAAATAGATACCTCCCCCTTCAGGTAACATTTGGCTGTTCCTTTTTGGGGGTCGTGTTGCCCTCCTCAAATCTTTTTTCAGGGTAAGAGTTACCCTATAATCGGTTGCCGAAAGATAGGGAGAAGGAGGGTTTTTATTTCTGAGGTTTTATAATCTTAGCTATATGGATGTTTTGATTTGTGTTATCAAAAATGTGGACAAAATAAATTCCTGCAGGTAACTGTTTGGTGGAAAGGGTCACGAGAGGATCCTTAGCGGTAATATGTTGATGTAAAGTTCCATTAATATCATAGATGTTTACGTTGTAATTGTTCGAGTTTGATGCTATGGTGAGTTGGTCCATAACGAGACTTGGGTAGACGTTTATACTATTATCTTCTGCTAAAAGATTCTCCGAACCTGATGTTGAATTATAGCTGAAAACGCAGTTTTTTACCCCCAAATATTTGGGTGAGTTCACATCTTCATAGGTCTCTTTGATGCCCCAGGCACCATATTTGCTGTAGTCTCCATGGGAAGAGAAATGTGCGAACATGCCACCCTGTACTGTGTCATACCAGTAGTCAAAATAGCTGCAATATAACGCTTCCATTCTCGGGTGCCTATTGGCCTCTAACAGTTTGTTTACAAAAACCTCATTTTCATTGTAAGGATAGTAAGCCACTAAGTGTTGCCCTCCTTCATAGGCAATGAGGTCTAAGTTATAATTATTGGCCAGTTCCTTGTTGTCAACCATCCAACGGAAGGTTTCCGGCATCGAAAGTTCCATGGAATCTAAGATTGCCTCAACCGTAATCGTATTGCCCAAACCGGCTTCACCAATGGCATTGGCTACGGACCCGAAATAGGGGGCAATGGCCAGTGCATCGGCAGAAACTCCGGTCGGATTGTATAGGTCTTCATTGAATCTACTGATGATAAAATTATTGACCCAGGCATTTGCGGCCATGCCCGGAATCACCTTGATTAACCGGTCATCGTTGACAAATACGTCTTCGAAAATTTGAAAGACATCAGCCGATCGTTTGGCCGTAAATTTCCATGAAAGCTCCCACGGCTCTCCCGTATATCCTAACTCTTCCGCTGCGGCAGCGGCATAACTGTTTTGAGGGAAGATCCCGTTCCAAACCTCATTGCTGTATTCCAAATAGATCTTGAGGTTTGGGTCTGCCTGGTCCCTTAGCATTGCGGCAAATTGCGTAATGAAATTGTCAGATGCTTTGTGTGGAATGTTAACCCATAGATCTTTTTGTGTTAAGTTACAAAGCTCAATTAAGTATTCATAAGAGACACCGCTGTACAACGTTTGAGTGTAATAGTTTGGCGTATTTCTGTCAGCCCATTCTTGAACTTCAGACCCATTGGTACTCATCCAGTCCATGAACCTGATTACTTGAAAATCGTCAATAAAACTTAAAAGTTCCGGATGAAAAGGATGCTCTTCAAAGGTGTGATGATGACCTGGCATGAGGATATGAATATCCTTTATGGGGTTCGCTATGTCGCTTTCCAGTATTTCCAATACAAGGAGCTCGTTGTTGTTGTCAACATTAATAACCGTATCGATGGGACATTGAAAAATAGCGGATGCGGCTCCCCATAGTTCTATTTCTCCTTCACCCTCCGCCATAAATCGGTACTCGCCCCCGGGAAAAATATGCTCTAACCCTACAAACATAACCGTTCTTATTCCTTGTGGAGGATCAATGCCATTGTCATAGGGGATGGTCAAGGGGTAGCCATCCTCATCCAGGGGGATATAGACCCCACTATCCCAATCTGCATTGGGGCCAAGTTCATGTGGTATCCATGTTCTGCTTTGTTTCATCACATCCACAAAGACAAATTCAGTGCTCCAATCTGATACCCCCACAAGGTTAGTGCCTATGGGACGTTGAACTTGGCCATTGATCCTTCCTGCAGAGAGTATCATGAGGATTAACAGCATTGGGATAAGGTGAAAAATAGTCGGTCTGCTTTTCATATGGGTTTGCGTAATTAGTTGTTGATCAATGATTAGAAATTATAAGAGGTCTGTACTCCTCCCTTGTCTGGGGAGGTCCATGACATCAAAAGGTAGAAGTTTGAGGTAATATGCCTCCTTTTCTCCGTGGTTAATTTGTATGGGATGCCCCACAAACTAAAACTACAGCTAAAGGTAATACAAAAAATGGACTTGTTTAAATTTCTTGCGGTATATGTGGCATAAAAAAAGGCCTGCTATCCAGCAGACCTTTTTTACTATCAAAAGTTTCGTCTGTTAAGGACACTCTATATCCCGTCGTTGTTCATCCCAACAGTGCCATTCCTGATCTCCAAAATGAACTTCGTCTCTGACATGTCCATTCCCGGCAGCATAATTCCACTCGATCTCTGTGAGTTTATCTCCATCTTGCAAGTAGATGGTGTAGTAGCGATCCATGTCAACATCTACTCGGTTCCCATGTTCTATGTAGGATTCCTCGGTGATGATCTCTTCCGCTTTTGTGTAACGAATGCTCTGCTCACCATTTTCCAAATCGTTGAGGTAATTAACTGTTAGGAAAAGAGCGGGCTCTTCGGGGGATTGGTAGATAAGCCATTCAGCCTCCTGATAGGTGCTATCCATGACACCCTCATACCAGAGGAAGTCGGTATAGGCCCCCTCTTTACTGAGATACATTTTCCACTCCACATCCGTACCAACCAGTGTACCATGTAGATTCGCGTGGTATACTTGGTTGATAACGGTAACGTCATAAGACCAAACCCACTCTAAGTTTCCAATATATTCCGGTTCATGGTTGAATGATTCGGAAAAGGCGGCAACCGGAATGGCTAAATTGCCCGTTAACACCACATTCCAGAAAAGAACATTGATGGCCGAATATCCAAAATGAGCATACCCCTTTGCATGGGCTGTGTCAGCCTTAGAGAAGCTGTAGTCCATTATGAAAGAGGCCTTAGGGGGCAATTGGGGGGCATTGGGATGGTTATCTGCCTCCTTTTTGCTGCATGATGTGTTTAGCAATGAAGCTGTTATAAGCAAAAATATGCCAAGTAATTTGATTGATTTCATAGGTTTCTATTTTTGGTTAAACTCCTACAAAGGTAAGCATTATTTATAACTGACCTGTCTTAACAACAGGGAAGAGGCTTTCGTTTCCCCTTTTTGGGGCTATTTTTAGCTCCTTATTTTTTTTGAGAAAAATGTTGTTTTGTTGTATGTAAATATATAGTAACTAGATGTTTATCTGTTCTTTTGTTGGGGCTTTGTTCTCTTATGGAGAGCATCAATAATAAAAATAAGTTAATTTTTTATCTCGTCTGTTTTTATGATTGTTGATCCTTCTCTATCACATGTTTTTTTCGGGAGAGAGAAGGTCGCGGGAAGGAGGTGCCTTGCATGAGATGTCGTTGAAATTTTCCCCCAAGAGGATTCATAAGAGGCTCGTGCCGGAACAAAGGAATGATTTGCTACCTTTGCCCAATGAAGGATAAGGTTGTGATTATTACCGGAGCCTCTTCCGGTATAGGACGGGCGTTGGCAGTGCAATTTGTGAAGCAGGGGTCAATGGTGGTTCTTGCGGCACGCAGTAAGGAGAAATTGTTGGAGGTGGAAGCCTCCTTGCAGGGTTATCCGGGGAAGGTATTGGTGGTTCCTACAGATGTGAGTGTAGAAAAAGAGTGCCAGAGACTTGTGGAGAAAACGGTAGCGGTGTTTGGTCGCATTGATATTCTTATTAATAATGCCGGTATATCCATGCGTGCCCTCTTTTGTGATCTGAAGCTGGAGGTGCTGGAGCGTTTGATGGCTGTCAATTTCTGGGGTACCGTTTACTGTTCCAAGTATGCTGAGCCTTACTTGGTGAAACAGAGGGGATCGTTGGTGGGGGTGATTTCCATTGCCGGATACCAAGGCCTTCCTGCACGGACCGGTTATTCCGCTTCCAAGTACGCCATTCGTGGTTTCCTGGATACCGTGCGGATAGAGAATCTGAAAACGGGAATGCATGTGATGATTGCTGCACCGGGGTTTACACAATCCAATATCCGTTTTTCTGCACTTACCGCTGATGCTACGCCTCAGGGAGCAACACCGCGTAAGGAAAAAAGCATGATGTCGCCGGAATATTGTGCGTATCGGATCTATTGGGCGATTCGTCGCCGAAAGCGCTCGTTGATCCTCACAACACAAGGGAAGCTGACCGTTCTTCTGAATAAGCTCTTTCCCCGGTTCGTAGATTATGCCTCTTATCGGCTGATGGAGAAGGAACCCAACTCCCCATTACAACGTTATCGGCATAAGTAGCCTCTGTCTACCCATTCCGACTTCTTTGTGATGCGTGTCTTCCAAATGGTTATTTACCCCAGTAAATGCTCCTATTTCGAACTTTCTAGACAGCCTCTTCTCAAAACGCTGACTTTATGAACAAACACTAAGTAATGTTAGTGCCTTATGAAAAAACTACAACTTCTTTTCTGCTCTCTTTTTTTGTCGTATTATCTTTTGCACAGCTACCGCAGGGGATTAACCTTTAGATAATTGTGCGTAACCATGCCGGGGCTCTTATTCCAGAAAAACAGGTGGTTATGCGTTCTACGATATCGGCAACTACGGCCTTTTGTATCGCTACGGTTACTATAAGTCACATGGCTTCTCCGTACGGTGCGTTCGCAATAATGAGTGATTGTAAATCAGTTGAAAATTAGATGATTACGTGTTTTTTTCTGGTGCAATAGTATGGTAATAATAATGGAATAATGCGATCGTGAAACGGGCTGTAGAGGTGTGGCATGTCGCGTCTCTATCGCACTCTCCTCAAAAAATAACCAACTTCTCTCTTCGATCTCATTATCAAATCACCGCCTCTGCTCCCTGTCGATCTCCCTTCGGGTATCTTTTGCCTTTAGGCTCTCTCGTTTGTCATATAGCTTTTTCCCTTTGGCAATGGCAATCTCTACCTTGGCAAGGCCATTTTCGTTGATATAGAGGGATAAGGGAACGACAGTAAGTCCCTTCTCGGCAATATTTTTAAAGATGTTCTTCAATTCGCGACGCGTGAGGAGAAGTTTACGGGGCGCCTTGGGATCATGGTTGTTGTAGGTGCCATATTGGTATTCACTGATGTGCATCCCATAGACGAAGAGCTCCTCGTTGTGAAACCGACAGTAAGACTCCGCCAGGTTGGCTTTGCCTGCGCGGATGGACTTTATCTCCGTTCCCGTGAGGACAATCCCTGCGGTAAATCGATCCTGTATAAAGTATTGATAGAGGGCTTTTTTATTCTTTATGTGGATGGTGGATGCTGCCATAGTATTACCGTTGAAGGGGCAAAAGTACGCTTTTCCTACGAATTTGAAGGGGGTCTCTCGGTGGAGAGTAATCCACAAGCGGCATAGATATCTTCGCCCCGGGAGGCGCGGATGGTGGTGGTGAGGCCCCTTTGGGTGAGCTGGTCACGGAACCACTCCATCTTCTCCTTTGTACACCCTTGGTAGGGGGCGTCAGGAATAGGGTGGAATTTGATTAGGTTTACCCGGCAACGGAGCCCATGGAGTAGCTTTGCCATCTCTTTGAGGTGCTCCTGTGTGTCATTGAAACCTTCAAACATAATGTATTCGAAAGAGATGCGCCGTTGTCTGCCAAAGTCAAAGGAGCGAAGGTTCTCCACCACAGCTGAGATGGGATAGTGTTTTTGTACCGGCATGAGGGTCGCCCTCTCATGGTCGAAAGGGGTGTGGAGGCTGATGGCCAGGTGGCAGTCGCTCTCTTGTAGAAAGCGGTTCATGGCAGGGATGATACCAATGGAGGATACGGTGATGCGTCTGGGACTCATCCCGGAGCCGTATGTGGCGGTGAGGATCTCCAAACTTTTGAGCACATTGTCCAGGTTGTCGAAAGGTTCTCCCATCCCCATATAGACAAGGTTGGTGAGGGTTTCATACTCCGGAAGGCTAAAGATCTGATTCAAAATGTCCCCCGCCGAAAGATGTTGCGAGAATCCTTGTCGCCCCGTCATGCAGAAACGACAGGCCCACCGGCACCCTGCCTGTGAGGATACACAGAGGGTTGCCCTTTCACGGTCAGGGATATAGGCTGCCTCCACAAATCTCTTCTGAGCTGTTGGAAAGAGGTATTTCCTGGTGCCATCCACAGACTCCTGCACCTCGGTGTGTGGTGCCCTTCCCACCTCGTATTGCGCCTCCAACTTTTCTTTAGAGGCCTTGGAGAGATTGCGCATTCCGGCAATGGAGGTAACCCGCTTCTTATATAGCCAATCAGCCATCTGTTTTCCTACAAAGGGTTTCATTCCCAGGGTGCGGGCAACAGTCATCAGCTCTTGCAAGGTCTTTCCAAAAAGAGGCTCTTTTTCCATTAACGGGGCATTTTTTTGTGGGTATTCATATGCTATTTTATTGGTAGAAGCATTGACGGATCGCCTTTATAGTCGAAAAAGTATATAAATAATATAAGCCGTCACTAAGATGCCCCCCTCAATGCGCTGAAGGATGAACTTTTTTCTCTTAAGGACGAGCATAAGAAACAGAAGTACCGTGGTTGCCAATACAATGATAAGGTCTGTTTTGAGTTCCGGATAGACGGGTAGAGGTCTTATGACGGAACTTACCCCAAGCACCATCAGTATGTTGAAGATATTCGAGCCCACAAGATTTCCGATGGCAATGTCGGTCTTTTTCTTGAGCGCTGCAACAACGGAGGTGACCAACTCCGGCAGGGAGGTGGCTAAAGCTACAAGGGTGAGCCCGATGACCGATTGGCTAATGCCCAGTTTCGTGGCAATAGCCGTAGCTCCATTTACAATCCAACGCCCTCCAATGAAGAGTGCCCCCAATCCTAAAAGGGTAATTAGTAAGGAGATGAAGACAGAATACGTTTTGATACTCTCCTCGTGGTGTTCCCGGACACTGTTTTTCGACATCCTTCGGTTGAAGAGGAGATAGAGCACGAAGAGAACCAGCAGCAGGATTCCCTCCATGCGGTTGATGCTTGCCTTTCCTTGATTGAGGAAGAACATCATGATAAAAAGAACGATGGTGATAAAGATAGAGCCGGGGATGACTTTGAATACGGTATTCCTATTGGCGGGGATGGGGATGATAATGGCCGTGATTCCTAAGATAATGAGAATGTTGAGCAAATTGCTTCCCAGAACATTGGCAATGGAGAGTTCGGTTTCGCCTTGAAAGGCTGCAAAACCACTGATCACCAATTCCGGAAGGCTAGTGCCAAAAGCAACAATGGTCAAGCCGATCACGATGCTGGGGATATGCAGCTTTCTGCCCAAAGAGGCTGCTCCCTCTACCAAAGAGTGGGCACCGCCTATGAGTGCCACAAATCCCAGGAAAAATAAAAGTTCTGTCATTGATCGGTCTCTCTTATGCGTTACTGGTAGTGGCGTGCACCAAAAATGAGGCTCCCCACACGAATGAGGGTTGCCCCCTCGTCAATGGCAATGGGATAATCTCCGGACATTCCCATGGAGATCTCCTTGAATGCGGTATCCTCCCTAAAATAATTGTTTTTGAGGGTGTCGAAGATCCTTTTGAGGGTGCGGAACTCCTTCCTGATCTGCGGCTCCTCATCAGTATAGGTTGCCATACCCATCACCCCGGCAATATGAATATGCTGCATGGCCCGGTAGGCCTCTGAGTTGAGTATCGCCTCTGCCTCCTCTAAATCAAGCCCAAACTTGCTCTCCTCTTGTGCAATATGAAATTGCAACAGAACGTGGATGATCCGCTCATTTCGTGCCGCTTGACGGTCGATCTCCTGGAGGACTTTCAAGCTATCCACGCTGTGGATGAGGTGAACCTTTTTGGCAATATACTTTACCTTATTGGTCTGAATATGGCCGATAAAATGCCATTGGATATCATCGGGCAGGGTATCTGCTTTCTCCTCCATCTCTCTTGCCTTATTTTCGCCGAAGAGCCGTTGTCCCGCTTCATAGGCCGTTAGAATATCGCCAGACGGTTTGGTTTTGGATACCGCAATAAGTCTAACTCCTTCCGGAAGATTGTTTTGAAAGTGTATGATCTGATCTTTGATACGCATCCCTCTTCACTTTAAAGGGCAAAGTTATTTTTTTTAGGGAATTTCTGAAAATGCAATCCTGTGGGATGACCGTTAATTTTTATAGATCTTTATAACTATCTGTTTGTGATTCTATTATGGTTTTTATAAGGTTTTCTTTTCCCTTTTTATAGAACCTTTTTCCGACAATACGGCCTACGATTTTTTTACGGAACGTTTCGCTAAGAGCGTTTGTAGGTTAAACATCTCATCCCGGAGGCGCGCTGCTTCCGTGAAGTTTAACGCTTTGGCGGCCTTCTCCATCTCTCGTTTGGTATGGGTAAGCATCTTTTTCAGCTCTTCTTTCGACATATAGCGTACCACGGGGTCTGCCACGAGGGAGGTCTCTTTTTGCTGTTCATAGTCTGGGGAAGAAGGTTTGCCATGCGTGAGCGTGTTCATCGCCGAATCAACCGCTTTCACAATGGGTTGGGGGGTGATATGGTGGCGCTCATTGTAGGCCAACTGTTTCGCTCTTCTTCGTTCCGTCTCATCAATGGTGCGTTGCATACTCCCCGTAATGGTGTTGGCGTACATAATCACCTTGGCATTGAGGTTTCGGGCAGCACGCCCCGCCGTTTGGGTGAGGGAGCGTTCCGAACGTAAAAATCCCTCCTTATCCGCATCCAGGATGGCTACCAGAGAGACTTCGGGAAGATCCAGCCCCTCCCTGAGAAGATTGACGCCCACAAGTACATCGTATTTTCCTTTCCGCAGGTCCTGCATGATCTCAATGCGATCCAGGGTGTCCACATCCGAGTGAATATATTGGCATTTGATACGGATATTGGTGAGGTATTTGGTGAGCTCTTCGGCCATGCGTTTGGTTAGCGTGGTCACCAATATTCGCTCGCCCTTTTGGACAACCTGATTGATCTCTTCCAGCAAGTCGTCAATCTGGTTTTCGGCGGGTCGGACTTCAATGATGGGGTCGGGGAGTCCGGTGGGGCGGATCAGTTGCTCCACAATGATCCCTTCGGCATGGTTGAGCTCATATTCTGCCGGGGTTGCACTTACATAGATGGTTTGTGGAATGATACGTTCAAACTCATCAAACTTTAGGGGCCTGTTATCCAGGGCGGAAGGAAGTCGAAATCCATACTCCACCAGGTTCTGTTTTCTGGATCGATCCCCGCCGAACATGGCCCGAATTTGGGGAATGGTAACGTGCGATTCATCCACCACCAGCAGGAAGTCATCGGGAAAGTAGTCGATAAGACAGAAGGGGCGGCTTCCCGGTTTTCGCCGGTCAAAATAGCGCGAATAGTTCTCAATGCCGGAGCAGTATCCCAACTCCTTCATCATCTCAAGGTCGTAGGTTACCCTGTCTTCTAACCGTTTTGCCTCCAGATGTTTTCCTATCTCCTTGAAGTAGTCGATTTGTTCTCTAAGGTCGTCCTGAATCTCTCTTATGGCTCCGTTTAGCGTCTCTTTTGTGGTTACAAAGATGTTTGCCGGGTAGATGGTGATGGTTTCAAGCCCCTCTATTCGTTTTCCGCTCTCCGGTTCAATGCGCTCCAAAGCCTCTACTTCATCCCCCCAGAAAAGTACACGAAAAGCTACATCCGCGTAAGCGGGAAAGATATCCACGCTGTCTCCCCGTACACGAAAGGTTCCCCTGGTGAGCTCCAACTCTGTTCGGCTGTACAAGGAGGTGACCAACTTATGAAGGAATAGGTTTCGGCTGATGCGTTCCCCCTCTTTGAGAGAGATGGTATTATCGCTAAACTCTTCGGGGTTCCCGATGCCATAGATGCAGGAGACGGAACTCACGACGATCACATCTCTTCTTCCTGAAAGCAGTGTGGAAGAGGTACTGAGCCGTAGCTTCTCAATCTCATCATTGATGCTGAGATCCTTCTCTATGTAAACATCCGTGACCGGCAGGTAGGCCTCCGGCTGGTAATAGTCGTAGTAAGAGACAAAATATTCAACGGCATTGTGGGGAAAGAACTGTTTAAACTCGCCGTAGAGTTGAGCCGCCAACGTTTTGTTGTGGGATAATACCAAAACAGGTTTCTTCACTTGAGCAACCATGTTGGCTATGGTGAAGGTCTTTCCCGATCCGGTGACCCCTAGCAATACCTGTGCCTTATCGCCACGAAGCACACCCTCACTAAGTTGGGCAATGGCTGTTGGTTGGTCTCCCGTAGGCTTAAAATCCGATATGAGCTCAAAATCCTTGGGCATGGCTTACTTCTCTTTAAGTTCCAATGTGGCAGTAACAGGGTAATGATCCGAAAAATGAACCCCCTTGTGTATGGTGTAGGAGGAGCATTTTATACGGGGATCATGAAAGATATAGTCGATGCGGAAGGATAGGATTCCCTTGCCAAAGGTTATGCCTAAACCACGTCCTGCTTGACGAAATGCATCTTTGAGAAATCGCTTTATGGAGGCATAGGTGTAGGAGGAGGGCGTGTCGTTTAGGTCGCCGCAAAGGACTACCTTGTAGGGTGAGGCCTCTATAAAGCGAACCAGTGAGTCGGACTGTACCGCACGACGTTTGTAAGCATGGGTGAGTTTCGCATAGATGCGCTTCCCCTTTCGTTGGAGGTCTCCCCCGGGAGTCCGGAGATCACCCAATACCGGGTTGTCTCTTCGATTTAGGTAGATGGATTGAAGATGGCCATTGATGATCCTTAGCGTGTCTGTATGGTGGAGAATGTCGGCATAGATGGCATACCGCCTCTGGTGTGAGTCGCTCAGCGATCCTTTGTGAATGATCTTGTTTTTACTTAAAAGAATGATGCGTTCACTGTTCTGCTTTCCGGGATAATAACGGGTGAAGATGTAGTGTTGGGTCCGGGTCTCTTTTTTAAAAAGTTCAATCACCTCTTGGAAGCTCTCCGATCCGTAGTCAAACTCTTGCATACAGATGATATCCGGATTCTCTGAGCGGATGAAATGGCGAATATCGTCGCTGTAGGTTTGGTCATTTTTTGTCCCCATATAGCGCACATTGTAGGAGAGTACCTTTAAGGTTTGATGGGGGGTAACCTCTTTTTTGGGGAAAAGTTGCAGGTAGCCTCCCAAGATGGAGAGGGTGGATAGGAGACCGATCAGGGGGATAAGGGCGCTCTTGTTGGAATGTAATACCCAATAAATCCATAGGAGGATATTCAGCAGGGTAAACCCGGGATACAGGATTCCGAGAATGGCCAGGGGAGCATTGCTTGTGGGAGAACTCTCCATAAGAACCAAGGGTGCCATTTGAAGAAGGGTGACAAGGAGCGTAATGATGACGAGGATGGTGCTGAACATGCCCCCTCTCCCTTTTTTTCGTTTGTGACTGTTTCGGTTCAATGGCCCTCCTTTTTGTTACTCTGCTTAAAAAGGGTCTCTTTCTCTTTGCTGGAGAGACTATCGTATCCGGATTGTGAGATCTTATCCAAGATCTTGTCAATCTCCTGTTGCTGTTTTTTCTTTCTTAGGTTGTAGGCTTCATCAGAGAAGGGGCGTTGTTTTTGGGAAGTGGGTTTTTTCTTCTTTTTGAGGGGAAACAGGGATCTCAAAAGGGGAATTTTTATGCGTTTCCCATGGTGTTGGCTTCTGTTTCGAAAGACCAGCAGGATGTAGAGCCACCCTGCCATGGCTCCTCCCAGATGAGCCAAATGCCCTCCGGAGTTGGATCCGGTGATACTGATGAGGTCGAGCAGGATGAATACCAAGGCAAGATACTTCATCTTCACTTGACCGAAAAATACGATATTAATGGGGAGGTTGGGGCGATAGGTGGCAATGGCAATCACGACTCCAAGTACGGATGCAGAAGCTCCCAACGCAATGGATCCCTGAATGTGTGTTTCAAATACGGGAAAAAAATTGAACGAAAAAATATAGAGAAATGCTCCTGCCAATCCACCATAGAGGTAGATGTTCAGAAGATGACGTTTTGTCAGATGTTGCATAAAGAGCGTCCCCCCGAAATAGAGGATGTACATGTTGAAAAAGAGATGCCAAAATTTTTCATGGGTAAACATGTAGCTAAAGAGCGTCCAGGGACGGCGTAAAAGGGTCGCCTTATCTGCAGGAACAGCCAGGTAGCGAATGATTTCATAGGAGATGCCCTCCGCCTTGAATAACCAGAGTAGTTGGTTGATCATAAACAGGGTGAACCATACCGCTATGTTGATGAGGATTAGACGTGATAAGAGACTTTTGGATAGAAAGAATTGTCGGATATCCTGTAACCATTGCTGAAAGAGTTGTGAATACATGTCAATAGATCTTTTGTGTCCTCCAATAACGGATTAACAGGTATCCAAAAATCATACCGCCCAGGTGGGCGAAGTGCGCCACGTTGCTGGTGCTATCAGCGAACCCTGCAATGAGTTCAATGGCTCCATAAATCACCACAAACCATTTGGCCTTTAGCGGGAAGAGGAAATAGATGAGGATCTCCGAATTGGGAAAGAGCATTCCGAAGGCTAAGAGTAGCCCAAAAACGGCTCCCGAGGCTCCTACCACATTGGGCAGGTTTAAAAAATGGGCACGATACTCTTCAATAAACCTTACCGATTCTTGTAACGCTGCGTGGTTTTGAGGATCTATTGTTAATGCATTCGCTTGGTTTTGAAAGAGTAGAAAGTGATCCCAGAGGATTCCACTGTTTTCGTTGAGGTGAAATTTGTGGGAACCGATAAACGCAGAGAGGTTCTGCAAGTTGGGCTGTTCCAAAAATGCATCCATACTCTGAATCACGGGGTTGATCTCAAAAAAGGCAACAAGATAGTGGGTCAACGCCGCTCCGATACCGCACACCATGTAGTAGATCAGGAACCTTTTACTACCCCATACATTTTCCAAAATTCGACCAAACATCCATAAGGCAAACATGTTAAAGAAGAGGTGGGAGAGGCTTCCATGCATAAACATGTAGGTGACAAACTGGAAGGGCCGGAAGGCCGACCCTAAAGGGTAACGTAGCCCTAAAATGTCCGTGAGATCTTTTCCTGTAGTGCTTCCCACCAGGTAGGTTCCCACAAAAAAAAGGACGTTGATAATCAGAAGGTTCTTTACTACTGGAGGCAGGTTGGCGAATCCTCCTGGTCTATATTGATTGCTCATGTTGTTCGTTCTTTTTAAAACAGTTCTGTCACTTTTTTGACAGGTAAAATGACTAGAGTTTTGCCTCTGTCGAGGTCGTTTTCTGGTGCGGCACAGGCAAAAAGAGCGTTGGTGAGGCTCTGCATCTCCTCTTGCGTTAACGCTTTTTTATCACTGATAGACATGCTTTTGGCCATCGCTTTTGCCAAACGGGAGTGCCGGGCAGAGGTGCCGGGGCTTTCGTTCTTGTACTGCTCTAAGGTATTTTCCAGCATTTGGAGAATGTTATCTTGAGGCGCATCCGCCGGGATTCCATTGATGATGAAGCTGTTTCCTCCGGCCGGAGTCAGCTCGAACCCCAGTTGTTGAAAATCTTTTTCCAACTCCCTCACAAGGCTTGCATCTTGTGCATTAAGATGCCACGTCTCCGGAAATAGGCTCTTCTGTATGCCCGGCTCACTTCCCTTTAGGCGCTCTTGAAAGATCTCAAAAAGAACCCGTTGGTGTGCTTTTCGCTGATCGATAATCATCAATCCTGAGGTGACTGTGGTGAGGATATAGTGTTGTTGAAGTTGGAGAAAAGGATTGATAAAGGAGGACTCCTCCTCCGGAGGAAAAAACGCTGTTTCAGGTGCGCTTGTTTCCGGGGAGGGAACTGTTTGCGTGGAACCCTCCGAGGGTGAATCCTGTGTGAACAATTTTTCCCAATGAGCTGTATCTGCTTTTTTTTCTCCCGACCAAGCGTCATCACTTTTAAAGGGCGAGTAGGAGGGGTCTACCTTTATGCTGGGGGCAGGGATGGGCGTATTGGGGCGTGGTGGAGGAATGTTAAGACTTTGTTCCATGTTAAAATCCAGTGTGGGTGCAATGCTGAACTTTCCAAAGGCCTGTTTCACCGCCGATCGAAGGAATGAGTAGATCAACCTGGCATCCAAAAAATTGATCTCTGTCTTGGTGGGGTGAATGTTCACATCAATATCAGAAGGGTTTACTTCGAAGAAAATAAAGTAAGATGGGAAAGCTCCCTCAGGAATAAGCTCCTCGAAAGCACTCTGTACCGCATGGTTTAGGTAGTGGTGCTTGATAAACCGATTGTTTACAAAAAAGTATTGTTCGCCTTTGGTCTTTCGGGCAAATTGGGGTTTTCCAATAAAGCCGCTAATGGTTACACTGTTGGTTTGGGCCTCGATAGGCACAATCTTTTCATCGAAATTGGCTCCGAAGATAGAGACAATCCGCTGTTTTAGGTTCCCCTTTTTTAGTTGGAAAATGGGTTTGTCGTTATGGTATAGCTCCATGGCAATGCCGGGATGAGCAATGGCGATACGTTGAAAATCCTCAATGCAGTGACGGAGTTCCACATTGTTGGATTTTAGGAAGTTTCTTCTTGCTGGAACATTAAAGAAGAGGTTCTTTACCGCGATGGAGGTTCCTTGAGGGCATGAAGTGGGTTCAGTGGTTATAACTTTTGATCCCTCAATGAGAATCTTGGTGCCAATATCCTCATCCCTTTGCCGGGTATTCATCTCCACTTGTGCAATGGCGGCGATGGAGGCCAGGGCTTCGCCACGAAAGCCAAAACTTGTTAAGGCAAAAAGATCTTTTGCATCGGATATTTTGGAGGTGGCATGCCTTTCAAAACACATCCTGGCATCGGAGGCACTCATCCCCCTTCCGTCATCAACGACGCGCAGAAGACCCTTCCCCGCATCTTTTAAAATTACCTGTATGGAGGTGGACGCTGCATCAATGGAGTTTTCCAACATCTCTTTCAGCGCAGAAGAGGGGCGTTGTACCACTTCTCCTGCGGCAATCTGATTGGCTACAGCATCCGGAAGTAAATGAATAATATTCGACATGGAGTTAGAAAATTTTTGCAAAGAAGATGAAATAGATTAACAGCGCTGCAATGGCGAGGTAAATAAACATGGTCGTCATGTTTTTTCGCCCCGACGGCTTCGCATCTTCTTTACGCCAAGAACTTTTCATGCTACCCCTTACCCGATCTTCTGCGGTAAGTTGACCGTTCTCACGCATCCTTTTGCGCCGCTCCAACTCCTCTTTCCTTGGATCGTAGTAGCGCGTGGGAAAGTTGAAACGTTTGGGTTTGGGAGTCCTTGAGAACACGATTTTCATAATAAAACATTTTTACAAAGATAGAAATTTTTGAAAAGATTACCTTTGCGCTGTCGATGTCAACCATAACAGTTCTATAACATGCAATGCAGTAAGATTACGCTCAGCGTCGTTGCTCTTATGCTTCTCACTCTTTGGGGGTGTGTGCGGAGGGAGAAACCCATTTCCTCCTCTTCGACGCATACACATTATGCCCAACTTTTTGCCTTGGAAGCGGAGGGGGATGGGGTCATCTTTTTGGACGGCCCGGAACGGGAAACATGGGTACCGCAGGGGGATGGGATCTCCTCCGATAAGGCTTCACCCCGTTACGTCTGCCTCTCCTCTACGCATATCGCATTTCTCTCCTCGTTGGGAGAGGCGGCTCATATTGTGGGGACACCGGACTCTTCCTACATCTTCAATGAGGATGTTAAGAAACGCATTCGTGAAGGGCTCGCCCAAGTAGTGACCTTTGGTGGAGGTGTGAATAGTGAGTTGATCTTTGAACTTAGACCCACTGTGATTTTTGCGGATCGCATGCGAGCTAACGAGATGGAGATGTTTGAGGATAAGGGGATTAATGTGGTTTATGTCGAGGAATATCGGGAGGCCTCGCCATTGGCGCGAACCGAATGGTTGCGGGTCTTTGGACGTATTGCGGGAAAGGCAGCATTCGCCGATAGCCTATTCACCCATATTGAAAAAGCTTATGAAGAGGTGGCCGAAAAGGTAAAGGCACAAGTGACAACGCATTTCACCATTTTTGGCGGTATGGCATACCAAGGCGTTTGGTATGTGAGTGGAGGGGGGAGCTATATCGCCCGGCTCTACGAAGATGCCGGGGCAGAATACCTCTTTGCTGACAATACCAGAAGCGCCAGTATCCCCCTCGACTTTGAAGCGGTATATGAAAAGGGGAGTGCTGCGGACTTTTGGCGCATTGTGTATGGCTCTTCAGACTCTGTCACCTATGAGCAGCTCGCGACATTGAATAGGCATTATAAGGATTTTCCCGCCTTTAAGAGCAAGAGGGTTCTTCTCTGTAACCCCACGCAAAGTGCCTATTTTGAGCAGGGAGTGGTAGAACCTCAGGTGATTCTTTCCGATCTGGTCTTCGCCCTCTATCCCCAATTGTTAACAGGATATAAACCCAAATATTATTATCTTTTACCGTAACATGATTGCAATCAATAAGAAGGTTTTTTTGATTAGTTTACTCCTCTTCTTCGGCGTTTTATTGCTATTTGTAGGAAATGTCTTATGGGGCTCTGTGCGGATTCCCATAACAGATATTATCGCTATTATAAAAGGTGGAGGGGGACGTGATTCCTGGAATACCATCGTGCTGGATTCAAGGCTACCCATGGCATTGACGGCTTTTCTTGTGGGAGCGGCTCTGTCAGTGAGTGGTCTGTTGATGCAGACACTCTTTCGTAACCCCCTTGCCGGACCCTCGGTGCTGGGAGTGACCTCCGGAGCCAGCCTGGGAGTGGCTCTGGTGGTGTTGCTGACCGGTGGTCTACTCGCTCAGTACGACCATCTTTTGATCTCCAACCTGGGGGTCTTTCTTGCTGCCTTGATGGGAGCAGGGGTGGTGCTTTTGGTGCTGATTCTCTTATCGGCAAGTATTGGTAATAACTTGGTGTTGTTGATTGTGGGACTGATGATGGGGTATGCGATCTCCTCTTTGGTGAGTATCCTTCAATTTTTTGCCACCGACCATGATTTGCAGGCCTATGTGATCTGGGGTATGGGGAGTTTCTCCCATGTGGGATGGCAGAAGATGGCTTGGTTTCTTCCTGTGGTTGTGGTGGGTCTGCTGGCTTCCTTGCTGCTTATGAAGCCCTTAAATGGGATGTTGTTGGGTGAGAGCTATGCGCAGAACCTGGGGCTGAATGTCCGGAGAGTACGGGTGCTGATTATCGCCGTGGCAGGGGTGTTAGCTGCCGTCGTGACAGCTTTTTGTGGGCCAGTGGCCTTTGTGGGTATCGCTGTCCCCCATATCGTTCGGAATCTCTACCATTCCCATGATCATCGTATACTCATTCCGGGAACCATTCTTGCGGGAGGTGCCTTTGCGCTCTCTTGTAACCTTATTGCTCGCCTGCCCGGAATGATGGGAGCACTGCCCATAAATGCCATAAGTTCCCTGTTGGGAGCTCCCGTGGTCGTATGGGTGATTTTTAGAAATAGATTTAAGGAGGTGTGATGAAAAACGGACAAGGTAAAAAACGACAATTGATTCTGCAAGCGTATCATCTTACCGTTGGATATGGGCAAGGAGAACAGGAGAAGGTAGTGCAGAAAAGCCTTCGCTTGAAAATGTTTACGGGTGAATTGGTGTGTCTTCTGGGGCCTAATGGAGCCGGTAAATCCACCCTGTTACGAAGCCTTTGTGGCCTTCAGAAGCCTTTGGGTGGGGATATTAAGTTGGCCAATAAGAGGTTGGAAGACTACACGGCAAGGGAACTCTCCCAGGTGGTCAGTACAGTGCTTACGGATAAGATCTCCGTGAAACACCTTCGTGTATTTGACTTGGTTGCTACAGGTCGTTATCCCTATACCGGCTATTTTGGCCGCCTCTCGGTCCTGGATCGTGAAGTGATTGAAGAGTCTATGGCGTTGGCAGGCGTAGAAAATCTTTCTAATCGTTATCTGGATGAATTGAGTGATGGAGAGAAACAGAAAGTGATGATTGCTAAGGCTCTGGCGCAGGAAACCCCTTTTATTATCCTGGATGAACCCATGGCATTTCTTGATTTCCCCTCAAAACTGGAGCTGATGCAGATCTTGCAGAAGTTGACCTCCGAGCACCATAAGGCCATTCTTATGACGACCCATGATTTAAACCTTTCCATCCGGGGCGCAGACTGGATATGGCTCATTGGTTCCCAGCAATCTATAAAAAGGGGCGTTCCTGAGGATCTTGTATTAAATGGAAGTTTTGCCTCCTTTTTTAAGAAAGAAGATATTCGCTTTGATGTGAGTACCGGTGATTTTTTCTTTGATGATCATCTCCATAAAAAAATTAGTTTTAGGGGGAATGGGTTGAATGCTTCTTGGGTGAGGAAAGCTCTTCAACGTAAGGGATATCAGGTGGTTGGTGCCCCCAAAGGGAAGGAGCAGGTTTCGGTTGCCCCCAAAAAGGAGCTGGAGGTGACTCTCGTTCATGCCGACAAATCCATTGTGGTGAACTCCATAAAGGAGATGCTTATTCAGGTTGACAAAATGTTTTGATCACCGGATTTATCTTCCTTTCCCCTTTTTATGCGGTTAGCCCCCATTTCTATCGCACCCATTTTACTAGCTGCTAGCCGCTCTCCTTTTTTCTTATTAACTTGGTTCGATCAAAGAAATATTAATTTGTTGCTGTCGGGGTTTTTAGGTTTACCCTGTCCTTGAGCCCTCTCTGTAATTGGAGTTCGTCTATAAAAGTAAACACTATCGGAAACGATAACGTAGCTATGGGCGCAGAAGCTTTGCAAACTTGCACAGGAAGCAACAAGATGAACGAACCTAACAACAACTCCAAGCTCAGCAAAAAGAGATCGAAACACTCAAGGTGATGCTCGAAGAGATGACAAGAAACTGAGATAATTGTTTTAATGCGTTCCGACAATATGCATGGCCGTGCGGATGCCATCGGCCGCAGATGACATAATGCCACCGGCATATCCACTCCCTTCTCCGGCGATAAAAAGATTCTCAAACCCTTCAAAACGGTTGTGTGCATCCCGGATCGCCTGTATGGGAGAGGAGGTTTTACTCTCTAAGCCTAAAAGGATACCCTGATCGTACCCCTTTAATTTTCGGGCAAACTGCTCTAGTCCTTCACGCATTCCCGCCACAATGGCCGGAGGGAGCATTTGGTAGAGTGGGGCCGGAGTGAGTCCCAGGGGATAGCTCGTCTCCGGGATGGAACTGCCTGTTTTTCCCTTTAAAAAGTCATGAATGGTGATGAAAGGAGCCGTATAGTTGCCTGTGAAGCTCTTGAAGGAGGCCTCCAGTTGTTCCAACTGTGCCAGCGCCTCCAGGGGGGATACGCTTTTCCCGGCTAACTGGTCGGGATGGATGCCCACCACACAGGCGGCATTGGCAAAGGCGCTATTGCGTTGGTAGTAGCTCATCCCATTGACGATATTTGTGTGTTCGTAGGGGGTCGCCGGCACAACCATGCCACCCGGACACATGCAGAAGGTATACACCGGCCTATTTGCTTTAGCCTTGGCCGTAAGTCGGTATTCTGCCGCTTTAAGACCCGGCAGTTCGGGCACTCCCCATTGGGCTTTGTTGATAAGAGGTTGCGGATGCTCCGCCCTGCTGCCTATGGCAAAGTTCTTGGTGCGAAAAGGAGCCCCGGCTCCGAGCAGCATCCGGTAGGTCTCGTAGGAGGAGTGTCCCGGTGCTACGATCAGATAGTCCACCTTGTGAACATCCTTGTCGGTGAGCGCTTCTACCACCTTGCGCCCGGAGAGTCTTAGTCCCGTGAGTGGGGTCTCAAACAGCACCGTTCCTCCTATCTTGATGAAGGCTTCACGAAGGTTCTTAACGATCTTTCGGAGGTTATCACTCCCCAGGTGGGGATGTGTGAGCCAGGCAATCTCTTCCGGTGCACCTGCTTTGAGGTAGGCATCGGTGATAAAGGCCTTCTCTTTGGAGATGCGCTTGGTGCGCGAGGTGAGCTTGCCATCCGAAAAGGTTCCCGCCCCTCCCTCGCCAAAACTGTAGGTCCCCAACGGATCGAATACGCCACTCTTTTCAAAGCTCGCAATGGCCTTGGTGCGCCTCTTTACATCGCTTCCTTGCTCCAGCAGCGTGACGTTAAAACCCGACTGTTGCAGCACATAGGCCGCAAAAAAACCGGCAGGGCCCGCCCCGGCGACCAATATGTGTTGATTGCGCTTTCGGTAGGTGAGCCCCAACGGAGCCTCCGGAAGGGGAGACTCGCCCTTTAGCTCCGCGGCGCTAACGGCAATACGGAATTGCCAGTGGATATGGTCTTTTTTTCTGGCGTCTAAGCTTTTGGTGAGGATCTGCCAAGTGAACTTATGCACCCTCGCCTTTTTCCTGATGGCGTGTTGCAACTGCTCTTCCGAGTAGTTGACAGGAAGTGTTAACTCAATTATCTTATATCCCATGGCGCTTGCTTAAACCACAAAGATAGCGAAATCCTCTGTTCCGCTTAGGAGGAGATGGTGTGCAGTGAGTAGGCTTGGTATCCAAACGCCTCAAGCGTGATCGGCAGGGTGAACACGTCCGCTTTTTTGGCGTAGGTGGAAGTCTCCTCGGGGAGGGTTGGGAGTTGCTGTTTCCTTTGGAGTTGCGTGGTCTCCTCCATCCCCAAGGTTTCCAGTACATGAGCGTTGAGGGTCACCATGCTCTTTTGGGGTAGGGCATTGAAAGAGGCGACGATTAAGATCTTCTCCTCTTCCGTATGGCGTAAGAAGGCATAAATCCGTTCTTCTTGAAGGTGGGGATTTATCCACATAAGGTCATAAAAGGCTCCTGTTGAGATGGCGGGGTGCTGCCCGGCAAAACGGAGCAGGTCGCCATAGGCGTTACGAAGCTGTTGGACGGAGGGGGAGAGGTTGGCCCCGTCGAAAGCGCCGTGGTGGTTCCAACGCTGTACCTCCGGCATGTGCCAATAGTCAAAAATGGTGGTCCGTCCGTCATCGCCACTGAACCCGGCCTGCGCATCTCCCTGTTCGCCCAACTCCTGACCATTGTAGATCATTACAGGCCCCTGATGCATAAGGGTGGAGACAACCATGGCCGGAAGACCTCTCTCCGCCTTGCCCGCAAAGTGAGTTGATGCAATACGCTGTTCATCATGGTTCTCCATAAATCGTAGCATGAAGGGATCCAGCCCTCCTAAGTTTTGCCACACATGAGTTATATCATGAATGCTTCCTCCTCCTGTGGTCAGGTTGCGAAGGGTATCGTAGAGCCCCACTTTGTCGTAGAGGTAGTCAAACTGTCCCTCATGGAGGTAGGCGTGGTAGCGATCCGGATTGTAGACCTCCGCAATAAAGATAAGCTGAGGATAGGTACGCTTTAGGTTTGAGATGGCCCAATGCCAAAAGGCCACAGGTACCATCTCGGCCATGTCGCATCGAAAACCGTCAATTCCCATGGCACTCCAGAAAAGGAGGATAGCCTGCATCTTCTGCCACGTGTCGGGAATGGGAGAGAAATGGTTTTGGGAGCTTTGGTAGTCAACGCCATAGTTGAGCTTTACCGTTTCATACCAGTCGTTGATGGAGGGGCTGGCGGTGAAACAGTCGTTGCCACTGGCTTTGGCCGGATATTCACGGTAGGGCTCAAGGGTATTGAGGTCAACGTAATTACTGCATTTCTCCCGGGCTTCGTCGGGTAACCTGAAGGGCTCTTCAGGGAGATAGTAGAAGTTATTTTCCGGGGCGAAGGCGCTTGTTGGATCATCGTTTTCCCCCAACTGTCCGTGCCCCTCCGGGAGGTTGTCTGCGTGGTAGTTGCGCGCCACATGGTTGGGGACAAAATCGATGATGACCTTCAAACCCTGGCGATGCGTTCGTTGGATCAATGCCTTGAACTCCTGCATCCGATTTTCCGGTTCCTCCGCCAAATCCGGATGGACATCATAGTAGTCTTTGATGGCGTAGGGGGATCCTGCTCGTCCCTTGATGACAAGGGGATGGTCCGGCGTAATCCCATAGCGGCTATAATCGGTTGAGGTGGCATGTTCGGGAACGCCGGTGAACCAGATATGGGTGATGCCCAGCTCCGCAAGGGAGCGTAACGCATTGTCGTTGACGGAGGCAAAGGTACCGCACCCGTTCTCTTGTCGTGATCCAAAAGGGATGGGGTGAGCCGTTTCGTTGCCAAAGAGTCGTGGAAAGAGTTGGTAAAGGGTGATTTTCTTTTTCATGGGCAGGGGGTTGAGGGGCCTTTTTTGAGGAGCTGCCTGTTTGATCCCTCCTCTAAGCGTTGTCAATAAGTTCGGTGATTTCCTGGAGGCTCTTTGCTTGAAAGATCTCTTCCGGGTTAATGCGGACGTTGAACCGGTTGGAGAGATCCGCTGCCAGCTCGATGGCTGTGATGGAGTCCAATGGATATTGGCTTAGTGCATGGTCGGGATCAAGACGGGAGGCGGGGATGCGCATCTTCTGCTCAATCCACTGGAAAAGCCACTGCATCGTTTCCCCCATGGGTGAGGCGGTTTCCGGAGCCTCTCCCCAAGCTGTTTCCGCTTCCCACGCTCCTACGACAGCAAGCTCCCCTCTGAGGTAAGCCTCCTTGCATTGGTGGCGAGAGATTTTTCCACTGGAGGTCTTGGGGATGCTCATGGTACGGATCAGGATGATGGCAAAGGGGGCAATCTCAAACTCGGTGAGGATGGCTTGACGGATCTTCTCCATGACCGCAGCGGTGTCCAACCTGCGTAGTGCCGTGCGCCGAACCTCTGCCACCACCACTAACTGCTCTTTCCCTGCAGCATCCACGGAGAACGCAGCGGTGTTGCCGGCATAAATACAAGGATCACTCTGTTCTGTCGCAAGCTCAATATCCTGTGGATAGTGGTTGGCACCATTGATGATAATCAGGTCTTTTAGTCGTCCTGAGACATATAGCTTCTGCTTCCATATAAACCCCATATCCCCGGTACGGAGGTAGGGCTCTTCATGGGTAGCCGCGATGTGAGCCCCAAAGGTTTCCTGGGTTAGTGTGGAATTGTTCCAGTATCCTTGAGTAACAGAAGAGCCTGATATCCATATCTCTCCCACCTCATCTTTTTTGCAAGGGGACAGGGTCTCGGGGTTGACAATAACGACCTTCATATCGTGGCAAGGCCTTCCTACGGAGGCTACCACATACCCTTTTGCGGTTTTGGGAACAACGCTTACCTTCCCCTCTTGGTAGGCGGCTCTATCCAAATGGAGGTATTGGGCTCTCTCTTGCACCTCCTCAGAGCTGATGTGCAGGGTCGTCTCCGCCATACCATAGGCGGGAGTTAAACAGTTCGTGTTGAGCTGAACACTTTTGTACGTTTCCATGAGCCTCTCATGGGTCTGTTGCCTGGCCGGTTCTGCTCCATTATAAAGCGTGACGATACCACTCAGGTCCAGAGAAGCTTTCTCCTCCTCTGTCACCTTGGTTGCCAGAAGGTCATAGGCAAAGTTGGGAGCACCTCCAATGGTGCCGTTATACTGTTGGAAGGCCCTGAACCAACGCAGGGGTTTCTGAATAAAGCTAATGGGCGGCATTAGTACACTATGATAATCGGTATAGACAGGACTGAAAATACCAAACACCAGCCCCATGTCATGGAAGATGGGAAGCCAGTGGACCGAGATGCTCGCCTTGCCTAACCGGAATCCCTCTTTGAGTTGTTGACAATTGGCCAGGATATTCCCGTGGCTCACCATTACCCCTTTGGGGGCACCTGTAGAGCCACTGGTATATTGTAGAAAGGCAAGATCCGTTCTTTGGGGAAGAAAGGGACGGTACGCCAGCCTGTTCTCCATAATCTGTTCATGGGTCTGATGGGCCATCTCTCTTAGCTGTTTCTCGGAAGCATGGAAGGAGGTGATTCTCGGTAAAATGGACTCCGTGGTAGCGATAAGTTTGGCGTTTGAGTTATGAATAATGTTTTTAAGGCGTAGAAAAGATTGATTGCGCTTGGGGGGGTAGGCCGGTATGGCGATGGCTCCGGCATACAGACAGCCCCAAAGCGCAATGATAAATTGGTATCCCTGGGGATAGAGGAGCAGAATTCGCTCTCCTTTCAGCCCTTTATCTTGCAGGAAGGCGGCGTATCGTTTGGCCTCCCGGTCGAGCATCTCATAGCTGATCTCTGTGGCATCATTCTCTCCATCGTTGAGGTAGGTGTATACGATCTTTTGGGGTTGGAGGGTGGCGTGATGCTGTACTCGTTCTACCAAACTGGAGAACGCGGCATCTATAGGAGGATCCTCTTTGGTGATTGGAGAGCGATCATTTTTCGATGAAAAGATGGCCATAGTTGTTTTTATGATTGTTTTAAGTGGTTCGCAAAGATAGGATTTATATACATTTAGTGATATTTTTGCCCCTGTTTAACTGGTGATATGTTATTTAACTCGCTCGAATTTCTACTGTTTTTTCCGGTAGTAATGATCCTCTATCAACTGCTGCCTCGCAAGCATCGTTGGCTGTTGTTATTGGCATCAAGTTACCTGTTTTACATGGCTTGGAAGGTGGAGTATGTGTTTCTGATTCTCTTCTCCACAGGGGTTGATTATTGGGCGGCGCTTCGTATGGTGCGGACGGAGGAGCCGCGGGTGCGTCGACGCTATCTGTTTCTTAGCATATTCGCTAACTTAGGGCTGCTGTTTGCCTTTAAGTACATGGGTTTTTTCAATACCTCCCTGAATGAGGCTTTCGCCTGGGCGGGGCTTCCATGGCAGTTCTTTGTGCCCAATTGGTTGCTTCCGGTGGGAATCTCTTTCTACACTTTTCAGACCATGAGCTACACCATTGATGTTTACAAGGGGAAGGTGAAGCCGGAGAGGCATTTTGGCTATTTTGCCCTTTATGTGAGCTTCTTCCCTCAACTTGTGGCTGGCCCTATTGAGAGACCGGGGCATCTCCTTCCCCAACTGCATCGCCTTGCTTCTCCTACGGAGAAGGAGTTCGCCAGTGGAATACGGCTTATGCTGTGGGGATATTTTAAGAAGGTGGTGATTGCCGATCGTATCGTGATGTTTACCCAACCGGTCTTTATGGATCCGGAGAATTTTGGTTTTTGGTCGGTGGTGCCGGCACTCTTTTTCTTGTTGATACAGGTTTATGCCGATTTCAGCGGGTACACCGATATTGCCATAGGCTCTGCCCGCTGCATGGGAGTGCATCTGAGTGAGAACTTTAACCGTCCCTTTACGGCTACCTCCATCCGTGACTTTTGGGCGCGGTGGCATATTACCCTTACCAACTGGTTCCGTGATTACCTCTTCTTCTCCTTCTCTTTTACCCGTAAGGGGAAGGTGCAGCGGTGGCGTATTCATCTGGGGCTGTTCCTGATGCTTTTACTTATAGGGCTGTGGCATGGGGCAAACTGGACCTTTATCACCTTTGGGGCGATTCATGGTGTCTATCTTATCGTGGGGAACCTTATACGTCCTTATGGGGAGAGGATGGCCTTGCGTACGGGACTTTCCCGACGGCCTTTATTACGCGAATACCTTGGCATTGCCAGGACGATGCTGCTGCTGATGTTCTCAGCCTTCTTCTTCGGAAGACACTCCTTTGCTCAGTCCATGACTATGATGCGGCAGGCTGTGGTGATGGATGGCTTTAAGGGCTCTCTGCTCTGGTTAAGAGGCAATGATAGCATCCTCAGCGTGCTGTTGGTGATCTTCCTTTTTGTCGCAGAGCGAAAGATGGCACATCAAGGGGGAGGCGCGGAGATTCTTTCTCGGTTGTCGGTGGGCAAGCGCTGGCTGCTCTACCTGGCATTCTTCTTTTTTATACTTATTTTTGGAATCTTTCATAAGAATGAGTTTATCTATTTTCAATTTTAAGAGCGATGAAAAATTGGAGAGCCATTCATAAGGTGTTGTTTGCTGCGGTTTTAGTGCTGACGGGAAACTTCCTCCTGCACGCCCTCTATCATCGTTTTATGATTATCAACCGGGTGAATTACCATCAGGATGAGCAGTTTGATGCGCTGGATTCATTGACCGGAATGCTCCTTATTGGTAATTCTCACAACCCGTTAAATCCCGAGATTTTGGGCAACGCCTTTAACTATGCTTCGCCCCATGAGCTCTTCCCGCACACCTATTACAAGCTGAAATCTTATATTGACAGGCCGGGGATCCAGCCCTCTTGCATTGTTTTTCCGGTGGATGCCAGTGCCTTCTCTCCGGGAGCCCTCTCGACCATGCGCTTCCATGATTATTGGGTGCGGCGATTGGATTACCTGGCGCTGGCGCGCGAATGCCGCGACTTTACCTATGTTCGGCACTATCTCGCTGCCCGTTGTTGCTGCTACCTGGGGAATTATACCCACGGCTGGTGGAGCATTCAAGCCCTTTTTGCCGATTTCTCCGTTATGAAAAATGGCTACCGTCCTCCCCGGGATTTCAAACGTTGGATGGATATTACCAACAAGACCAAAGCCGGATGGGAGCGAGCCAACTCCTTTGTCTCCTCCTATGAGGATAGCCGTCCCGATTCCCTTATGACCCGCTATTTTGAGCGTATCCTGCAACTTTGTGAAGCACGGAATATAGAAGTGTTTCTCTACCGCTCGCCGTTGACCAAGGAGTATGTGGAGAGTGCTTCCGAGTTTGTGGATTATGAGGCTTTTGATGCCTCTATAGATAGTATTGTATCATGTTACCCCAATGTCTCAGCCATTTTTAACTACCGGACGCTCTTTTTTCAACATCCGGACTATTTTTTTAATGCGGACCATCTTAACCCGCGTGGTGCCGACTCCCTAACGCGGTTGTTTCTTCACGATATTTCGCGCTATAACGCCGCAACCTCTTTTGATTAGTTGAAAATTAAAGGTTTGTTTTTGCTAGTGTGCTATATTCCTTTGAATCTGAAGTTCTTTTTTGTTTTTTGATTCCCCATTGTGAAAAGGTCTCGCCCCTCCGGAGCTCAGCGGCTGTTAGCTTTTGGCTGTTAGCCTTTAGCTTCTTGGGTTAATGGTAACGTTCACAAAAAGTTGCTTCCTGTCTCCCGACTTCCGTCTTCTGACTTCCGACTTCCGTCTTCATTACCATATCGCCGCATTGTCACATGATCGCATTTAAAACAAAGATAATCGCATTATTTTCAAATAATTGATAATTACTAATTAAAAAAATGTTTGAGCTATAGGTAATAAAATCATCGTATTGGTATTAAAGAGAAGAAACCTTTGTAACAGTAGTTCTCCAAGAAGCTATCGAACCCCGTAGGGGTGAAACCTTTGTAAAGAAAGGAGCCTTTACTACTATACAAGCCCCGTAGGGGCGACACTAAACAAAGACGGATATGGCTAATACCTACACGCAACTATACCTGCAAATCGTATTTGTAGTAAAAAGCAGAGAAAACCTCATTCATGAGCGTATCCGTGAAAAAGTAGAGAAGTACATCTGTGGTATTGTGAGCAAGCATAAATCTAAGCCCCTTGTCATCTACTGCAATCCGGATCACTTACATCTCTTAACTAGAGGCTGTATAGAAAGTCCGACTTCTTCGTTATGCTTGTCTTCCAAATGGTCATTTACCTTAGTAAACTTCCATTTCTCAGCCTTCGCAAGCCTCGAATTCGAACTTTCTATACAGCCTCTTCTCAAAACGCTGACGTTATGGACAGACACTAACCAGTCTAAACCCATCCCTGTCTCCATCAGAAATAGCAAGAGTCATTAAAACGAACTCTTCCAGATGGATAAATGAGTAAAAACTTATTGGGGTAAATTCAGATGGCAGGAAGGATTTGCTGCATTTAGCTATGCTCAATCACAAATAGATGCGGTGACAAGGTATATCATAAACCAACCGGAACATCATCGT
>PDRJ01000046.1 GCA_002748065.1 Bacteroidota bacterium
AAAGAATGTGAATTTAGATATAATTGTAGAAATAAAAACTTATACCTACTTTTGCTTAAAAGTTTTAGAAATAACCCTCTAAAGTTATCTTGAACCAAATAGAATTTGCGATGAAAAAGGGGATATTATTAGTTGGTTTAGTGTTTATGGTGGCAACGATTGTTGTGGCACAAGAGAGGATGGAGCTCTCTTTGTCGCAGGCGCAGGAGTATGCCGTTGCCAATGGTTATGAGATGCGAAATGCCCGTTATGGGCTTGATTCGGCGGATGAGTCCTTCCTGGAGGTGCTCTCCTCTGTTCTTCCTCAGGTGAAGGCCAATGCTTCATTAAGTGACAACTTGAAGATGATGACTACGCTGATTCCTGCGGTTATCTTTAATCCCATGGCCTCGGAAGATGACTATATGGAGTTGAAGTTCGGGATGCAGTTTAATACCGGTTTGGGCTTGCAGGCTTCGCAACTGCTGTTTAATGCTCCTGTTCTTGTGGGTATACAGACGGCGAAGATTTACAAGCAGCTTGCCGAGCAGGGGATCGCTAAAACGGAGCAAGATGTGAAGGAGTCGGTGGCCTATACCTACTATTTAATCCTCGTTTCTCAAGAGTCGGCAGCGATTATTGAGGATCATATTGCTAACTTGGAGCAGTCGTTGCGACAGACGGAAAAAATGGTGTCGGTGGGGATGGCAGAGGAGACGGCTGTAGACGAGGTGAAGGTGGCGCTGATTGCCATGGAGAACACCCGGTCGGGGATTGCGCGTAACGTGAAGATCAACTATAACCTGCTTCGCTTTCAGTTGGGCCTGCCCGGAGACACAGAGCTTCTTCTTACCGGTACGTTGGAGGAGGCCATGCGGGATGTACAGGCTGAAACGCTGTTGGAACAATCCTTCTTGCTTGATGAGCATATCGATATGCAGATGGTGGAGACGCAGCAACGGCTTGCCATGCTCGCTCTCAAAGAGAAGAGGGCACAAGTCCTCCCTTCCTTGGTGGGGTTTTACAATTACAACTACAGTGGCCAGGGCGACGAGCTTTTCGATCAGCGTTGGTTCCCCAGTAGCGTATTGGGATTGCAACTGGACGTGCCGCTTTTCGCCGGTGGACTACGCAGGGCGCGTATCGCCAAGGCAAAAATAGAGGTGGCGAAGTTGGAGACCTCCCGGGAGATGCTCTCCTCACAACTGTTGATGCAAGAGCGTCAGTTGCGGTATAACCTGAAGACAGCTCTGGAGAAGTTTCGTAGCGAGAAAGAGCGTCTTCTCTTGGCAGAGCGTGTGTTGGAGAACTACCGGTTGAAGTATCGCCAGGGCATCATCTCCAGCATGGAGCTGATCCAATCCAATAACAACTACCTCCAGTCGGCAAACAATCATATTTCCGCCATGGTGGAGGTGCTTCAGGCTAAGGTGGCATTGGATAAGCTACTGAATAATCTGTAGGCATTTTTTTACGAAGAAAATAAAGAGTTCAACAAGTATTAATTACTGAGAATAATGAAAAAGATAAACACAATTCGGAGGGTTATCCTCGCTGTAGTATGGGTTAGCATGGGGGTGCTCCTGGTGCAATGCCAGGGAGGCAAGGAGCGTTCCTCGCAAACGAAAAAGGAACAAGTGACGGATCAAACTCGTAAGGTCTATCCGGTGAAGGTTATGGAAGTGGCCTCGCAGATGGTTTCCAAGGGTATTGACTATGCCGCCAACCTCTCCTCCTGGGAGGAGGTTTTTCTTGCCCCGGCACAACCCGGGCGCATCGAGAAGATCTATGTGGAGGTGGGCGACGAAGTGGCTGTGGGGGCTAAGATAGCCGATATGGATCCCACACAACTGCTTACAGCCAAGATGCAACTTGCCGATGCCCAGGTGAATATGGAACGTCTCGACACGCTTGTCCGTGCAGGAGGGATCTCCCAACAGCAATACGATCAGGTGAAGATGCAGTATGATATGGCCAGGACCAATGTGCAGTTTTTGGAGAGAAACACTTGGTTAACTGCCCCCATCTCAGGCGTTGTAACGGGAAAGTATTATGAGAACCAGGAACTTTTCAGCGGTGCTCCCAACACCCCTTCTGGCAAGGCCGCCATTGTTACCCTCCAGCAGATAGATCCTGTAAGGGCATTTGTGAATGTCTCTGAGAATTACTTCCCCATCATACGGGAAGGGATGACGGCAATGGTGTCATGTGATATCTATCCCGGCCATGAGGTTAAGGGGGTGGTGAGTCGTATTCATCCGGTGATCAATGCCATGACCCGTACCTTTATGGTGGAGGTGCGGGTGCCCAACGGAGAGAAGACGTTGCGTTCCGGGATGTCGGCGCGGGTACGCTTTGAGTTGGGTAAGGAGGAGACCATGGTGTTACCCTCTGTTGCCATCCTTCAGCAGGAGGGAACTAACGAACGGTATGTCTTTGTGAATAGAAATCAAACGGCACGTCGGGTTAGCGTGACGCTGGGGCGGCGCTTTGATGATCAAATTGAGGTGTATAGTGACGAACTTCGGGCTGGTGATCAATTGGTGGTGGCCGGACAAAGGAATTTGCTCGACGGTTATAGGTTGAAAGTCGTTGCTCAATAAGAGGAAAGAAAGGATTTAGTTATGAGTATATATGGTTCAGCGGTAAAAAGACCCATTACGACGATAATGATTTTTATCGCGTTGATGGTGTTGGGTTTGTACTCCCTCGTACGTCTGCCCGTTGACCTCTATCCGGAGATAGAGGCGCCCTTTATGTCAGTTTTGACGGTCTATTCCGGAGCCAACGCTGCGGATATTGAGACCAATGTGACCCGTATTATTGAAGATCAGCTTAATACGGTGAGCAATGTTAAGGAGATTACCTCGCAGTCGCGGGAGAATACCTCCATTGTGTTTATTGAGTTTGAGTGGGGCACCGACCTTGATGAGGCGGCCAATGATATCCGTGATGCATTGAATTTTGCAGAGCAAGGGCTTCCCGAAGATGCAGAGAAGCCCTCCATCTTTAAGTTTAACTCTTCCATGATGCCCATTCTCTTCTATGCCATTACGGCGGAAGAGAGCTATTATGGTCTTGAGAAGATCCTTGACGAACGTATTGTGAATCCCCTGAACCGTATTGAAGGAATTGGTTCTATTGGTATTGTGGGGGCTCCCGGCCGTGAGATTCAGGTGAATGTGGATCCTATCCGTCTGGAGTCGTATAACCTTACCCTTGAGCAGATCTCTTCGGTAATACAGGCGGAGAACTTGGATATGCCCGCCGGTAAGGTGGAGATGGGAGCTATGGATTACCCCTTGCGTATAGAGGGCGAATTTGTGAATAGCGATGTGATTAAAGACCTGGTTATCGGTAGTTTTAATGGACAGACCATCTACCTGAGGGATGTGGCCGTTGTGAAGGATACCATACGAGATATGGCCGTTGATGAGCGTATCAATGGAAAGACCGGACTTCGGATGGTTGTTCAAAAACAGTCGGGCGCCAATACGGTGGGGCTGGCAAAAGAGGTGACCCAATCGCTGGAAGAGCTTAAAAAAACACTCCCCGCAGATGTGAAGATTCAGACCATCCTGGACTCCTCAGAATTCATCAGGGGCTCCATCAATAACTTGACGAAAACCTTGCTCTATGCTGCCATTGCCGTGGTGCTGGTGGTGCTCTTTTTTCTAGGGCGGTGGAGAGCCACGTTTATCGTTATTCTTACCATCCCCATCTCGTTGATTGTGGCCTTTATCTATTTGCGGATTACCGGTAACTCCATCAATATTATCTCCCTCTCCTCCCTCTCCATTGCCATCGGTATGGTGGTGGATGATGCCATTGTGGTGCTGGAGAATATTACCCGGCATATTGAACGGGGATCCAACCCCCGCGAAGCGGCTATTTATGCAACTAACGAGGTGTGGTTGGCCGTAATTGTTACCACACTTACGGTGGTGGCGGTATTCTTTCCTCTGACCTTTGTCTCGGGACTTACCGGAACGCTGTTTAAGCAGTTGGGAATGATCGTCACAATTACCGTCATTACCTCTACCGTAGCTGCCATCTCGCTTACTCCCATGTTGGCCAGTAGGGTGCTCAAAGTGAGGCCTTCGGCTAAGGAGAAAAAGGGAATAATGCATGATAACGTGATTATTCGAATGTTAGATCGTTTGGATCGTTTTTACGAAAAATCCATTCGTACCGCTCTTCGTTTCAGGTGGCTTGTCCTTCTGGGTGCCGTGGCCATCTTTGTGGGCTCGCTGTTCTTGTTGAAATTTGTGGAGACAGAGTTCCTTCCTGAGTCGGATGAGAGTCAGTTAAAGGCTGAAATTGAGTTGCAGCCGGGTCTTCGTGTGGATGAGACCATTAAGGTGGCCCGCCAGATTGATGCCATCATCGAGGAGAAGATGCCTGAAAGTGTGATCGTCTCTACTTCGGCCGGTTCTGATGACCGGGGTGGTTTTTTGGCCCTATTCGGTTCCAGTGGTTCCAACATCATTAATTACACCATTAGTCTAGTTAAGCCGGATCAGCGGGATAGGGATGTTTGGGAGATTGCTGCTGTGCTTCGTGAAGAGGTGGAGAAGATCCCGGAGATTCATACCTATGACATCACTACCAGTAACGGTAACAGGTTTGGAGGGGGAGGTAACAAAGTGGATGTGGAGATTTATGGGTATCAGATTGAAACCACAAATCGCATTGCAAGAGAGATTGCCGAGCGGATGAAGAATATTTCCGGTGCTACGGATATCAATATCAGTCGCGAAGAGTCTAAGCCGGAGTTACAGGTGGTTTTTGACCAGGAGCGTTTGGCTCAACATGGGTTGAACACTGCTGCGGTCTCCATGATGATTCATAACAGGGTGAAGGGATTTACTACCACCCGTTTCCGTGAGTTTGGCGATGAGTACGACGTGGTTGTTCGTTTTGAAGAGGCCTATCGTAACTCCATCTCCGATGTGGAGAATATTGCATTTACCAACTCGCGAGGAGAGACCATTCGACTGAAGGATGTGGGGAAGGTGGTAGAGGTATGGACGCCCCCCAATATTGAACGGAAACGGAGGGAACGTATCGTTACCGTATCGGCTAAGCCTTACCGTTCCTCCCTGGGGAGCCTTGCCCGGGCCATACAGTCGGAACTGGATGAGGTAGATGTGCCGCCCGAGGTGATGATTCGCGTGAGTGGTGCCTTTGAGGATCAACAGGAGACCTTCATGGATCTGTTGCTGCTGATGGTCGTAAGCCTGATATTGGTCTATATTGTGATGGCCTCCCAGTTTGAGAGCCTGAAGATGCCTTTGATTATTATGTTCTCGATCCCCTTCTCTTTCAGTGGCGTATTTATTGCACTCTATCTTACCCATACAACCCTGAGTGCTATTTCGGCACTGGGGGCCATTATGCTTATCGGTATTGTGGTGAAGAATGCCATTGTTCTGGTGGATTATATAAACCTGATGCGCGACCGCGGACTTGTGCTCAACGAGGCCATTGCTGTGTCAGGTCGTTCGCGGCTTCGTCCGGTATTGATGACTAGTTTTACCACTATCCTGGGCATGTTGCCCCTTGCTTTAAGCAGAGGGGAGGGTTCGGAGATATGGAGCCCCATGGGTATCGCGGTGATCGGTGGGTTGATCTTCTCTACCTTTGTGACCTTGATCATGGTTCCTGTTGTCTACTCCATGACCACGCGCCGTGGGGAGCGGAATAAGATGAAGAGGGTGCATAGTCGGTATGTTTTTATGGATCATATCCTGGGAAAGGATGCAAAATAATTCATGATGAAAGCGGTATTTATTGTCTATAATCAAGCCCATACGGAGAAGGTCTCCTTTATGCTTGAACAGCTTGGAATTAGAGGTTTTACCGGGTGGCAAGGTCTCTCCGGAAAAGGGTCGGTAACGGGGGTTCCTCATATGGGAACCCATACCTGGCCGGAGATCAACTCTGCCACCCTTGTGGTGGTGCCGGATGAGCAAGTGGACTCCCTGTTGGAGGGGGTGAAGGCCTTGGATGAAATTAATAAAGAGGTGGGTATTCGTGCCTTTGTCTGGGATGTGTTGCAGCAGGTGCCGTAGCCTGTACGTAGGCGGCGCTCACCCCGGGTAATCAAGATTTTCTATCCTTTTAATTCCTTGGCTTCAAACATTAAAGGGAGAAGGTCGCTGGTTCTCTCTATGACATGGATGATCCCTGTAGCGTTGCCCATAAGGATGCGGATGGGCGTTTCGTATCGGGTCTCCGTTTCTGCCATAACCTGACGACAAGCTCCACACGGTGTGATGGGATCTTCAATTTGGAAATGATCGGCTTTGGCTGTAATTGCGATGGCCTTAACGGGGACGTTGGGTTCCTGGACTCCCGCCGTAAATAGAGCCACCCGTTCAGCACACAGTCCGCTGGGATAGGCCACGTTTTCTTGGTTACTACCCAAAATAATCTTTCCGTTTTCCAACAAAAGAGCGGCTCCTACATGGTAGTTAGAGTAGGGTGCGTATGAACTCTCCAGGGCTTCGATAGCCTTCTCCATCAATATCTTGTCTTCCGAAGGGAGCTCTTGCAGGTTGTCGTAGGTCTTTACCTTAATGGTGATGTTTCTTGTCTTCATCGGTGCTGTTTTTGGAGTCTTTCTCCTTGGGTTGCGTGGTGGCCCAGAGGAAGAAGCTGTAGAAAAAAATGGAAAAAGTGACGCCGGACTGGGTCTCCAGGGTGTCTTCTGTGATAAAAGAGAGGAGCACAATGAGGAGAATGGGGGTAAAAAGCCATAGTCGTTGTGTGCGTAGCATACGGGGAGGGTAGAGCAGGGCAAAGAGGAAGAGCAGAAAACCTACCATCCCAAAGGCAATGGCTATGGAGAGGTATTGGTTGTGGGTTCGTTTCCGGTAGGTCGGTAATAGTGTTGAGTGTGTCTCTTCGTAGTAGTTCTGGAAACAGCGCTTCGCACTTCCTGTCCCAACCCCGAATAGGGGATGGCTGCGAAAGAGGTGCCATCCGGCAATCCAATACTCCCGTCGTTGAAGAATACTGTTTCCGTTGGGGTTCTGGTTTCTTTTGAACTGGTCTAAGCCAAATAGCAGTTGGTAGATCCGTCCCCGAAGGCTGAGCTTGGAGAGATAGTAGTAGTTGGCGACCCCTCCTTCAATGGCACGAATGTCCGACTCGGAAAGGGACTCAACCCCTTTCCCATCTTTCCGAAGCCCCTTTGAGTTGAGGTAGCGAATAAGTGTAATCTTCAGCTGTTGCCCTTTGTGATCCCGTCCATGGTAATCCAGTTTGCTTCGTTTCTTCCACGCTTTTATTAACTCCTCTTCGCAGAGGTAGATGCCTATATAGTGCCCATTTTCGATGCCGGGATATTGGATGGTGTCATGGGTATAGACGCCTCCGTATGGGGTGGTCTGTTCCAAAGATGCAATGTTTGGTTTCGTTGCAGATCGGTATGCCTGGATCGTCCTGTTTAGAAAGAAGAGAGCCACCACAAGCACAAGGGTTGTTGTGACAATTGGAATGAGGATGCGCAGGCCTCTCTTTTCTGTCTTGAAGAAGCTCTTGTAGAAGAGAGCTGCTGCCGTTAAGCACAAGGTAATGATACCAGAGGGGTTTTTCATTATAAAAAGAAACAGGGTAAGCCATAGTCCGGTAAGGAGAGCCACGCCCCTTTGCCAACTTTTCAGGGTTGTTGTCTTTGAAAAGAAGAGGAACCCGGAAATAAAGATTCCAATGACCATATTCAGCGCCAGACGGATGTGGCTTATGTGTGTCGAGATCTCCCGGATATCGGCAATATCTCTCCTAAAAAGGATGTACGTCCCCTCCACGGATGCGCCAAAAAGCGCAAGGAGGTAGACCCAGAGTAGCCCTTGAATCTCCTTTCGGGAGAGTTTGGGCATGGTGCTGAATATGATGGGAAGGAGAAGCATGGGAAGTTTGATCCTCAAGTCATGGATTCCGCTGGGGAGATCTTTTGTCCACAACAACCCCACGGCGTGGGTTCCAATGATAAGCAGAAAGATAAGTGCAGATCGCTGCAAGGAGAGGAGGGAAAAGAGCTCTTTGAGTATAACCACGGGCCAACGAAGCCCGGGAGAGGGTTTGGTTCCTGCTGTACGTTCAATGCCATAAAGGAGCCATGTCCCCAACAGCACAAACTGTGCAATGCTCATTAAGAACTTTGAGGTAGGGATCCCTAACATCATAATGGCAATGCCACTGATATAGAAGTAGTTGCTAGGCGCTTTTTGTGGCATTTGGCTACATGTTAGGGGTTGAGGATTTGTTGATACGCTTCGTTATCCCGAATAATCTTGATGGCCTCCTTGATCTCTTTGTCATGGTAGAGGTTCGCTTTTAACAATCCGGCCAGATAGTAATAGCGGTGAATTAATTCTATACGAATAAGATCTGAGATCTCTTCACGGAACTTCTGTAGGTCCCCCTCTTTGTCGTGTTTTAACGCCTCTTGCAATGCCAAAAGTTCCTCTTTAATGGCCTCGTGGTATTTGTTCTCTTTGCTAGCCTCCTCTAAGGTGTTCAATATCTTCTCACTCTCCGTTTCGTAGGTGAAGTCTCGTTTTTTGAGGAAGGCCTCAAAATCGGCATAGATCTCGTCAGACACATTAAAGTCTTCCGGTGCAGCAATGGAGTCATGGGTCCAAAACCATTCCGTACAGAAGTCAAAGATAAGGTCTTGGGTTATTAAGTTAATGGTGATGTCGTGCAGCTCTTCCGGTTCGATGCTGATATCGGGGATGATCCCGCCGCCGTCACGTACGGTGCGTCCTGCTCTGGTCTTAAAGACGGAGGTAAGAGAGTCGGGGATCCTTCGTTTTCCGTCGTCTCCGTCATGGGAGTAATCAATGGCTTGAATGCACCTGCCACTGGGGATGTAGTATTTTGCTACCGTAATCTTTATCTGGGAGTTGTATGCTACAGGCACAATGTTTTGAACCAGTCCCTTCCCAAATGTTTTAGTGCCTATGATGACCCCTCTATCAAGATCTTGAATAGCGCCGGCGGTGATCTCGCTGGCAGAGGCACTGCCCTCGTTGACGAGGATCACCAGAGGGATGTCCGGGGCAAGGACCTCCATACGGGTTTTATGAGCCTTGGATTTCCCGGCTAGCCTCCCTTTGGTGCTAACGATGAGCTCCCCTTTATCTACCCAGAGGTTCACAATGTCCACCGCTTCGTTGAGGAGCCCTCCCCCGTTGCCTCGGAGGTCTAGAATGATCCCTTCGAGGTGGGTCTCTGCCTGTAGTTCTCTAAAGGCCTTTTTTACATGACTGGCCGCATCACGGGTGAAGGAGGAGAGGTTGATGTAACCGATATTTCCGGCGGTGAGCCCATAATAGGGGATGTCATCGATTTGTATCTTCTCCCTGTTGATGCTTCTTGTGAGGGGTTTTTCCTCTCCAAAACGTTTGATGGTGATCTCAAAGGAGGTTCCCGGTTCCCCTTTGAGCATATTACTCACCTCCTCTGTGGATAGATTGTGGGCATCGTGCCCATCAATCGCAAGGATGAGATCTCCTGTTTTTAGCCCCGCCTTGTCAGCAGGGAAGTCTTTGTAAGGCTCTGAGATGGTCACATATTCCCCATGTTTCCGGATTAAAGCACCCATTCCTCCATACTGTCCCGTGGTCATAAAACGAAAGTCTTCGGTTTCTGCCTCTGTTTTGTAAATGGTGTAGGGGTCCAGTGTTTTCAACATGGCGTCAATGGCTGTTTTGGAGAGTTCTCCCGGCCTAATATCTTCTACATAGTTGTTGTTCAGCTGTTTAAAAACATCTGCATAGATTTCCAGATTCTTTGAGATTTCAAAGCTATTATTTTGTTGGCTGATTCCTGTTAATGATAACAAGAGAAGAGGGATGAAAAGAAGGAAGGTCTGTTTTTTCATAGAGTCTGTTTTTCAGGGTACCGGATCATAGCCCGAACCACCCCGGGGATTACATGAAAGGATTCTTTTTAGGGCTAAGAGCCCCCCTTTTATGGGACCGTGTTTCTTGATGGCTTCAATGCTGTAGACCGAACAGGTGGGGGTATAACGGCATGACGGAGGTAGCAAAGGAGAGATAACGATTTGATACAACCGGATGGGGAGAATTAATATGTAAGAGATAATCGTTCTCATCAACTATTATTTTTGTGTAGATCTCTTTGTTCAACGCGTTGCTTTGCAGCGATATCTTGTTTTAACTGTTGTAAAATTGTTACTATTCGCTCCTCTTCTTGCTGGTATATCGGCATTTTTCGCTTTCCATAGATCAAGGCCATGTGAATTTGGATTCCGCGTGCATTTAACAATGAATAGAACTCTTCTTTGTGTTGTCGAAAGATTTCCCGGAGGAGTCGTTTTATTCGGTTTCGTTCAACTGCTTTTTTGAAGAAACGTTTGGGAACGGAGATTAGTATCTTTACGGGAGAATCCTCCTTTTTGGAGGGAATGATCCATCGTATGGTATACCCGGAGACAAACAACAAATGCCCCTCCTTGAAGAGGAAACCTATGTCATTTTTGTGACACAATCGCTCTTCTTTTGTGAAGGTAAGCCTTGCCATTCGTTGGAGGGTAGAGGTTATTTCTTTTTATGCTGCTTTAGGAAAGCGTCAATGGCCATGCTCATGGAAGGAGCTGTTTTTGTGGGTGCTTTGATATTTAAGGTCATGCCTGCCTCTTCTACCGCTTTTGCGGTGGTGGGGCCAAAGGCCGCAATCAATGTCTCGCCCTGTTGGAAGTCTGGGAAATTCTTAAACAAGGAAGCTACGCCACTGGGACTAAAGAAGACCATCAAATCGTATTTATCAAGATCCAGCTTGGAAAGGTCACTGGACACCGTACGGTAGATCACCGCCTTATGGTGCTTGATACTGTGGCTGTCCAGGAGGTTAGGAATCTCTGCCGTATGAATGCTGGAACAAGGCAGCAAGTAGGTTTCATTTTTATGTTTACGGATAATCTCCAACAGGTTGTTAAAGGAACCTTGTCCGTGAAAAATCTTTCGCTTTCGATACTGTACATACTTCTGGAGGTAGAAGGCTACAGATTCGCTGACACAGAAGTATTTCATGGTGTCTGGAATCTCAATACGCATCTCTTCAGAAATACGAAAAAAGTGATCAATGGCATTACGGCTGGTAAAGATAATAGCCGTGTGATCTTGAATATATACCTTGTCTTTTCTGAACTCGCGCGCACTGACACCCTCAATCTTGATGAATTTAAAGTAATCAATCTTTAAATTGTGTTTTTTCCCCAATTCAAAATAGGGCGACTTTTCCGGATCTGCGGGCTGCGGCTGCGAAATGAGAATATGTTTAATCTTCACGAATCCCTTTGTTTACCTGTTACTACTACTCTACTTACCTGTTTCCAATCAACGTCTTTGCGATGGCCACTACGGGTACTACTTCCAGACTGCAAAGGTATAAAAATAAATAGAAAAGGGAAATCTGGCTATCCTCCCGATTGATTAGAGAAGCTCTTAAAATTCTGTATATAAATATAATAGAGAGTACTGTGAGGCCTATATAGAAGAGGGTGGGTGAGGGATAATAGGTGGAGATAAAGAGGATTGGTAGCAGGATTAATCCATTAAAGCTCTTGATTAAGTAATCATCAAGGATGAGCAGATAAGCCGATTTTTGGGTGTTAAATACCCAGCCAACAAGGTAGTAGATGGCCGATTTGAGAAAGAAAAAGAGCAAGAAGCCCACCAGGATTTTGAGAAAAACTACCGATCCATGTCCGGGGGGCAAGGAGAAAACCTTAAAATAGGTAATAGCTTGGTAGGTAAATATGCTGATTCCAACGAGAAAGATGGTGTAGAGCGTGACACCAAGCCTCTCCATCATAAAATTACCCTCCCTCCTGAGCTGATTTAGGGTGTGGTATTTAAAAAAGGCTTGAATAAACTGGTAGAAACGTCGGTGGAAGTGGTATAGGGAGATGGCGATTCCGATGAGAAGGAAGAGCAAGATGATGAAAGTCCATTCATGGGGATGACTTCGCATGAACATAATGCGGGGATAATCTGCTCCATTGCCAGCTATAAGGTCTCCTGCTATGGGTATTTCTCGTAGGAGGTTATCTGTTTGTTGAATAAGATTTGTTATAGCCATCGTTGCAAAGTAACAAATTTTCGTGCTATTGCTTTTCTTTTGTTCCATAAATAATTTCTTTGTGATAGTAGGAACTGCCCCAAATTAATCCTAATTTTGGAGCCCTTAGCAAGGATGGAATTTCTTGTGTGAATGACTTTAAATTATAATTGTACTTATACCATGGAATTATTGGATCAAATTTGGGCAAACGCACGAAAAGCTCAAAAACGAATTGTTCTTCCCGAGGCAGAGGAGGAGCGTACGCTCAGGGCAGCGGATAAGATTATAGCTGCTCAGTTGGCATTGCCTGTATTGCTGGGAGACCCTGTAGTGATTCAGAAACAGGCCGCAGAGTGGGGCTTGGAGAGTATTGAGAAGGCTGAGATCGTAAACCCCCGGGAGTGTGATAAGCGACAAGCGTACATTGATTTGCTGCTTTCATTGCGAAAGCATAAGGGCTTAACAGAGGAGAAGGCAACCGAGTTGGTGAATGATCCGCTCTATTTTGCGGCACTGATGATTAAAAATGGAGATGCCGATGGAGAGGTAGCTGGAGCGATGAATGCGACAGGAGATGTGTTGCGCCCCGCTTTTCAGATTATTAAAACGGTTCCCGGAAGCAGCGTGGTCTCCGGCGCTTTTATCATGATCTTGAAGGAGAATCCTTATGTTCCTGGTAATCTGCTGGTTTTTGCCGATTGTGCTGTCAATCCGAACCCCACCGCAGAGGAACTGGCGCAGATTGCTGTGAGTTCAGCACAAACTGCAAAAGCTATCGCCGGAATAGATCCTAAGGTGGCCATGTTGAGTTTCTCAACGAAAGGATCAGCTAAGCATGAAATGGTGGATAAGGTTGTGGAGGCTACTGCTATGGCTCGTAAAATGGCTCAAGAGCGGAATATGCCTCTCGTTATTGATGGGGAATTGCAGGCGGATGCCGCTATTGTGGAGGCCGTGGGGAAGAAGAAGGCGCCTGGTAGTGAAGTGGCCGGTATTGCCAATGTACTCGTTTTCCCCTCGCTCGAAGCCGGTAATATTGGTTATAAGCTGGTGCAACGCCTTGCCGGAGCAGAGGCTATCGGCCCTGTGCTGCAAGGGATGGCCGCTCCCGTAAACGACCTTTCACGGGGCTGTTCCGTGAGTGATATCGTGAACCTCGTGGCGATTACTGCCAATCAAGCCGCAGGGAAATAGTGTTAATTCTTTTGTTCAATCTATAAAATATTGTAAAATGAAAATTGTAGTGCTAAATTGCGGGAGTTCTTCCATTAAGTACCAACTTTTTGAAATGCCGGAGCAGACCGTTTTAGCGAAAGGCCTTGTGGATAAAGTCGGTATCAACGGCTCTTGTATTAAACATCAAAAAGCAGGTGCCGAGAAGGTTACTCTTGATCAAGAAATTCCGGATCATAAAACAGGAATTCGTGAGGTGATTAATCTGCTCACGGATAAAGAGCGTGGCTCGCTCTCCAGTATTGACGAAATCCAGGCGGTGGGACACCGCGTGGTGCATGGTGGGGAGAAGTTTAATGGCTCCGTAAAGATTACCGATGACGTTATCGAAGCACTTAAGGAGTGTATCCCTCTTGCCCCTCTCCATAATCCGCCTAACCTTGAGGGGATCTATGCCATCAAAGAGGTGCTTCCCCATGTTCCCCAGGTGGGAGTGTTCGATACGGCCTTCCATCAGACCATGCCAAAGGTCTCTTACCTCTATGCTCTTCCCTATGAGTACTATGAGAAACATGCTATTCGCCGCTACGGTTTTCACGGCTCTTCTCATCGCTATGTCTCTAAAGTAGCTTGTGATGAGATCGGTTTGGATTATAAAAACTCAAAGATTATTACCTGTCACCTGGGGAATGGTAGCTCCCTGGCAGCTATCAAGAATGGCGAATCCATTGATACCTCCATGGGGCTTACCCCCCTTGAAGGGGTTATGATGGGAACCCGTTGTGGGGATCTCGATATCGGTGCTGTTCTTTCGGTTGCCGATATGGAGAACCTCTCCATCGACGATGTGAATGTGTTGGTGAATAAGAAAAGTGGGCTTCTGGGGATTTCTGGCATCAGTTCTGACATGCGTGACGTGGAGATTGCCGCCGACGAAGGCAATGAAATGTGTATGCTGGCTCTGGAGATGTTTGCCTATCGCGTGAAGAAATACGTGGGAGCCTATGCCGCTGCCCTTGGTGGAGTAGACTTGATCATTTTTACTGGGGGAATTGGGGAGAACGACACCCGTACTCGTAACCGTGTAATGGAAGGACTTGAGTATCTCGGCGTTGATTTTGACGAAGAGTTGAGTTTGAAAACTCGTGGTAAACTTAGAACGCTTACCCGTGAGGGATCGAAGGTGAAGGTGATGGTGGTGCCTACCAACGAAGAGTTGGTAATCGCTTCCGATACTTATGAGATTGTGGGATAGATCCTGTTTGATATAACGATTGACTTGACCCGGGGGATTTTCTTGCAGAGAAAATCCCCCGGGTCTTTCTTATGAGATTTCGATCACTTTAAGGTTGGACAGGGCAATCTCCTCCAGAAGGTGTTGAACTTGTGCAATGGTAACGGCTTCCATTAGCCGAAGGCGGTAGGGCTTGAAATGAGCGATCCCCTTAAAGTAGTGGCTGTAGGTTTTTCGCATCTCCATAAGGGCTCTGCGTTCCCCCTTTCGTTGTATCTCCTCTGAGAGGTGTCGGCTGCACATATCCGTACGCTCTGTGAGCGACGGGGGAGGGAGCTCCTCTCCGGTGCGGAGGTAGTGTTTGATTTCGGCAAAGATCCATGGGTAGCCGATGGCGGCACGTCCAATCATGATCCCGTCAACACCGTAGCGCTCCATCTTCTCCTGGGCAATGGCTCCGTGGGTGATGTCGCCGTTGCCGATGATGGGGATGTGCATGCGTGGATTGTTTTTTACCGCGCCGATAAGGCTCCAGTCAGCCTCCCCCCGGTAGGCTTGTGAGCGTGTTCTTCCGTGGATGGTGAGGGCTTGTATGCCTACGTCCTGTAGCCGTTCTGCCACTTCCACGATGGGCTTGTCCGTATGATCCCACCCCAAGCGAGTCTTTACCGTAACGGGCTTGTTGACCGTCTCCACAACCGCCTTGGTGAGAGCCACCATTTTGGGAATATCTTTCAGCATCCCGGCCCCCGCTCCTTTGTTTACCACCTTTTTTACCGGACATCCAAAGTTGATGTCGATAAGATCGGGGTTGGAGGCCTCGGCCATTTGTGCCGCCCGGCGCATGGCGTCAATATCATGGCCAAAAATCTGTATGCCCACCGGTCGTTCCGCCTCTTCTAAGGTCATCTTTACGGTGCTTTTTACGGCATCTCGTATCAGCCCCTCCGATGAGATAAACTCCGTGTAAACCAGGTCCGCCCCCTGCTCTTTGCACAACTTGCGAAAAGGCAAGTCTGTAATGTCTTCCAGAGGAGCAAGAACGATGGGGGGGCTTTGAAAGGTAAGGGATCCTATTTTCATCACATTACAGGTTGTCTCATCCCGTATGGGACGTTATCTTTGCAAAGATACAAAACATCCGAGTTATGGCTTTTCGTAGCACTTTTATAGAGAGATCCTCTCCTTGGAAAGCACTCCTGATTTATCTGCTTTCCATCTTGATCGTGGGACTTCTGTTGAATTTTCTGGGCGCTTTACTGGCGGGGGTGCTTTACGGGTTACCCCTGGCGGATATCCTCCAAGGAAAGGTGTTGGATCCTACCGTTGAGAATGCGCCTTTTCTGAAATTCTATCAGATTGTGAACCATTTGGGGATGTTTCTCTTTCCATCGCTTCTTTTTATGCACTTTTTTATGAATAGGGAGGACTTTATGGCCATGGGATTGGGGCGAAAGGTCTCGGTGCTGTACCTGTTGGTAGGTGCTGGACTTCTCTTTCTGGCGCTGCCCTTCACCAATATGCTCTTGGTATGGAATGAAGCCCTGGTATTGCCTCCCTTTTTGCGGGGGCTGGAGGAGAAATTGCAGGTTATGGAGGAGAGTGCCGCGCGTCTCACGGAGCTTTTCTTTTTGGATGCCAGCATAAAGGGACTTATGGTCAATCTGTTGATGATCGCGTTGATCCCTGCTGTGGGAGAGGAGTTGGTTTTTCGGGGAGTGCTGTTTCGTCTCTTCAGGCGGATCGTAAAAAATAGTCACCTCACTGTGTGGATAACCTCACTTCTTTTCAGCGCCATGCACCTTCAGTTTTATGGTTTCTTGCCACGTCTATTCCTGGGGTTGCTTTTTGGTTACCTATTGCTCTACACCCGTAACTTTTGGGTTCCCGTATTTGCTCATTTTGTGAATAATGGTACGGCCGTAGTGGTGGCATGGCTCTCCAGTGGCAATGGAGGAAGCCTGGATGTGGATAGTTTTGGTCGTAGCGACTCTTGGGGGATCGTGCTCTTATCAGGTCTCTCTGTGGGAGGGACACTCTATCTTCTCTATCACTTTTCCAAACAAAAAAAGGAGGCTAAACATCAGGGTTAGCCTCCTTTGGAATTCACATTAGAGCGATCAACCTATTGTTGTTTTTTTACGCCTTTTCGTGTAGAGTAGTTAATCTTAAATGCGCCAATCTCCCGAAGTTCCTGTTTCACGTCGGTGACGATACCCATTTTCACGTTCTTGTCCACCTTCAGCGAAGTGGTTAAGAATTTACGGTCTATCTCATCACGTGATTCCCTTTCGGCAATGATGAAATTCTGCACCTCATCGATGGAGGCGATACGATCATTCAGCTGAATACGAGACTCTGTTCCCAATTTTTTGTTTTGGGGAGGGCCGATTTGAATATAGCTCACAAGCGATTTCTTCTCCAACTTCTGTACCTCAAAAGCAGAGGGTGCCGATACCTTTACCAAGGGCGTGGTCTCTCTCATGGTAGTAGCTACCATAAAGAAGAACAGCAACATAAAGATAATGTCGGGAAGGGAAGAGGTAGAAATTGCCGGAGTTCCTTTCTGTTTTTTCGTAGCAAAACGTCCCATATTATTTGTCTCCTATATTTTCTGGTTCAGC
>PDRJ01000047.1 GCA_002748065.1 Bacteroidota bacterium
TTTACGTTCTGAAATATGCGTGTTTTTTATATACTTGTTTTTCATTGATACAAAATAACTTACAAAGATAATTAATCTCTAAAGTTATCTTGAACCTTATTTTATGCAAATGTAATTCTTTTATGATACGGTTTTGTGTATTTTCGCAACACTTTTTCACCATCTTTTCAACGTATGATAGAAGATAGCTTTAGACATAAAGGACTTCGTAAAAAGCTCGTTCGGGATATTGCCAATAAAGGAATTTTGTCAAAGGAGGTATTGGGAGCCATAGAAAAAACACCACGCCATATCTTTTTTGACTCCTCCTTTTTAGAATTTGCCTATGAAGATAAGCCCTTTCCCATCGGTTTTGGGCAAACCATCTCTCAACCTTATACCGTAGCTTTTCAATCAGAATTATTGCAAGTACAAAAGGGAATGAAAGTACTGGAGATTGGAACCGGATCCGGTTATCAGGCCTCTATTTTAGCTAATATGGGCGCCAAAGTATTCTCCATTGAGCGCCATAAAAGCCTCTATCTACGATCTAAAAAAAATATTACGAGCCTAAACCTTCGTGTAAAATGTTTTTATGGAGATGGATTTGAAGGCCTTCCCACCTTTGCCCCCTTTGATAGAATCATTATTACGGCAGCAGCCCCTTTTGTACCGAAAAAACTGCAGGAGCAATTGGCCGATGGAGGTATTATGGTGATCCCATTGGAAGCAGGAGGGCATCAGATTATGCACACCTACCACAAGCAACCTGACGGAACCTTTCTTATCCATACTCATGGATCTTTTCGGTTTGTCCCCATGCTCACGGAGAAAGATGATGATCGCACGTAACGTATGACCAATCCATTAAGCGCATATACCCTACAGCAACTGTCTGAGAAGTTAGATCAAGCGCTTTCGCCGCTCTACCCTCCGGAAGAACGATTAGAACTGATACGCATCCTCATGGAGGAGAGCACCGGAAAATCGCGCGCAGCCATTTTGGCCTCCCCTCATGATACGGTCGCACCGCAAGCGGCCCATAAGATCCTCAATGCTCTCCCCCGTTTAGCCGCACACGAACCGATACAGTATATTCTTAGCAAAGCCTGGTTTTACGGCCTAACCTTCTATGTGAACAGACACACGCTTATCCCCCGTCCCGAGACGGAAGAGCTGGTATCTCTCGCTCTTCAAGCCTTTCAAAGTCACCCGAAACTCCCCCCCTCCTTTCTCGAAGCGGGAACGGGATCCGGCTGCATTGCCATCACCCTAATCCATGAAAACAGCCAGCTCTCTGGCTACGCCTTTGACCTGAATCGGGAAGCCCTGCTTGTGGCAAAGCAGAATGCACGACTGCACCAAAAAGAGTTGATTCTTTTTCAAGATAATATGTTGCAATTTAGCGGAAAGGAGATGGATCAACAAGTGGGTATGCTCCTTTCCAACCCCCCCTATGTGCTTCCAGAAGAGCAAAAAATGATGCGAAAGAACGTCACGGAGTATGAACCCCCAATGGCCCTCTATGCCCCTCAGGAAGATCCTTTATGCTACTATAAACACTTAAAAGATATTGCCATAAAATATCTCGTCAAGGGAGGGATTCTCCTTTTTGAGATTAATGAGGCCATGCCTGCTGCAATGTTACAACTATTTGACGAAGAACCTTTCCGACAAGGAACGATCTTAAAAGATATGCGAGGAAAATCACGCTTTTTTCAGTGTAAAAAAGCATAATCACCTCCATTTCCACAGAAATCACTATCTTTACAATCCCTTGGGGAGGCTGATATTTTTCCTCCCGTAATTTTTAGTAACCAACGAACCATGAGAACCAGCACGGCTATCATATTGCTTATTGTAATATCTATGATTTTAACCTCTTGTCATCAGCAACGTCCTGATCATCTAAAGATACGCATTATTGAGACCTCCGATATTCATGGAGCACTGTTTCCGGTGGATTTCCTGAATAAGGAACAGCCTATCCCCTCTTTAGCCCATATCTCTGCCTTTGTAAATCGACAACGAAGAGATCAGAGTCGACAACTTATCCTTCTGGACAATGGAGATATGCTTCAAGGAGACCCTTCTGTTTATTACAGCAACTTCATCGACACCACACATCGTCATATTAGTGCTGATATTTACAACTACATGAAATATGATGCTGTTTGTATTGGGAATCATGATATTGAACCGGGACATGCCGTCTATGATAAAATGGTTAGCGAAATGACCATGCCTATGCTCGGTGCAAACGTATTGCGTCAATCGGATCTTCGCCCCTATTTTCAACCCTACGAGATCTTTATGCGGGAAGGAGTTAAAATTGCTGTTTTAGGACTTACCACCCCTGCTATTCCCCAATGGCTGCCGGAAACTATCTGGGAAGGAATGCTCTTTGAAGATATGATCGAGAGTGCAAAAAAATGGATTAAGATCCTTGAGGAAGAGGAGCATCCTGATCTGATTATCGGTCTTTTCCACGCAGGGGTAGATTACACCTACAACGGACAGGATGAACATACCTACAAAAATGAAAATGCCAGTCAACTGGTGGCGGAACAAGTTCCCGGCTTCGACATTATCCTCGTAGGACATGACCATGCGGGGTGGAACAAAACCGTGCTTAATAAAGAGAACCAGGAGGTACTCATCCTGGGCCCCACAAGCAGAGCGTATGACATTGCCATTGCCGACGTTGAATTTTTCTACAATGCCCAAAAAGATCGCTATGAAAAGGAGATCTCGGGCATGATTGTTAGTATGGAGGAAGAGAAACCTGACACAACCTACATGGAGAAGTTTGCTCCATTCCAGCAAAAAGTAAGCCAGTTTGTTGCCATGCCCGTGGGTTCTTTTGCCACCAGCATCGATTCTCGCCCTTCTCTCTTTGAACCTTCCCCATTTACAGACATTATCCATCTTCTGCAGTTTGAACTCACCGGAGCAGCGATCTCCTTTACCTCTCCACTCAATTTAAACACTCGCATAGCACAAGGGGAGGTTCAAATGCGTGACCTTTTCAAACTCTATCGCTTTGAGAACCTGCTCTATACCATGAAACTTTCTGGGGAAGAGATCAAAAAGTACCTGGAGTTTAGCTATGGAAATTGGTTTGATACCATGTATGACCGAGAGGGGAACCTCATGAGGTATCAACGGGATAGCTTAGGTCATATTCGCATCAACCCTAAAAACAGGCGTCCTATGATGTTTGGTCAATATTTTAACTATAGTTCAGCAGCAGGTATTCGCTATACCGTAGATATCTCCAAACCCATCGGCGAACGGATCACGATCCGTTGTTTAAGTAATGAAGAACCCTTTGACCCCAATAAATACTACACAGTAGCCATAAACTCCTACCGAGGAAATGGTGGTGGGGGGCATCTGTTACGAGGAAGTGAAATCCCTGAAAAAGAGCTTCCCTCACGCGTTATCCAATCCACAGAGAAAGATCTTCGTTTTTATTTGGCTCAATATATCAAAGCGCATAGCCCTGTGAAAATCCCCCCTGTAGCCCAGTGGAGTGTGATCCCTGAAGAGTTAGTCAAAGAGGGGAAAGCAAAGGACATTCAGATGCTTTTTGGCAACAGCTATTATCAAAAATGAGCCCCTTTTGTCCCTTTTGTGCCCCATCCATTGAGGATGCTGTTTTCGGAGAGACAGCACATTTCAGAGCCATCTGCAACATCGCTCCGATCCTTCCCGGACATGTTATGATTATTCCCAAGAGGCACTACCAAAGTCTTTTTGAGGTCCCTCAACCCCATCTCTATGAAATGATCCTTTTTGCATCCCGCGTTACCGCATTCCTTAAGGTACAATATTGTGCCTCGGGATTTGACTGGAGTCTACAAGAGGGGGTAGATGCCGGACAGAGCGTAATGCATTTACATTGGCATATTATCCCCCGAAAAAAGAATGACCTCCCCTCTTCCGGGGCGTGGTATCAAAAGCTTAAAGAGCAACAGATGGAAGAAATTGATAGCCAAAAACGCCCAAGAATAACGCCTGAAGAGCTCAAACAGCAATCCACCCTGCTAAAAACAGCATTCCAACAATTTTCTCAGAAATCTGACCTGACGCCTTCATCAATTGATTAACAACAAAAAGAGTAACTGTTTCCGGGATTGCCAGAATCCATTAGCATCCGAAAGGTTATAAAAAACGACAGATACCCGTTACATCAAAAATGTGGCAGGACTTACATGGGTACAATAGCTCTCCCAGGCAATCCGTTATCGTTGAAAATAGCGAACCATCGCAAACAACACCGGAATCATCACAAGAACAACCATTACGCCCATACCAACCCGGGCAACGCTATTGTAACGAGCAGCAGCCTTTTTACTCCGAGTATCTCCTTCAACGGCTTGCAAAGGATAAGGGAGAAACCCCTCCTCCCCTCGTTTTGCAAAGGAGCCCGAAACCTTATGGAAATTCCCCAGGAGTACCCTTAAGGTCACAAGAAAAACCAACAGCACCATCACGGCTATAGCGGCAAAAAGTTTTATGATCATTGGACATTCATTAGTAATTATTTATCGTCTGTCTATAACGTCCGACTTCTTCGTTACGCTTCTCTTCCAAAGGGTCATTTACCTTAGTAAACTCCCCTATTTCAGCCTTCACAAGCCTCAAATTCGGAGGCTCTATATAGACGTTGCTCAAAGCTTTGATGTTATGGAGAGCCCCCCCTTTATAAAGATCCACTCCCTCAAGAAACAGCTATAACGCATTGAACTTTTCAGGAGCCCCTACATAAAGGGCAAAGATCCTCTAATTTCTGTTGTAATCCAAACGTATAAAAGAAAAGCCAACGGGGAAGATCCTATTTCCAGAAGCGGCATTCAAAGACTTTTTTACCTTTGTAGAATGAAGAAAGAGAGAGGGGACACCTATAAAACCATCACAAAGGTCAGTAGTGGCTATTTTCGGGATAGAGGAAGTAAATTTCATGCCTTTGCATATCCGGTGGAGACGGAAGAGGAGATCAAAGAGTGCCTAAATGCTGTAAAAAAGGAGTATTATAACGCTCGGCATCACTGCTATGCCTGGCAGCTAGGAGGCGAAAAAACCACCTATCGTGCTAATGATGACGGAGAGCCAAGCGGCTCAGCAGGAAGACCTATTTTAGGCCGTATCCAATCGCATGAGCTCACCAATATTCTCATTGTGGTTGTCCGCTATTTTGGAGGGGTAAAATTGGGGGTTCCCGGCCTTATAAATGCGTACAAAACAAGCGCGGAAGAGGCTATTACAACAAACAAAATAATCACAAAAACAGTCAATGAAATATTTGAGATAAAATTTGAATATCCTTTAATGAATGATGTAATGCGCATCCTTAAAGAGGAGGATATTACCATCATTTCTCAGGAGTTTGAGATGACATGCCGTATCCGCATCTCCATTCGAAAAAGTGAATCGGAACGAATAAAACAGAAAATACTAAAAATCAGAAAGATAGACCTAACTTACTTATATACAGAGTAGTAGAGAAAACGGACCACAAAAAAAGTTTTTTTTCGACAGAATTAAAAAAAACTTATGGGTAAGTCTTAGAAAAATAAGGTGCCGTAGAAAAAGGAGAAAAAAGGGTAAAAATGCTGCTATCTAAGGGATTTGCAAAGGATAGGCACGATGCTCATTGGTCGTTGCCTAAATATTACTCTATATCTGTCAAAAATTCAACTGCTGTTCGCATTTTTTTTTCACTTTTTTATCCCTTACTTTGTCATGCTTTTGAGAGAGATCAATCTATCGATATAAAGCACAAGAGTTGGCTGATTTTCCCAAGGGGATATCGGCCGGGAACAGGGACATAATTACAAACGAGTTATACCATAGACGACTAAATGAACAGTAGTGACCATAATGCTGTATGGGGGAGATGTATCGCGATCATAAGGGATAATCTCAACGCTAAAAACTTTACCACATGGTTTGAGCCTATCAAGCCCCTCAAGCTACAGGATGGGGTACTAACCATTCAGGTACCCAGCCAGTTTTTCTACGAGTGGTTGGAAGAGCATTATATTGATCTGCTGCGAAAAGTAATCCGCCTGGAGTTAGGACCCCGGGGAAGGCTAGAGTATAGCATTATTATCGATCAACGACAAAATCAACTCTCCGGAGGAGGTGTAATCCAGGTTCCAACGACGAGCAAACCGGAGACAAAGAATCCTGATGTAAACATGCCCATTGATATTAATCGCGATGGTAAATCCAGAGAGATTCCCAATCCGTTTATTATTCCCGGTCTAAAAAAGATTAAGGTACACGCCCAACTCAATGAAACCTATTCTTTTGAGAACTTTGTGGAGGGAGATTGTAACAGGTTGGCACGCTCAGCAGGATATGCCATCTCCGAAAAACCGGGAGAGACCTCTTTCAATCCGTTATTGCTTTACAGCCAAGTAGGTTTAGGAAAAACACACCTTGCCCACGCCATTGGGCTACAGACGAAAAAGAATTTTCCGGATAAAACGGTACTATATATCTCTTCTGAACAGTTCATCCAACAGTTTCTGGATTCGGTGAAGAACAACAACCAGAATGACTTTATCCATTTCTACCAAATGATGGATGTTCTCATTGTAGATGATGTTCAGTTTTTGGCGGGCAAAGAGAAGACACAAGATGTTTTCTTCCATATTTTCAACCATTTACATCAACGCAGCAAACAGATTATTCTTACCTCAGATAAACCTCCCGTAGAGATGAAGGGCTTAGAGGACAGGCTTCTCTCCCGTTTCAAATGGGGACTTGCTGCCGACCTCCAGGTTCCGGACTTAGAGACCCGGATTGCCATCCTCAACAAAAAGCTCTACAGCGACGGCATCAAGATGCCCAAGGACGTTATTGACTACATCGCCTACAACATTCCCACCAATATCCGGGAACTGGAGGGAGCTCTTATCTCCATTCTGGCACAATCATCCCTTAACAAGAAAGAGATCACGCTAGACCTTGCCAAGCAGATGATTGATAAGTATGTCAAGAATACAACCCGTGAGGTATCTATTGACTTTATTCAAAAAGTCATCTGTGACTACTTCAACCTCCCCTTGGAGCTTCTCAACTCCAAAACACGTAAGAGAGAGATTGTACAGGCTCGTCAGTTGGCTATGTATTTCTCCAAAAAGCACACCAAATCAAGCCTGGCAACCATTGGGCTTTATTGTGGCAACAAAGATCATGCGACAGTCCTACATGCCTGTCGAACCATCAATAACCTCATTGATACCGATAAACAGTTTAAGACCTATGTGGACGATCTTGAGAAGAAGATTAAGATGTAATTTTCCTCTTTCTTGATTTTGCCATTTTTTTTCCTTACCTTTATCCGTGTTTCGAACGAAAGGGATTATTAATTAAATGTATTATTATGAATGTACTATTCGTGTGCATGGGCGATACCTGTAGGTCGCCCTTAGCCAAGGGAATTCTCCGAAGAGAATTTCAAGCCCACCATATCGAAGGAGAGGTGGATTCTGCCGGGTTTGAACCTCATCATATTGGGCACTCGGTGAACAAACGAACAAAAAAGGTGGCAGAAGCTCATGGGATCGATCTCTCTGATCATAAAACCAGAATGTTTGACCCTAAAGATTTTGAACGTTTTGATAGAATCTATGTGATGGATCAACGCGATTACCGTGACGTACGGTATGCCTCCGGGGCATCACAAGAGCATATGGAGAAGGTAGATTTTATGATGAACCTCATTGATGAAGAGAAGAAGAATAAAATCATCCCCGATCCACTCTATAAGGGCTATCGCTCTTTTGAAACGATTTACAGCAAATTGGAACGAGCCTGTAAGGCTCTCGTGAAACAGATCAACGAGGCATAACCTCATTTTCCGGGAAAACCTTTTCCCGAGTTCGTATGAGCCATGACAAAGCACAAAAAACACGGCACGCTGTTCCTCCTCCCTACGCTTCTTGGAGGGGAAGAGAGTAGTGCTGTTCTTCCTGCATTAAACCTCCGGATTATGGAGAAGTTAACGCATTTTATTGCAGAAGACCGACGAAGCGCTCGTCGTTTTCTTCGAAAAGCGGGTTATAAGACAGATTTTGCAACCACCTGGATGGGGGAGCTAAACGAGCATACGCCGGCAGAGGAGTACCCCAACCTCATAAAACCGCTGGAGGAGGGGAAGGACGTAGGCCTACTCTCCGAGGCCGGAGTTCCCTGTTTAGCCGATCCGGGAGCAGAAATTGTAAAGATTGCTCAACAGAAAAATATCAAAGTAGTTCCGCTCATCGGTCCTAGCTCCATTTTGCTAGCCCTTATGGCTTCCGGGTTTAATGGCCAAAACTTTGCTTTCCATGGATATCTGCCGCGAAAGCAAAAAGAGCGAGAGGCCATGCTGAAGATCCTTGAGAAAAACTGCTACCAGACCCATCAAACACAGATATTCATTGAAACGCCCTACCGAAACCTGCAGATGTTAGAAAGCATCCTCAAGCGGTGCCATCCGGAGACGCTACTCTGCGTAGGATGTGACCTCACCCTACCCTCGGAAAGCATCCGCACCATGTCCATCCGACAGTGGGCAAAGGAACCCCTTCCCTATCACAAAAGACCAGCGGTATTCCTCCTGTACCACCCCTAATACTTCTCGATTCTTTCCAAAGAAAACAATATTCCCTTTATAAACACGTTTTATCTTTCATCATAAACTTGTTATTTTGGAGCCTACTGTTTTAACCATTCAGCAACTGGACAAACACTTTGGAAAGGTTCATGCCGTTGACCATCTCTCCCTGACCATCACAAAGGGGCAAGTTTTTGGCATCCTGGGACCCAATGGCAGTGGAAAAACCACCACATTGGGTATCATTCTTGGGGTTATTGCTCCCGATGGCGGTAACTACCAATGGTTTGGGAAAGCACCATCACCGCAAAGTCGCCGGAAGGTGGGAGCCCTTTTGGAACAGCCCAACTTTCTTCCCTACCTTTCAGCAAGGGAAAACCTAAAAATTGCCTGTCAGATCAAAGGTGTTGATTACCATGATATCGACCGAGTGTTGCAGATTGTACAACTCAAAGAACGTGAGAAAAGTCCCTTTAAGACCTTCAGTTTCGGAATGAAACAGCGGCTAGGCATCGCCAGCACCCTGTTGGGCAACCCGGAGGTACTTATTCTCGATGAGCCCACCAACGGACTTGACCCCACGGGCATTGCGGAGATCCGTCAACTTATTAAAGAGATTGCCTCAACGGGGAAAACCATCCTCATGGCCAGCCATCTTCTGGATGAGATTCAGAAAACCTGTACCGATGTGATGATTATTCACCAAGGGAAAAAGATTCAAACGGCCACAGTAGAGGAGATTGTAAAAAAAGAGCTTAAAGTAGAGATTGAAGCTAATAGTCTTATTAACCTGAAGGAGTACATGAAAAACTCCCCAATTATTGAGAGCTATTCCGACGATTACCCCAAAATGGTCTGTACCCTTGCGGAGGGAAAAACCTCCGAGGATCTCAACCAATACTTTTTTTCCAAAGGCGTGGTTTTAAAACGAATCACCCCCATTCACCAATCACTTGAACAACACTTTCTGCACCTTTTAAACGATGATTAATTACCTTAAAATCGAATTTCTGAAAGTCAGAAGCTATAAGACCGTATGGATTCTTGTGGGGCTTTTTATCATTGGCTTTGTGCTGGGTGCTAGCTTTTTGGAGTCTATGCTCAACAAGTCGGTATCTCCGAATCCCTCTTCCAGCTTATTCTCTCCTCCCCAATTCACCCTTTACGCCTTTCCTGCCATTTGGCACAACCTCTTTTTTATTGCCGGGTTTATCAAGATCTTCCCCGGTTTCTTGCTAATCATGCTAGTAACCAACGAGTTTACACATAAAACCCTAAAACAGAGTGTGATCAATGGGATGAGCAAGATACAGATTGTAAATTCCAAGGTGATCATGGCGTTGAGTACGGCCTTCTTCACAACCCTTTTGATCTTCCTAACCATCTTTGCCAATGGAATTATCCACAACAAGGGGGCGCTCTCCTGGGAGCTTATCACCGAAAAGATGTTCTTTGCACCTGCTTATTTCCTGGAGCTCACCACTTACCTTATGGTGTGCCTTCTGTTTGCCATGGTTATCAAAAAACCTATTGTCGCTATTCTAAGTATGCTCCTTTACAGCCTCATCGCTGAACCCATCATCGCCTTTAAGGTAGGAGAACCATTCAATCGTTTTTTTCCGCTCAAAGCGGCAATCAACCTTATCCAAATCCCCAAGAACTCTCTTATGCAGATTTTTGGACATGAATTTCAAGAGTTCGTCAAGGGGGAAGATATCCTTATCTGTATAGCTTACTGCCTTCTCATCTATGTGGCCCTACTTGTTATCACAGTCAAAAGTGATCTGTAAGTAGAGTCCGTCTATAAAGTCCAACTTCTTCGTTATGCCTGTCTTCCAAAGGGGCATTTACTTCAGGAAACGCCCCTGTTTCAACCTTCGCAAGCCTTGAATTCGAACGTTCTATACAGCCGCTGCTCAAACGCTGACTTTATGGATAGACGCCATGTAAAATCACAAATAGGAAAAGAAGGATAAGTGGGATCATTTGATGCAAACCAAAGAGCGTGTTATGAACAGCTTGGAGAAGATCCTAACCATCAGCCTCATGCTACATCGTGTACGTTGACTGTTTTTGATTGGCCATGCCGTAAAATCAGGTCATAGATAAGAGCCCCGTAAGATGAGATTGCTGGAAGGAGTAGGAAAAAAAGAGCATTTACAGCGATAAATGCAATATATTGGGCATAGCCGCAGTACCCCTTTTACCCTCTTTTTGTGAAGACAAGCATTACGAAGAGCACTCAGAGAGTATCGGGAATGCTAATAGGAGCCGGCATATCGTCTAAGAAACCACTCGATGGTTAGGAGTACAAGGATCAGCAAAAAGATTCGTATATCCTTTACCCACGCTTTGAAAATCTCCCGTACAGAGTATATGGGCTTGGCAACCTCTTCCTCTTGCAGCTCTTTCTCCAGACGGCTAATCTCCGAAGGGAGGTAGGTCGCCCCCTCATTTTCTGCAGACAAATGGCGCAATATCTCATGGTTGGCCACCAACAGATTCAACTCCGTTACGGTCTCTGACACCACAAAGGCGCCATGGGCCTGTACCCGTCCACTGGAATGGGGTACAGAGGCCACATAGGTGTAGGCTCCAGGCAACAGAGTACCCGCATCAAGGGAATACCCCTCGCCCCGGCGTAGCATCACAAAGGGAAATTGATCTCCTCTCTCCGAAGTCAGGATCAAGGAGACCTCCGCCTCATTATTCAATAGATAATTTTCGTCATAGACCTCTGCCTCAATCCGGATCCGCTCATTCTCATAAAAACGTTCTTTGCACTTCACATAGAGAAACTCTTTCTCCTCACGAACAGAGAGGTACTGCATCACTCCCGAGAGCAACTGATCAAACAAAAGAGGCGTTCCCTCCTCTTTAGCGGCACTCATTCGCCAGGACCAAAACCCATCACCAAGGAGCATGGCATAACGACGATCCAACGATTTGGAGAGGGCCAATAAGGGCATAGAGGTCTTTACATTACCAATCTTTTGCAACAATAAAGGGGTCGTTCCGGCAGCCATTTCAAAGGAGGCAAAAGGCACACGAAGCGGGGCGCACGCCCCCATAAAATCCGCCAACTCCGGAGAGAGGTTGAAGAAATTAAAATCTTCATTCACAACAGGATAAGCCCTGTTTATCCCTTCAGATTTTCGATTTATCCGAATTCCTGCCTCCAACTTATTAAAGGCAGCAATATTATCACCATGGGTAAAAATCACAAAAAGGGGCAATTGGGAAGCTTGAATTTTCTTGCAAAAAGCCTCATCGTCAGGAATACCGTATAGAACCAGCATATCATACTCCTTCAACGAAAACTCCGAATCCTGCGTCAAGTCCACATAATCGGTTTCGTAGCTATTCAATGAGTGAAAGGCCTGCATTAATGAGGAGATATCGGGGGAGAGAGAGGAGGAGAGCAAAGCGACCTTCTTCTTCCCCTCCAATACACGGATATAAAAGTCTTGCTGATTATTTCTCACATTCAACTCCCCATCTCCTCTATCTATCCGTACTGAATAACGTTGAAGGCCCGGTTTATGGGAAGGAATGGCAAAAGAGGCAGTGGTAAAGAAGTGATCGGAGTCCACAGAGAATCGTTTTTGATCCAACCGTTTCTCCCCATGGTACACCGACAAGGTAACCGCTTCGCCTTGAGAAAGCGTTGCTCCAAAATCCACCTCCAAAGGAGCCACATTGCCAGCATAGGTAATCTCATTGGAAAAAAGTCGTTGAATATAGCGGTCTTTTTTCCGAACCGTATCTCCCAGTGCAATGGTATAGAGAGGGGCATCCAAGTGGTATTCCCATACAGGATCAACACCTCGGTTCATGATCCCATCGCTGGCCAGCACCACTGCCGCAACACGTCTCCCGGCAAATCGGCGGGTAAGGTCCCGAGTCAGGGAGGAGAGATCAGTGTGATACGCTTCGTAGGAGGGCAACACGCCCTCTGAAACAGTTTCACCAAACAAAAGATTACGCACATGAAACCTCTTTTCCAAGGAAGTGGAGAGGGCTTCCCAACGACGCAACCACGCCCCCCTGTAATAGAGCGAATCCTTGGTTGAGGCTACCGAAAGGGAGTTATCATGCGCCAGCACCACCACCGGCTTTTCAATGGAAGACTCCGTTTTTCGGATCACCGGATTGAAGAGCAAGAGAATCAAAAGGGCAATGGCAAAGAGTCTGAGCATAAACAAAAGAGCATGCTGCAAAGGAGAGACTCCCTCTATGCTATTCTTTCGATATAGGATAAAAGCATACACCCCTCCCCCCACAAGGGCAAGGGGAAGAAAGGCGATCCAACTGTTATTAATAATGGGGAGAAGAGTCAACGGATTAACCATTACGTATTCATTCCACCACACACTTGAAGCACCTGTCCTGTTACATACGCCGAGAGGTCTGACGCAAGGAATGTAGCCACATCAGCCACATCTTTGGGAAGGCCGGCACGACGCAAAGGGATCTGTTTTACCCAATCTTCACGCACCTCATCCGAAAGCTTATGGGTCATCTCTGTCTCAATAAACCCGGGCGCAATGGCATTGCAGCGCACATTCCGGGAGCCCAGCTCCTGGGCAATGGACTTGGTAAAGCCAATAAGCCCCGCCTTGGATGCCGCATAGTTGGCCTGTCCCCCATTTCCGCTGACGCCCACCACAGAGCTCATATTGATAATGGAGCCACCCTGTTGTTTAATCATATACCGTTGCACTGCTTTTGTAAGGTTAAAGGCACTCTTAAGGTTCACATTGATCACCATATCCCAATCCTCTTCGCTCATGCGCAACATCAATTTATCGCGGGTAATTCCCGCGTTATTTACCAGAATATCGATACGGCCAAACTCCTTGATAACCGCCTCTACTGTAGCGATACTATCTGCCATATCAGCAGCATTAGAGGCATAGGCTTTCCCTTTACAGCCCAAAGAGGCGATCGCTCTTTCCAACTGCTCACTATGTTCATCCAAACGCAAATCGGTGAAGGCCACATCGGCACCATTTTCTGCAAAACACAGAGCAATGGCTCGGCCTATTCCTCGGGAAGCTCCTGTAACTAAAGCCGTCTTTCCTTTCAATAAATTCATAATCAAAATATTAAATTTTCTTATCCTTCCAATTCTTCTATGGAACAAAAGTAGTAAATATTATACAATGAATGGCTCAAAAGCTATTTTCATCTTCTCCCACCCCTACCCCACGGGCATTACCGTACAGATTCACGGCGCCGCTATTTCCCGGGATGTTTGTTTTTTTGTAACTTTGCTCAAACTCTTAACGACATCACCATGGCAAGAATCATCAATGATATTTCCCGGACCTTCAGTGAGTATCTCCTCATCCCCGGATTAACCACTACAAAAAGTGTGCCCTCCAAGGTATCACTTCAGAGTCCTTTGGTCAAATTTAAAAGGGGGGAGACCTCGGATATCAACCTAAATATCCCCTTTGTTTCGTCTATCATGCAGGCCGTTTCGGACGACCGGATGGGTATTGAGCTGGCTCGGAATGGGGGGTTATCCTTTATTTTTGGTTCTCAGCCCATTGAGTCCCAAGTGGAGATGGTCAAAAAAGTGAAGAAATTCAAAGCCGGTTTTGTGATCAGCGATGCCAACCTAACACCGGACAACACCCTACAAGATGTTATAGACCTGAAAAAGAAAACAGGATATTCAACCATTGGGATCACCCATGATGGTACCTCTAACGGCATTCTTTTGGGAATGGTAACCGGACGGGATTACCGCCCTTCAAGAGATCCTCATGATAAGAAAGTGAAAGAGTTTATGACCCCCTTTGATCAGCTTGTGACCGGAGAGTTTGGGGTATCCATCAATGAGGCCAACGATATTATCTGGGATCACAAACTCAATGCCCTTCCCATTATCGATAAAAAACAGCATCTCCGGTATTTTGTTTTTCGGAAAGATTATGAAAACCACAAGGAGAACCCCAATGAATTATCCGATGAAGAGCAGCGCCTGTTGGTAGGAGCCGGAATCAACACCAGGGATTACGAAGACCGTGTGCCGGAGTTGATCAAAGCGGGAGTGGATGTGCTATGCATTGACTCGTCGGACGGCTTTTCCGAATGGCAACAGAAGACCATTCACTTTATTAAGAAACAGTATGGCACACACGTTAAGGTAGGAGCTGGCAACGTGGTGGATGAAGAGGGTTTTCGCTATCTTGCTGAAGCCGGTGCCGACTTCATCAAAGTGGGAATAGGCGGCGGCTCCATCTGCATTACCAGAGAACAAAAGGGAATCGGACGGGGGCAAGCCACCTCACTTATTCACGTCTCCCGGGCACGCGACGCCTACTTCAAAGAGACCGGTGAGTACATTCCGATCTGTAGTGATGGGGGAATCGTACAGGATTACCACATGGTCCTGGCGCTGGCCATGGGTGCAGATTTTCTGATGATGGGACGCTATTTTGCCCGTTTTGACGAGAGTCCCTCCAAAAAAATGATGATCAATGGTAAATACGTAAAAGAGTACTGGGGGGAGGGATCCAATCGTGCACGCAACTGGCAACGGTATGATATGGGAGGTGCCGAACACCTGAAATTTGAAGAGGGAGTAGATAGCTATGTACCCTATGCCGGAAAGATGAAAGATAACCTCAATATCACCTTGGGAAAAATGAAATCCACCATGTGTAGTTGCGGCGCCCTATCCATTCCTGAGCTCCAAAATAAAGCAAAAATCACCCTTGTCTCCTCCACCAGTATCATCGAAGGAGGCGCTCACGATGTCATTCAAAAAGAGACGAAGATATAGACGAGAAGGAAAAAAATGGGGCACGACCATCGCATAGGCTGTGGCAGAGCTTGAATTCCTGTTATTTTTTTGAAAAAGAGCCATCGTAAGGAGAGGAAAGTCATCGACTCCGCTGGTAATGAAGCGTTTTTTACCGGAAATCATTTCCTATGGAGAGGAAGCACAAGTGTTGAAAGTCACACTGTATCTGCCATATCCAGTCGTTACGAGCCCCATAAAGAAGCTAAAAAAACACCTAAAAAACGTACCGTAACCCTAAATCTCCCTCCATTATGAAACCCATAGCCCTCTCTGTTCTCCTCCTGATGCTTCTCTCGCTTGCCACTTCCCCATTGCTCTTTGGCCAAGAAGGCCCGGATCGAGGATATATCGTTAAAACCGGCCAACAGGCTCCCGACTTTACCGTCACCCTGGACGATGGGAGCTCCTGGACCCTCTCAGAGCAGCGAGGAAAGGTGGTCATGCTCCAATTCACCGCCAGTTGGTGCCCGGTATGCAGAAAAGAGATGCCCTATATCGAAAAGGAGATCTACCGTGTTTTTGACAAAAATGAGTTTACCCTTATCGGTATCGACCGGGATGAACCCCAGGAGAAGGTTTTAGCATTCAAAAAGAGAACAGGCATCACCTATCCATTGGCACTGGATCCCGGCAGTGAGGTGTTTAAACGCTTTGCCCATGAAAAAGCCGGCGTGACCCGAAATATCATTATTGATCGAGAGGGAAAAATCATCTACCTCACACGCCTCTTTAAGCGGAAAGAGTTTGACCAAATGGTTGAAGCCATTAAAAAAGCGGTAACTTCCAATCCTTAACCTCCGAATCGAGCGATCTATTTTTTACCTTCGTATCGTTAAACCCCATCGGATGCTTATCTTCTTAATTGGTTATATGGGCAGTGGAAAGAGTACCACCGGCAAAAAACTTGCTCGCAGGTTAGGCCTTCCCTTTTATGACTTAGATCTCCTCATTAGTACCCACCAGGGACTCTCCATCCCGGAGATCTTTCAACAAAAGGGGGAAGCACAATTCCGAAATGTGGAGGCGGCACAATTACGAACGCTAAACGAAAACGATCACGCGGTAGTCAGCACCGGAGGAGGCACTCCCTGCCACCACCACAACATGCAATGGAT
>PDRJ01000033.1 GCA_002748065.1 Bacteroidota bacterium
CTGATAAACAGTTGTAGCCGTCAATGCTGCGGGTTGATAAGTAGCCGCAGTAGCATCAGCAATATCCACAAAGGCACCACCCTCTTCTACTTGCCACTGGTAAGTATAGTTACCGGCACCACCAGCAGCTGTTACAGTAAGCGCAGCGGGCACGGTGTTGTAGCAAATAGTCTGGTCAGCAGCCGCAGTAGCTACAAACTCGTCATATACTGTAATCACAATAACGGGAGTATAAGCCACACGACAATCATCTGTGACTTCACAACGATACGAAGTGGTCTCGGTAAGGTTACCGGGCTCATAAGTTGCAGCGGTAGCATTTTCAATATCTACCCATTCACCTGCTTGATCCATCTGCCACTGGTAAGAATAATTGCCGGATCCACTGATAATAGTAGTTGTAAGAGCTTCAGGAGCAGTATTATAGCAAATAGTCTGAGCTCCACTGCCTGTTACGGCGAGAACCGGATAAACTTCAACAGTCAAGGTCTCTGTCGCTGTATTTTCAAAAGTACTAACGGTAACTGTAAATTCTGTAGTTTCAGTCAATGTAGCCACAGGATTAGCAATATTAGGATCCGAAAGATTTTCTGCCGGTGCCCACAAGTAGGTGTAAAAGCCACTACCACCTGTTGCCACAACGTTCAACTGGGAAGTCGCACCATTACAGATCACCTCAGGATTAGCAGAAGCGGTAATCGCCAACGGATCGGCAGCAATATTCACAACACGAGACAAACCTCCAACGGCGAAATATCCATCCACATAGGGAGGAGTCAAATCATAGTGTGCAATAGCTTCATATTGCATGGCAGCACCCCAGCTGTAAACTTTCCAGCGGAAAGCCTCGCCAACGTCCATACCATCTTTCTCTGGAGTTGTTGCATCATTACCATAAACAGTAACAGAGGTATTCGCTCCTTGCCACTCAGCATAGCCTGCACAACGCTCCTCATCAGTAGCAGCATCATAATAGAATACACCGATAAAGTCACCAGCCTCTAAAGGCATACCATCAATGGTTGGATTCGCAAAATTCATCACAGCAACGGTATGGTCTGTGTCAGTGATATCATACTCCCAACCCGGAGGATAGGGTAACAAGGTTCCTTCAAAGTCAATGTCTGACTGAGGAGCCATCACTTGTGTCAAGCCATAATTCAAAGGTTCAAAGCTATAACGAGGATAAACGGCGCTCAAAGAACCGGTCCAACCAAAGAGTACATCCATGGAGTAAGCTCCTGTAGCATCAGTGGTAGTCGAACCTATTGCTCCAAAGTCAATGGTAACATTCTCCATCGGATCGCCGGTCTCAGCATTGGTCACTACACCGGAAACGGCATAGGTCACATCTGTTGTAGCTGAAAGGTTCAGTAAAGCAGAAAGACCGTTGATATAGAAGATACCATCATTATGAAGCTGCGAAGGATCATAAACAACAGTGACATCGGTAACTTCCAAATCAGCAATAGCAGAGTATACTCTCCAAACGAAGGCATCCTCACCATGCACAAAGCCATCCTTATCAGGGGTGGTCTCATCATCACCATAAGCGATAAGAGCCACATTCAAAGAACCATCCCATGCAATGGCACCACCACACTTCTCAACACCTGCAGCATCTTCATAGAAGACACCAATCCAGTCACCGGGTGACAAGGGTACGTTGTTAATAGAGGGATTCGAGCCCATAGGAATAGAAATCACGTGCGTCTCAACCGTAGGGGTAAATTCCCAACCCGGAGGAAGATTTGCAATAGATGCCGTATAATCCTGATCAGTAATATCTTCATCAACAAGACTATAAACATAATTATCCGGTTCAAAAAGGTATCCTTCAAGACTTGGATAAGCTGTTCCGGTATAACCATAAGGTACAGAACAGTTATAGGAACCATCAGGGAAGGTTACAGAAGTACCGCCTCCATTGTCAAAGAAAACGGTAACACCAGCTAAGCTCTGGCCATCAGCTGTAGTAACAACACCAGAAATGGTGAAATAATTGATATTTGCCACATAATCCTGATCCGTCATATCGGCAACCACGGCCGCATAAACGATTTGAGCAGGATTAAAATCATATCCATTCATGGAAGGAATGGCTGTACCTGCCCAATTGGGAAGGACTTGCACCTCATAAAGACCACTGGCATCGGTAGTGGCACTACCACCGCCATTAGTGAGCATTACGACCACGCCAGCCAACGGATCACCGTCACCATCAACAACAGCACCACTAATAGTGTAGGAGTCACCGGTTGCAGTGAGACTGGTAAGAGCTGACAGTCCATTAATAGCAAACAGTCCATCCGAAGAGGGTAACGCTGGATTGTAAGTAGCTACCGCATCAAAGGTCATCTGAGCCGTTTGGCTATATACTTTCCAATTAAGCGCTTCTCCCACGTAGAATCCATCTTTATCGGATGTCAAGTTATCATCAGCATAAGCCGTTACCGACACATTAGCGCTACCATTCCACATTATGGCACCACCACATACTTCCGTGGCTCCATCCATGAAGAAGACACCAATCCAATCCCCTGGCATCAAAGGCGCACCGTTAAGGGTAGCAGGAATCGATGCAGGAACAGAGATAAGGTGAGACTCAGCGGTATTCGTATAATTCCAACCGGGAGGAAGGTTTGCCGGAGTCCCTTGGAAATCGATCCCGGTAAGATCTTCAGAAAGGTTGATAATCGGAGTGCTCACAGGAGTGAAGAGGTAACCCGCTTGACCGGGGGTTGCATCTCCGTAGTAACCTTCGTAAAGTTCAATGCTGAAAAGACCTGCAGCATCTGTAGTGGCTGTTCCACCACCATTGGAGAACATCACCTCTACACCCTCCATAGGATCACCGGCCTCATTCACAATCGTACCGGAAACCATATAACTCTGAGGAGGAACAACAGTACCCACATAATCCTGACCGAGAAGATCACCTCCCACGGAAGTATAGTTAACACTTGCAGGATCGAAAATATATCCACTCTTTACAGGAGTAGCAACACCTGTGTAACCGTGGGTTACCTCGATGCTATAAACACCTTCGGCATCTGTAATTGCTGATCCTCCGCCATTGGTAAGCGAAATCACAACATCAGCCAAAGGATTCCCCATATCATCTACTACCGTACCTGAAATCTCATAAGTATTAATGGCCGCCTCAAAATTTTGTGCGGTAAGAGCCATCGTAACATCCGAGAGGGTAATAACGGTAGGATCAAAAGAGTAACCAATCTTAGAGGGCGTTACATCACCACTGTAGCCATAAGGAACTTCAAACATATAGTAACCAGTCACAGTGGTACCAGTGCTACCCAATCCGTTGAAGAGTACACTTACACCATACACGCCATTACCAGAAACAGCATCTGTCACATAACCACTCACGGGGAACGTCTGTAAAACTCCGACAAAATCTTGATCCGGAGCATTGGCAACCACATTGGTAAGCGCCAATGATACGGGTGCAAAATCCCACCCCTCTTTCGAAGGCGTGATGTTACCTGTCCATCCATGAGGTACATTTTTTTCATAATATCCTGATGCATCAGTAAGAACAGGATCCGCTATGCCATCAAAGGTAACGGTAACATCAGCAACGCCATTAGCTGCCTCATCAGAGATCGTACCACTTACGACATAGGTGATACCACTGGCCACATAATCCTGATCGGGATAGTCACTGGTAACATCATTGTACTCAATGGTAGTAGGAACAAAAGAGTAACCGGCCAATACGGGAGTTGCCACCCCTGTATAATGATCGGGTACAGCAATCACATAAAATCCAGAAGCATCGGTATGAACCTCACCAGCTCCATTAGAGAAATTAACCACTACGTTCTCAAGAGGATTACTTCCGTCAGTAATGGTACCGGAAATATTATGAGTATATAAGGTTCCTACAAAATTTTGGTCAACCTGACTTGCCGAAAGGTTGGTATACGCTCTCTCCTCAGGTACAAAAATAAAGCCCGCCAAGGTAGCGGTCATTGTACCGGTATAACCATGATCTACGGTAAATGTAAATACCCCATCGGTATCAGTAACCACGTCAGCTTGCCCTGCAAGACTCACGGTCACACCACTCATGGGAGAAGAGGCATCATCAGTAACTAAACCAGAAATGGTATATTGATTAAGCGTACCCGCAAAATCAAGATCCTCCTGATTCGAGGTAACATCGGCAATCTCAATGGAGGCAGGTACAAAGGTATAGCCCTCCAGTTGAGCTGCAATGGTAACTGGACTATTCTCGGACACACCCTCGAAGCAGTAATTACCAGAAGCATCGGGGTTGGTTGTAAGCACATTACCGGAAGCCGCAATGGTACAGGTCATCGCCACACTCTCCACGGAAGCAGTTCCCCCCTCAAGAGAAACCGTTCCACACAGGGAGTAGGTATTTCCCGCCAGGGTTGCGATAAAGTCCAGATTATCCATATTGGCAGAAACATTGGTAACCGTGATATTCTCCGGAAAGAAAGCAGTAACCGTTGCACTTACAGCAGGCGTAATCACCCCACTATCATCCGGATCCACCACAAGGCAATAATCGCCTTGATCATTCGTCGTTGCCATCACAGTAGCACCGGTCACAGAAGAGACAAACGTCACCTCCACACCCGCTACAGGATCACCGACTGCCGTAGAAACAGATCCACAAAGGTTAAAGTGGAAAGGATCAAGCGATCCCACAAAATCCTGATCGGAAAGAGGAGCGTTCAAATCTGCAATGGTAATCGTTTCAGGATCAAAATAGTATGCAGTAGGAGGCCATGTGGAGTAATCCAACAAGGAAGGAGTAATGGTACCACTAGAGCCTGGAGGTAACTTCAGTTGATAGGCTCCCTCAGGGTTCGTTGCCTTGATAATATTCAATGAACCATCGTTACTCTCATACTCAATACTCACACCTCCCATAGGCTCATCATTGAGATCGGTCACCGTACCGGTCACCGCATATTGTGTACCCAAAAAATCCATTCCCGTCAAAGAGGCGGGAGAGTCCTCAAAGACACGATCCTCAGGCGTAAATCCCCAAGCCGTCTTGGAGGGTGTAATGGTTCCGGAAGAACCTAAAGGAAGGTAAAGACAATAGGACCCCATATGGTCAGTATAGGTAACATAATTACCCGGTTCAATAACCACCTTCACATTCCGCAATGCCGGTGTAGAAGAGTTCTTTGTGACAGTACCGGTAATGGCCGACTGGGGAATAGGATTACCCGTAAAAAGAATCGTAACCAAGCCATTAACAAGCCCATTAACCGAGTAGGTCACACTATTCTCTGGAGAGGGGGCACCTCCTCCTTGCATCCCGTTAGGGGTGACCACATCATTCCCAGGATATTCGAAACCGTCATGGTAAAGTTTCCAAATAACGGCTTCCCCCACATCAAATCCGTCTTTAACGGCAGTGAGGGCATCATCTCCAAAAACGGAAATGGCAAAAGGAAAAGTCCCGTCATATTGCCATGAACCACCACAACGCTCTGCTCCATCGTCAGTGGTGTAAAAGGCACCCACCCAAGATCCAACCGGAATGGGAGCACCGTTAAGCACCGAGGCCGGAACAGATACGGTCATATTGTTATCGGTAGCCATGGCTGTCCACCCTGCAGGAGCCTGAGCCATAGACCCAAAAGCAAAAAAGCAGGTTAAAAGGACAAAAGCCAACGTTCGTATTTTTATAAACATAATGCTAATTTTAAATTAATACTAATCTGAATAAGTAAGTTACATGTAAGAAATCGTTAAAGTGCGGCAAAACCTCCCCGTTAAAGAATACCGAAGAGGTTTGTGCCACAATGCTTTACAATCATTTCATATACCGCAAAGATATTTTAGAAAAAACATCTGCATTCAGAAATTTTATGATGCTACAAAATTATTTATGCAGCACCCTATTTGTTGTTCTGAATGATAAGTTTTTTCACAACTACGCGGCCACTATCAGTAACACGTACAAAATAGACACCTTGAGCAAGGGTAGAAACATTTACGCGAACCTGATTAGATGTCAATGATTCATTGCGTAAAACCTTTCCATCTTCAGCACCATAGATGCTATATTCTGCAGCGTTTGAAAGGGTACCTATTACGTTGAGAGTCACAAAGTCATTGGCCGGGTTCGGATAGAGCTCCACATCATTCAGTGTAAAGTCGTTCAAACCAGTAGCACTCTTCTCAAGACCATTAATCTTAGAGAGACCAGCAGCCGCAAAAAGATTGGTATTAGGCATACTCTCATCATAAGTAGCTTCAAGCACAAACTCCTCATCAGTAGAAGGTTTGTAAAGTTTAAGCGTCATCGCTTCGTTAATGGTAAAACCATCCGTTAACTTGGTGGTCTCATCATCGATGAAAGCGGTAATAGCGATTGCACCTTTGTTATCGAGGTATTCGAAAACACCGGCACAAAGACCATCCTGGGTAAATACACCAATCACATCACCATACTCAAGCCCCTCTACCTCTGCAAGTGCATCCGCAGAAACAGCCAATGTATGGGAAGTACCAGTGGCAACAACGTCGTTCCAAGGTGTGTTATTGACAAATTCAGGATAAAATTCGCCTTCAATAAGGCCACCCTTAAGACCCTCAAAGTCTATAGTAGCAGGAGCATGCGAATAAACCATATAAGCACGACCCGGAGTTAAGAAAGGTAAGCTATTGATTTCCTGACCAGGCCAGTATACGCCATTCCCCCCAATCTCTTTTACAATCTCTAAATTGAAACCAAGAGGCGCAAAAAGAGCAGCAGTAGCGACATTGTGATCGGCAAGCACAGGAATAATAGTCCAACCATCATTGATAGCCTCTTCTCTGTTCTCCAGAGGAGTGCCCTCAAAATAAAGACTTACTTCCGATTGTACCTTAATCTTATATCCTTGGTAAGGATCCCAGTTACCAATGCTATTGGTAGGAGGCCAGTAAGATTGTGTAAGGTTTTTAAGAATAATGAACTCCGCCATAACGGGGTTCAGGAGAACAGAAACATCCTCGGTATAATCAATATAGCTTGAAAGGCCGCTCCATCCCGCAGGAACCACAACAACCTGTCCGCTAAAAGAATTCATTGGTTGATGGAAACCCTGGGTAAGAATGGGGCCACCACTACCACTATCAAGCGTAGCGATCACCGTCTCACCGATGGTCCAGCTCAGAGAGATCCCACTTCCCACATCAGTCGAATGATTTCCTCCACTGGAGATTACGAACTGATCGACGTTTTGAGCCATAACGCCCAACAGGAAGCCGAAACTGAGTATAAATGTGAAAATTCTTTTCATAATAACTATTTTAAACATTTTTGTTGAGAGAGGTAAAATGACCTTGCGGGTTATCCCCGCAAGGTTATTTTAACATCGAAGAAATCGATCTTAGTCCACAGGATACCAACGAGTATTATAGAAAACAAACTGTTCGGCATGCTCAGGAACAAGATTATAATGACCAGCAACACCCATGTTAACACTCACTCCAGCTGCAGCATCGGAATTAAGAACGGTCATTACCTGGCCATTTTCAACACCAGCAACAGGAAGTGTCAAGGTTATACCACCGTTAGTAGCAACTACAAAGTGATCTGTAGCAGCAAGTGTTGCATCCACACCATAGGTATTAGTCACATCAAGCACTAACTCATTCAAATGAGTCTCTCCATCAAAGTTAGCCTCATCAGTAACGGTAAGGGTATTTCCAATATTAGTAGTTCCCAGGTTAGTAGTAGCACCAGTAGCGGTAACAGTACCTGTTACTTCCAGGTTAGCACTACTTACAGACTGAGCGTGAAGATGTCCATTACCCATATCCATATTAAAGGCACCAGCAGCAGGAGCTATAATCGTATTGGCAGCGTCAAGTACCAATGCTTTTTCAGCTTCAGCAATACCACGAGTTTCAGGCAACCAATCAGCGATAGCAGCCTCAGTAGCGATGGCATTATCAGTAGCGGTACCATCTGTCCTGATACCTTCTGCAACTGTACGTACCTCACTAAGAGTTACACCATCAAGAATGATAGAAGAGAAAGAAACTGCACAGTTGAAATCAGCTGCACCATTTACCGTCAGCATATCCCCACAATCAGTACCCAAAGTAACATTGTGAGCTACAGTAAGAGCATTCCCTACAGCCACATCACTTGCTACCTCAATATTACGTCCAAATCCATGGTTATTTGTCCAATCAAATGCCCAATCTTGGTTCACAGCAATTTGACCATCACCTACGTTGTTGAACATCATGGTCTCGCTATCTACCTCAGCATGGATAAGAACAGCGCTTCCACCATCATAGAGGAAATCGGCAATACCGGCACCATCCTCAAGATCAGCCATAATATCAGAAGCAGTACCCCAAACAGGTGTGTTTCCAGCACCTCTTCCAATCATAATCTCGCTATTGGTTGCACTTTCAACACCATCAAGGGCGAAAGTACCGGTAACATTAAGGTCTCCCAAGGTAGTTGCATCAGAAACGGTAAGAGTACCGAACAAGTCAGTATGTCCAAGAATCATCAAATCACCTTCACCGACAATATCACCAGCAGCAGTAATGTCTCCACCTACTCCAAGGTCACCACCCGTAGTAATGCTACCTGTAGCAGCGATAGTACCACTTGTAGTCACATTACCATTCAGATGAGAAGTACCTTCAATGGCCAAGTTACCACCACCGGTAATATCACTAGCCACATCCAAAGTAGAAGAAACGGTAACCGCACCAATGATGTCAGCAGTACCTGTTACGGTAAGATCATTATCAATCATTGTCAAACCATTCAAGGTAGTTGCAGCATCAACGATCAAAACATCCGTAGCAGCATCATCACCAAGGTGAGTATTATCTTCTACAACAAGATCATCATGAACAGTAGCATCACCACCTACTTCGATGTAAGAACCTGTCTGTACGTAACCACCAATGTGAACATCGTGGCCAATACCAACACCACCGTCTACTACCAAAGCACCGGATTGGTCATTGTTTGAGTTAGCCTCGTTATCAATACGAACAGAGCCGTGCTCACTTACATAAACATCATTGGATACTGTTAAACCACCATCAACAGCTACATCGCTAGAGGTGTATACATTACCTGCAAAATAAGCGGCATAGTCAGTTCCAGCCACAACAGTTCCGAGAGCAGCCCAGTTACCTTCTGCCTCATCAGCAGCAAAAACAGCGGCACCGTCAATCAACGGATTAGTAGACCCTGCATCCGCAAGGCGAGCAACGTAAGCTTCACTATCACTTGTAAGGAAGCGTACAGGATTATCAGCTGTCACAACATCAAAATTAACGAGATTGCCACTTGCTACCGCATTGTCATAAAGTTCCTGGAAATAGATAGCATCAGCACGGAACTCTACATATTCGTAAATAGCACCAGCAGTAGCCAGTTCTGCATCGTTATCATCCCAAGCAGCAGCAGCAGCCTCAGCATCGGTGATGATACCAGTTGCCGTTACGCCATCAAAAGCGATATCAACATCCACAGCAAGATGCTCAATACCAGCATTAGTTGCAGCTATCTCACCAGCTTCTAATTCATCTATACTACCGGCATTAGCTTCAAATGTGGTAAAATCAGCTTCACTAGCGTTGATGGTATGGAAATGACCAGCAGCAGCAGAGATAGCAACACCAACAGAGAGGTTGGATCCCACACTAGCGTCACCACCTATCGTTGCATTACCATCAATATCAGCATCACCGGATACATCGATACTACCATCTACAGTAGCATTAGCGCCTACAAAGAGTTCATTCGCTACATCGAGATCAGCCCCTGCAGTTACATCACCATCAAGATCAGAAGTACCCGTTACATGGAGAGAAGAAGCAGTTAAATGATCATTTACGGCAGTAGCACCGTTCAACGTAGTAGCACCATTTACAGTAGTAGCACCATTTAAGGTAGTCACACCAGTAACGGTAGTTGCTCCGTTAATTGCAGTTTCACCAGTAATGATGGTTGGACCATGGATTGCAGTTGCACCATTAAGTAAGGTCATGGCATTCACGGTGAAAGTATCACCCATAGGATCGTTACCTAATAACGTATTACCGCTAACAGCAAAATCTCCTCCAACATTGGCATCTTGAGCCACATTCAGGTTTTCACCTACACCAACACCACCTTTAACAACCATTGCTCCGGAGTTTGAATCACCAGAACCAATCGTATTATCCACATAGAGGAAACCAGACTCAGAAACTCTAAGCTCAGACTTCACAAAAGCATTACCATTGAAGTAACCTGCATAATCTTTAGCAACACCGGACTCCACAATAGTTGCGGCCAATGCACCAAAAGCATTATTGTTAGCAATAACAGCTTTTACACCAAAAGCATTTTGGCCCTCAGTAGCAGCCAACTTAGTCATATAATCGCCGTTAAGATCGGCCTCAACAACAGCCTGATCTGCTGCAATATCATCAAGATGAGCGGTAAAAGCAGCCTCTGCATTATTGGAAGAGAGAGCAACAGGTCTATTGGGAGCAATCTCAATTTCATTACCATTACCATATACATGCTGAAGATCAACATCATTCATGATAAATTCCCAGTTAGAAGCAATATCATCTGCATTGGAAGCGATCAGTTCCGTATTATCATCGATGTTAGCCTGGAGGGCTTGATCAGCATTCCAAACACCTTGGTTAGTCACCAACGCGTCAGAGGTGTTAGCAACAGCTGTTGCAATGGTTGTAATGGTAACTGACTTGGCTCCAAGATCGAGGGTACCGCCATGGAAGTTTCCATAAAAATCATCTGCAGTAAGGTCTCCGGTAAGGTTCATGTCTCCTGCAACGGTAAGATCACCGCCAAAAGAGCCGTCACCTGCAACCTCAAGGGCTCCACCAAGAGTAGCATCGTTAGTAACGTTAAGAGCGTCACCTACAGCAACATTACCAGCTACAGTAGCATTGCCAGCAACAGCAGCATCACCACCTACCGTACTATTACCTGTAACGTCTTGATCACCAGCGATATTAGCATTACCACCTACATTCAGGTCACCGCCGAAGCCAGCAGCTCCGGTTGCATTAACATTACCAGTTACGTTGAGGTCACCACCAAGCACATCAAGGCTAAGCACAGAAGCAGGACCTTCAGCCTGGAAGCTACCACCAATCCATACATCGTTGGCAATTCCAACACCACCATTAACCTGGAGGGCACCTGTATTCCAATTATTGTTGGTGTTATTGGCAGTAGAGAGGATACGAACATAGTTATTTGCAGTAATGGTAGAACCTACCACCAAGGAGCCTTCGGTTGATACATCACCAAATCCTTCAATGGATTTATTGGCATCAACAACTACAGCTTGAGAAGGCTCAACCACACCGGGAGTACCATTAAAGAAGCTACCTGTGTTGAAGGTATCGTTACCCACATGAAGAATTCCATTCTCTACGTAAGCTACGTTACCTGCTACAGCAGCGTAAGGAACAGATTGGAAAGGTACCGTACCCATATCCACGAGACCTGCACCTGCATCAATTTGAACATTGATTTGGGGGTTCTCGAGACCTTCGAAGTCGATACCTGCACCAACTACAAGATTAAAGAGGCCAAAGTCGTTTGTTGTTACGTTAGCCGTTTGAACAACATTGAGGCCACCGTCGGCGGTTACAGTAAACTGGACGGTGATAGGAGTGTTTGCCAGAGCAACACCACTTGCGTCACGAGCGACAGCCTGATATTGGAAGCCGTCGGGAACCGTAACCTGTGCGTTTGCAGAAAGACCCAACGCTACCACTACCGTGAGCAATAACGTGAGGCGCGTTGCAAATCTCAGAAAGTTTAATTTTTTCATAACTGATGATTTTGGTTTTAAATAATTGATTATACCACTAATTAATTTTTGGTTCATATTTAATGCTATTCACATCCATGACAAAACGGGCAAATATACAAAAAAAAGGAAAGACCAACCCCTCTCTTCTTACAAGACTGCTCAACCTCTCCTGAGGAGATAACTGCCGATCCTTATTCAATACTATAAACGGTTTTACCATAACTTGCATTAAGCCACAAAAGTAATCTTCATTTCCGAAATAAACAAGTGTCTGCTCCAAGATTTGTCTTTTTTTCATATAAAACGCACTTTCAAGTACAAATTTCCTCTTTTTTCCCCTCAGAACCACACTCCACCACCTCCAAAGATACGAAAAAAACCCACCTTGCAGAGAGACGCACCTCTGTTCCTTTTTTCCTGTCATCAGCAATGCGAACACGCTCTCTTTCACACTTATCCTTCCTGCTACAAAGTAACCATTTTTCATTCACTAAAACAAATAAACACACCACACAAACACCACCACCACCCCCTATACATAAAACCTTATTTATCAAACAATAAACCTAATCATCAACAAGAAAAACTACGAGAAAAACACCCGTCAAACCTCCTAAAATTCGTAGAAAAAGAGAACAACAAAAACATAACCACCTCATAAACAAACAATTAGAACAACAACAACACAATTTATCAACACCACCGTGTTAATAACAACAAAAATACTGATTAACAACAAGTTAAAACACCCTAAAAACAACAAAAAGAGGCGAATCTATCGTTCAGCTGTTTGTATTTTGTAACCTTTGGCTTGGATTAATGGCAACATTCACCAAAAATTGTCTCCCGTCTCCCGACTTCCGACTTCCAACTTCCCTCTTCCCTCTCCCCTCTTCCCTCTTCCGTCTCCCGACTTCCGACTTCCGACTTCCCCCCCCCTCTTCCGTCCCCATAATCATCCCGTTGTGTATCCCTTAATAGGCATGGAAGATTCATCTTTATGCAAAAAGGAGAAAAATTATTTCCACACATCCTCAATTATATTGCATTATCATTAACTTTGCCTCAAAATAGCAATCATATTTCTTTCGTTATGAATATTGTCGTTGTAGGAACAGGCTATGTGGGGCTTGTCACGGGTACTTGCTTTGCCGAGGTGGGAATGAATGTCACATGTGTAGATACAAATCACACAAAAATCGCACATCTTAAAGCAGGAAAGATCCCCATATATGAACCGGGGCTGGAAGAGATGGTACAGCGCAACATCCAAAAGGGGAAGTTACACTTTACCGTTGACCTTGCCGAAACATTACCGAAAGCAGAAATTGTATTCAGTGCAGTAGGAACGCCTCCTGACGAGGATGGGAGTGCAGACCTACACTATGTGTTGGAAGTGGCACGCACCGTAGGAAGGGAGATGAACCACTATATGCTCATCGTCACAAAGTCAACGGTTCCCGTAGGAACTGCAGAAAAAATACACCACACTATACAGCAAGAGCTTCTCCTCCGAGGGAAGGAAATCCCCTTTGACGTAGCGTCCAACCCAGAGTTTCTAAAAGAGGGTTCGGCCGTGGAAGATTTTCTTAAACCGGATCGTATTGTGGTGGGCGTAAATTCTGAAAAAGCAAAAACCCTTTTTACCCGGCTATACAAGCCTTTTACAGCCAATGGACATCCGGTAATTTTTATGGACATCCCCAGTGCTGAGATGACGAAATACACCGCCAATGCCATGCTGGCCACAAAGATCAGTTTCATGAACGACATCGCCAATCTTTGTGAAAAAACAGGAGCAAACATCAACGATGTACGACGAGGTATTGGAAGTGATACTCGTATCGGCAACAAATTCATCTATGCCGGCATTGGCTACGGTGGATCTTGTTTCCCCAAAGATGTGAAGGCTATCATCCGTACAGCTCGGGAACATGACTACGAGATGCGTGTCCTGCAAGCGGTGGAAGAGGTCAACAATCAGCAAAAGTCCACCTTGGTAACCAAGGCAAAACACTATTTTAACCATGACCTAAAGGGTAAAAAGATCGCACTATGGGGATTGTCATTCAAACCCCAAACGGATGATATGCGGGAGGCTCCCTCGCTGGAAATCATCCATAAACTCTTGGAAGAGGGAGCCGAAATCACGGGCTATGATCCCGTGGCAATGGAGGAATCCAAGCGAATAATGGGAGAAAAGATTGACTATGCCACGACAATGTATGATGCATTGGATGAAGCAGATGCACTCATTCTTGCTACGGAATGGAAAGAGTTCCGGGCTCCCGACTTCAAAGAGGTGAAAAAACGGATGAAAAATCCTGTCATCTTTGACGGGCGCAATATCTATGACCGTGAAGAGCTGATTGAACAAGGATTTGACTATTTTGGCGTAGGACTTCAACCTCATGTAAAAGGCCATTAACGCCCCCCCCTGATCAACGTATCATCATGATGAAGAAGATTTTACTCACAGGAGCCCACGGACAACTCGGAAAGTCCATTCTTGGATGCCATGAAGAGATACAGAAACATCGTATCTTCTCCACAGATGTGGAATCACTTGACATCACCGATGACAAAGCAGTTGATTTTTTTTTTAAAGAGATAAAACCTGATATTCTGATTAATACAGCCGCCTATACCAACGTAGAAGGCGCCGAAAAGGAGGAGAGACTTGCCACTAAGATCAATGGAGAGGCTCCTGGCCTACTAGCTGCTCTTTGCAAAAAATACCACACACTTCTCATTCACCTCTCCACGGATTACGTCTTTGATGGCACCCAAAAAACAGGATATCTGGAAATGGATCCTCCCAACCCCCTCAATGCTTATGGAAGGAGCAAACTAGCAGGAGAACGTGCCATTGCAAACGCCGGAGCAAAAGCCCTTATCATACGCACCTCATGGCTCTACTCGGAGTTCGAAAACAACTTCATTCATACCATGCTCCAACGGGCTCGGGCCAATCAACGCCTACGTGTCATCAACGACCAATATGGAAGCCCTACCTATGCAGGAGATCTTGCCAAAGCCATTCTCTTTCTGAGCAACCTTCCCCACCCCGAGGAGACTACCTACTTTCATGTAGCCAACAGAGGATACACCAGTTGGTATCACCTTGCGGCAAAAGCATTTGAATACAGTGGCCTTACCCCCGACCTTACGGCAACCTCTACGGAAGATTATGCTACGGCAGCACAACGCCCCGCATACAGTATCCTCAACACGAACAAACTGAATACAGAAACCCACTTCACCATGCCCACATGGGAAGAGGGGCTAAAACAATGTATTGACCGCATATCGCAACAAAATTTATAACTCGAAGAACAATGACAGACCCAAAGATCCTACAACGAGCAAAACAATGGTTAACCGCTGATTATGACGACGAAACCCGAGCAGCCGTACAAGCCTTAATCGACGCTGACGACACGGAGTTGACCGATGCCTTCTATCGAGATCTGGAGTTTGGAACAGGGGGACTGCGCGGCATCATGGGCCCCGGCACCAACCGCATGAACAAATACACCGTAGGAAAAGCAACTCAGGGACTAGCCAATTACCTACGTAAGGCCTTTGCCAATGAACCGGTTATAAAAGTTGTTATCGGCTATGATTGCCGCATCAATAACACCTTCTTTGCGGAAGTCACTTCCAGTGTCCTATCGGCCAATGGGATTGAGGTCTACCTCTTCGATGCCCTTCGCCCCACCCCGGAAGTCTCCTTTGCCATACGACACCTCCAATGCCACAGTGGTATTATGATCACGGCCTCCCACAACCCCAAAGAGTACAACGGCTACAAGGTGTACTGGAGCGATGGCGCACAGATCATTGCCCCCGATGACAAAAACATCATCAATGAGGTACTCTCCATCCAGGAGGTTACCGAAATTAATTTCCAAAAAAAACCTTCACTCATCAAACATATTGGAGAAGAAATAGACACGGCCTATATCGAAAAAATAGCCAGTTATAGCCTATCTCCCCACACTATTGCAGCGCATAATGATCTAAAAATCGTCTATACCCCCATTCACGGAACTGGCGTAAAACTGGTTCCCATGGCTCTTGAGAGGTTTGGTTTCCAAGAGGTAACCACCGTAGAAGCTCAAAATATCACCGACGGAAGCTTCCCCACCGTAGCCTCTCCTAACCCGGAAGAGGCTGCAGCCCTTGCCATGGCCATCACAAAGGCTAAGGAGATCGATGCAGCACTTGTAATGGGCACAGACCCCGACAGTGACAGGGTGGGTATTGCCATCAAAAACAGCCGGGGAGGATACACGCTACTTAATGGAAATCAAACAGCTACACTCCTATTCTACTACATCCTAAAACAGAAAGAAAAGCAACTAAAAGGCAATGAATTCATTGTAAAAACTATCGTAACAACTGAACTTCTGAAGGAGATTGCTCAACAATTCGGAGTCGAAAGCTATGATGTACTCACCGGCTTCAAATATATTGCGGCGATCATCCGTGAACAAGAAGGAAAAAAACGTTTTTTGGTAGGTGGCGAAGAGAGCTATGGATACCTTGTGGGAGATTATGTTCGCGATAAAGATGCCGTTATCTCCTGCGCCATGATTGCAGAAACTGCTGCATGGGCACACGCTATGGGAAAAACCATGGAAGAGCTACTCACCGATATATACGTGGAGTTCGGACTCTATAAAGAGTCCCTCCTATCGGTGGTACGCCAAGGAAAAAAGGGAGCAGAAGAGATCGCCGGATGGATGGACAAATACCGAAACGCCCCCTTCAAAGAGCTCAATAACACCCCTGTTGTAACGGTTTTGGACTATCTCAACAGTGTCAAAATTAATCAACAAACAGGAAAGAAAGAAGCCATTAACCTGCCACCATCCAATGTGATGCAATTTATACTGGCAGACGAAACAAAAATTACAGCCAGACCCTCTGGCACAGAACCCAAGATAAAATACTATTTCAGCGTTAAAACGCCCCTGGAAAAACCAGAGGAGTACCCGGAAAAGGAGCAGGAACTAACACGAAAACTGGAAGCCCTTACAGAGATATTTAAGTAAATTCCAATAGTTTACAACTAAAACCTTCACCTAAAATCAGGCCAATGACCACCTCCCAGGAAAACCCTGTTGCCTCCAAGGGCGTATTGGAAATGTTTACCGTTGCCGTTGAATTTTGCCTCTTCGTAGAGAAGGCTTCCAACTACAAAAGAGCGGATATTTTAACCTATATGCAGAAGATGATCCCCCTTCTCTACCTGAAGGGGGCCCTTCTCCCCACCATTCTCCCCGAATACCCGGAAGCCAACGAACGTTATGTTACGGAGATGCAATGGGAAGACATTTTTACCCCCCTCAGAGAGAAATTTGGCTCCCTCGATAACTTCCCATACTACAATTACCAGGAGATGGATATGGAGCCCCCCTCCAAAGGAAGCCTGGCTGAAAACCTGGCAGATATCTACCAGGATCTCAAGGATTTCACCCTGCTATATCAAAAGAACTCACTGGCAGCCAAGGAGAATGCAGTGGCAGAACTGAAGCGTTTTTTTACTTCGCACTGGGGAAGCCGTCTCGTGGAGACCCTCCACTATATCCACCATGTACTCACAGAAGAGGAGTAGAAGTCATAACGCAACCCATTTCCCTCTACCCTTACCCCGTTAGGCTCCTCCCGCTTCACCTCCCCTCTTTTCCCGTAACAAATTTATCGTTACCTTTGCTTGTAATTTAAACTTAGACTAAATTAAAAGTAATGACACTTTTTAACTTACGACAAGGGGAAAAAGGGATTATCACAAAGGTAAAGGGCACTGGTGCTTTTCGAAAGCGCATCATGGAGATGGGGTTTGTAGCGGGGAGAGAGGTCTCCGTGATCAAAAGAGCCCCTTTGGGAGATCCTACAGAGTATCATATTCTGGGTTATAACGTCTCTTTACGAGCTTCGGAGGCACAGCTGGTGGAGGTTGCGACGGAGGAAAAGTTCCGACAAAATGGGGAGCAGGAGTTGGAATCTATCCCCCACGAAAACGGCACATCCGATCTGAAAAAGAGCTTCAAAGCCTATGCCCGGCGTAAAAAGAAAGTAATTAACATTGCTTTTGTGGGAAACCCCAATTCAGGAAAGACCTCTCTCTTTAACCATGCCAGTGGACGACACGAACGCACCGGAAACTATGGAGGTGTAACGGTGGAATCGAAAGAGGCTCACTTCTATCATGACGGCTATCAAATCAACGTAACGGACTTACCCGGAACCTATTCCATTACGGCTTACTCTCCTGAGGAGCTCTACGTAAGAGAGTACATCCGCGACAAAATGCCTGATGTGGTAGTCAACGTGGTCGATGCCTCCAACATTGAACGAAACTTATACCTTACCACGCAACTTATCGACATGGATATCAGAGTAGTAATCGCACTAAACATGTATGATGAGTTGGAGAAAAACGGCGATAAGATCGCAATAGAACAACTGGCAAAACTACTGGGCATGCCCATTGTCCCCACGGTGGGTTCAAAGGGAGAGGGTGTAGAAGCCTTATTGGAACAGATTGTCGCCGTATATGAGGGAAAGAGCAAGGTCTCCCGCCCCATACAGGTCAATTATGGAAGGGCTGTGGAACTCGCCATTGACAAGATCACCAAGGAGATCACAACAAGTTCCGATAGCAAGGATCTCACCGATAGGGTATCCCCCCGGTTTATCGCCACGAAACTCCTGGAGAAAGATGCGGAAACAGAAGAACGCATTGCCTCCCTCCACCACGCAGAAAATATTAAAGAGACTGTTAACCAACAGATTAATATCGTATCCTCTTTCATGAAGGAGGATACAGAGTCCATCATCACCGATGCACGATACGGTTTCATTGCGGGAGCCCTTAAGGAGACCTATCAACCCTCCCAAAAGAAACGCATGAGAAAATCGGATCTCATCGACCTCATTGTCACCCATAAACTGTATGCATTCCCCATTTTTTTACTCCTTATGTGGGCCATGTTTTACCTCACCTTCACCTTGGGAGCCTATCCTATGGAGTGGATTGAACAGGGAGTAGAATGGCTTGGAGAACAGATTCATCAAGGAATGCCAGAGGGGATTATAAAGGATTTTCTCATTGACGGGGTGATTGGAGGTGTGGGAGGTGTCATCGTCTTTCTCCCCAACATTATCATCCTCTATCTTTTCATCTCTATCTTTGAAGATTCGGGCTATATGGCCAGGGCGGTCTTTATCATGGACAAGGCCATGCACCGCATCGGGCTACATGGGAAATCTTTTATTCCTCTGGTAATGGGTTTCGGCTGCAACGTACCAGCCATCATGTCCACCAGAATTATTGAAAGTCGCAGAGACCGAATTATCTCCATGTTTATCACCCCTTTCATGTCCTGTGGTGCACGCCTACCCGTTTATATCCTCTTCATCTCAGCCTTCTTTGAGAATAACCAAGGGACCATTCTCTTCATCATCTACCTTTCAGGCATTATCTTAGCCATTCTTTCCGCATTTCTACTGCAAAAAGTCTTTTTCAGGAAGGAAGACTTGCCTTTTGTGATGGAGTTACCCCCTTACAGAATTCCCACCTTAAAAAGTATCCTAATGCACGTATGGTTTAACACGGCCGCCTATTTGAAAAAGATCGGAGGCATCGTACTCATCGCCTCCATGATCATCTGGGCTTTAGGATATTTCCCCAGAGATGTGGAATATACCACCAACTACGAGGCAAAAATCACACAATTACAAGAGGAGATAGACCATGCGGAAGGCCTTTCAATGGAGAATATTGCCACAAAAGAGAAGCAAATCTCTTCGTTGGAACTTATGAAGGAAAGCGAGGAGCAAAGAAACAGTTATATTGGCAAAATAGGAACCTTTATTGCCCCGATAATGAAACCTTTAGGATTTGACTGGAGGATGTCATGCGCCATTGTAGCGGGACTCCCGGCCAAAGAGGTGGTTGTAGGCACTCTAGGAGTACTCTTCCCTCCTTCCCCCGGCATGGAGGCACAAAGTCTCCCCCATCGGATTAAGAGCCAAACTATCTTGACGGGCCCTAACAAAGGTAAAAAACTCTTCACACCGCTAACAGCTATCACCTTTATGCTTTTCATTCTTATCTATTTTCCCTGTATTGCCGTGGTGGCAACCATAAAAAAAGAGTCAGGAAAGTGGAAATATGCCCTCTTTGAAATTTTCTACACCACCGGACTCGCATGGGTTGTCTCTTTTCTGGTGTATCAAGTGGGAAGTCTAATTCTCTAAATGCGCTGAAAAAAGAAAAAAAAGAGTCCTGACCCCAAAAAAACGGCCTCACATAATCGATCAAGAGAGACGATCTCAAGGTCTCTATACATGGACTACCAGAGAGACCCAAAAACAGCTTAGAGAGGATAAAAAAGATGGTAATCTACTTTCGAACTCGCTGAATCCCCTGAATGGCGTATACATACCCGGGATTTAACTCCAACACCCTCCGAAAATATTTGCGTGCATTCATAAAGTCCCCACGCAACTCATAGGAGTATCCCAGGTTGTAAAGAGCATCCACATAATCCGGCTCCAGGGAAACCACCCGATCAAAATAGGAGACCGCCGAGTCGTAATTAAAAAAAGTAGTGAGGTAAATATAACCGGAGTTATAAAGAGCGTGCACATAGGTAGGGTTCATGGCTAATATGTTACCGTACGTCTCCAGTGCCTCTTCATAATCTTCCGATTCCTGCTGAAAAAGTCCAAGCAGATGAAGAGCTTCCATACTATCGGGCTGAATCTGTAAGGCACGCTCCAAGTATTGAAGGGCCAAAGGATTTCCCCTTTGACTATACATCAATCCCAACTGTATCAATGCCTCATAATGCGCATCGTCCACAAGAAGCACATTGCTAAAACAGTTGATCGCCTTGCTTGTATCCCCCTCTTCGGCATAGGCAAGTCCATCGTAAAAGACAGGAGTGGTGAGGGTATTATCCTTTTCGTACGCCTGTGAAGCGTAATGGTGACACATCATATAATTTTGACGAATCAGAAAGAGCCTCGCCATGGCCACGAAGAGCTCCGGATCCTCAGGATGAAGTTCCAACACCGAGTAGAGCGCCTGTTGAGCCTGTTCAGCCTTCCCCATTTGAAGATATACTTCCGAGAGGGGAATCCCATTTTCCACAGTGAGCCCCTGTTTTTGAATTACATAATCAATATCCTGAAGTGCTTCTAGCAAACTATCCGCTGCCGTTCTAGCGATAGCCCGAGCCCGAAGAAAGTCCTCATACGAAACTTCTTCAGCGGAAGGAGTTACCGTGGCTGTTTCCGCATGTTGAAGATTCCTTCCTCCACAAGCGAAGAGGAGGATCATAAACGCTCCAGGAAAAAGTCGTGCTACTAATTTTTTCATACCTATTTCTTCGCCATTACCTCACGAATCTTCCCTTCCACTTCATCCATCAAATCAGGATTATCCATCAAAAGATTCTTTACCGCATCACGCCCCTGGCCAAGACGGGTCTCTCCATAGGAGTACCAGGAACCTGACTTGGTCAAAATATCATACGCAACTCCCAGGTCGATAATCTCCCCAATTTTGGAGATTCCTTCACCATAGATAATATCAAACTCTGCCTGACGAAAGGGAGGAGCCACCTTATTCTTCACCACCTTCACCCGGGCTCTATTACCAATCACACGATCCGCATCCTTGATCGTAGAGGTTCGGCGAATATCAAGGCGTACTGAGGAGTAAAACTTCAATGCGTTCCCACCCGTTGTAGTCTCAGGGTTTCCAAACATCACTCCGATCTTCTCCCGCAACTGGTTAATAAAGATACAGACAGCTCCTGTTTTACTGATGGTACTGGTCAACTTACGAAGGGCCTGAGACATCAAGCGAGCCTGAAGCCCCATTTTTGAGTCCCCCATTTCTCCTTCAATCTCTGATTTAGGCGTAAGAGCCGCCACGGAATCAATCACAATCAGGTCAATTGCTCCGGAGCGGATAAGGTTATCCACAATCTCCAGTGCTTGTTCTCCATTATCGGGTTGAGAAACCAGAAGGTTCTCCGTATCCACGCCCAACTTTTGTGCATAAAAACGGTCGAACGCATGCTCTGCATCGATAAAAGCAGCAATTCCTCCGGCCTTTTGTGCTTCCGCAATCGCATGAATGGCCAGGGTTGTTTTCCCCGAAGACTCCGGCCCATAGATCTCCACTACGCGTCCTTTCGGAAATCCTCCTATTCCCAGGGCACTATCCAAACTAATGGAACCACTGCTTATGGAGGGGATATCCTCTACGGCTTCATCTCCCAATTTCATAATCGTTCCCTTACCATAAGCCTTTTCAATCTTATCAAGGGTTAGCTTCAACGCTTTCATCTTTTCCGCATTCTGCTTATCTGCACTCATAATGATCTTTATTTTATGAACAGAAACTCCTCAAAAGGAAAGACGTATCATCTCAAATGCTCCACCTTCTCATGGCACATGACCAACTTCGGCATTCCCATTTTCCGGTCTCCTACATATACGCCTCTTCTCCAGAATCTCCTCACATGGTTATCAATTAATACAAAACAGGGGAATTCGTACCCCCTTCAAGAGCAACACAATGGCAAAAAATCACGTTGCCCCACTCTTCAAAACTATAAAAATAACAAAGGCCACACTAGGGCTCTTTTCTTAATACTCCGCAAGAATCTGTTCCGTATGATCCTTGGTTTTCACCTTACTAAAAACCTTCTCCACAACCCCATTCTCATCAATCACATAGGTAGTTCTATAGATCCCTTCATATTCACGTCCAGCCATCTTCTTCGGACCCCAAACGCCATAACGCTTAATCACCTCCAGGGAGGTATCGGGAATCAACGGAAAGGGCAGTTCGTACTTGTTGGTAAAATTCACGTGCGACTTCTCGGAATCTTTGCTCACTCCCACAATTTTAAACCCTTTATCCAAAAGGCGTTGATAATTATCACGCAAATTACAAGCCTCTGCCGTACAACCGGGCGTATTATCTTTGGGATAGAAATAGAAGATTAGTTTACTTCCTGCAAAATCACGCAGTGACAACACATTGCCATGTTGATCTTTCGCCACAAATTCGGGAGCTTTATCACCCGGTTTCAATAATGCCATTGTTATAAAGTTACAATTAAACAAAAAAATTAAACCTCACATTTCTCAAAAGGTTCACTCCCCACAGGGGGGTGTCAAGTTCGCCGATTAAAGGTCTTACAATAGGGTGCCACACCACACTCCAGGCACTTCGGCTTAAGTGCCGTACACACATAGCGCCCATGCAAAATAAGCCAATGATGGGCGCGAGGAATCAGCGCCTCCGGGATATATTTCACCAGTTGTTGTTCCGCTTCAAGGGGGTTCTTTGCCCGATAGGTCAAGCCCATACGCTCTGAGACACGAAAAACGTGCGTATCCACGGCCATGGCAGGTTTGTGAAAAATAATGGAAGCTATCACATTAGCCGTCTTTCGCCCCACACCGGGCAAGCGCTGAAGTGCTGCTACCTCACCGGGGATCACCCCTCCAAAGTCAGCTTCCAACATCCTTGCCATCCCACAAAGATGCTTAGCCTTATTGTTGGGATAAGAACAGCTCTTTATCAGCGAAAAAACCTCATCCACAGAAGCTTCTGAAAGAGCAGCAACATCAGGAAAACGTTCAAAGAAGGCCGGCGTAATCAAATTTACCCGTTTATCCGTACACTGTGCAGAGAGCACCACTGCCACAAGCAACTCATAGGGAGTCTTGTAGTTAAGCTCCGTATCTGCATCCGGATTGTGCTGCTGAAAATAATCCAGAATCAACCGAAAACGCTCCTCTCTCTTCATGAAGAACAAAGATAGGGAAACCATAGCTCATCCCCAAAGGAGAATAGAAGAAGGTATCCCAAAAAGAGAAATAATGGCTAATTTAAAATTAAAGAAGCGGTCGTAACCGTTTGTGTCCGAACAAAAGAGAGGGCCTTGTCATAAGCAAGAATAGCCTCCACAAGACGATCATCAGGCACAATATCTTCGGGAATCATATCCATGAGCGACTCATCAAATTTCTCTGAAACGGGAAAATAACTATTGTGTTGCGTGTAAATTTTATCCATAGGCTATGCCACATTAAAATAGGTTCAATATAGCAACGGCAACAAGCGAGGGAATATTGTACGCTCCCCTCAAAAAGTCTCACCCTCCACGCTCGTGCATAATAGGAGCACCCCAGGAAGCAAGTTGTGCGGTCGAATCAAAGAAAGAGGGGAGTGTACCAACTCAATGCCTACAGAGTAAGTGCCAACTCCTTCTCCTCAATAATTTTCCGAAGGTTGATCAAGGCATACCGCATGCGTCCCAAAGCCGTATTAATGCTCACGCCGGTCTGTTCGGCAATATCCTTAAAGCTCATATCGTAATAATGCCTCATGCGAAGCACTTCTTTCTGCTCTTTAGGGAGCAGTTCAATCAGTTGACGGATATCATGATGAATTTGAGAGGTAATCATCTCCTCTTCGATAGAGGGATCAGAGATACTCAACCGATCCATAATATCAAAGTCATCGTTTCCGGAATCAGTCACAGGGAAACGCTTGGATTTACGGAAAAAATCGATGGTAAGATTATGGGCAATACGCATGACCCACTGAATAAATTTACCCTCTTCCTTATAGGTCCCATTCCTGAGAGTATGGATCACTTTCAGGAAAGTATCCTGAAAAATATCATCAGCATGATCACGATCTTTCACAACCATCAAGATATAAGCATAGACCTTATTCTTATGGCGATTAACAAGAAGCTCGAGAGAAAGAGAATCTCCGGACAAATACCTTTTCACCAACTCCTGATCAGATACATTAACGTGTCTGTTCATAACGTGTTGTTTTTTAGCTGTTAATACTTAATAGCGTAGATATTGTCCGATGGCAAGATTGTTTTATTTAACGTCGTTTAATGTAAGAAATGTTCTTTTTGTATTCTTTTACCCTGCAAATATACGACATTGTTGTCAACAAAGCAACTCTTTTTACCCTTCGACGGGATAAAACACCTTTTTTTAACACACAAAAAGACCCTAAGAGAGAAGAGAGATATTATTATCTTTGAACCATGAAAGAGGCTCTTGACATCACCACATACGACTCCAGAGAGTATATTCTCATTAAGGGAGCAAAAATACACAACCTCAAAAACATTGATGTGGCGATACCGAGAAACAAGCTCGTGGTCATCACAGGGCTCTCCGGCTCGGGAAAATCTTCCCTTGCATTTGATACCCTTTATGCAGAAGGACAACGGCGTTATGTGGAGAGCCTTAGTGCCTATGCTCGACAGTTTCTGGGGCGCATGCCTAAGCCGGAAGTAGATGCGATCAAAGGGATTGCTCCTGCTATTGCCATCGCCCAAAAGGTAAACACCCGAAACCCGAGAAGTACGGTAGGAACAAGCACTGAGATCTACGAATATCTTAAACTTCTTTTTGCCCGCATAGGGAAAACCCATAGTCCCATTTCCGGTAAAGAAGTGAAGAAACATACGGTATCGGACATTACCACCCATATCGAAGGGCTCCCGCCCGGCACAAAGGGAATCATCACTTGCCCCATCCTCTTCCCCGAGGGTAGATCCCCGGCAGCACATCTGGATATCCTTATACAACAGGGCTATAGCCGGGTGGTCATCAACAACCGTATTCACCCCATGGAGGAGGCACTTAGCAAAGAAGGAGAGGTAACAGAAGAGGCTCTTCAACTCCTCATAGATCGTTTCATTGTCCCCAGTCATAACGATCCCGACTTCAGCAGTCGTATTGCAGACTCCGCACAAACCGCCTTTCTGGAGGGGGATGGCACATGCCACGTTCTTCTCTTGCAAGAAAAGGGGGTGGAGCAAAAAAACTTTTCCAACCGCTTTGAACTGGATCATCTTCACTTTGAAGAGCCAAGCCCCAACTTTTTCAGTTTCAACAACCCTTACGGTGCATGCAAAAACTGTGAAGGGATGGGGAGCGTGATCGGCATTGACCCGGACAAGGTTATTCCCAATCGCAACCTCTCGGTGTACGAAGGAGCCATTGCCTGCTGGAAAGGAGAAAAAATGGGCGCATGGAAAGAGCGCTTGATCCGCGAAGCCCATCACTTTAACTTTCCCATACATAAACCGATTCATGAACTTTCTAAGGAAGAGTATTCCCTTTTATGGACGGGGAATCAGTTTTTTAAGGGGCTAGACAATTTCTTTCAACACATTGAAGAGCAAACTTATAAGATACAATACCGCGTCATGCTAAGCCGCTACCGGGGCAAAACCACCTGCCCGGAATGCCAAGGCTCACGGCTCCGAAAGGATGCCGGCTATGTTACCATCAATGGGCTATCCATTACGGACCTGGTACTCATGCCCATCAGCCACTGCCTGACCTTTTTCTCCCACTTAACACTCAATGAGTACGAGAAGAGGGTCAGTGACCGATTGGTCAAAGAGATCACCAACCGACTGGCGGTATTAATGGATGTGGGACTGGGTTACCTAACCCTCAACCGCCTCTCCTCTACTCTATCGGGAGGAGAAGCACAGCGCATCAACCTGGCCACCTCGTTAGGCTCTAGCCTGGTGGGCTCCATGTATATCCTTGATGAGCCGAGCATAGGACTGCATCCCCGCGATTCAGAACGACTGATCTCCGTACTGCAACGTCTGCGGGACATTGGTAATACGGTGATTGTGGTGGAACATGACGAAGCCTTTATCCGTGCTGCCGACGAAATAATTGACATAGGACCCTTAGCCGGCAGCAATGGAGGGGAGCTTGTATTTCAGGGCTCTTTTAAGGCGCTGAAAAAGGAGGCAAATACCCTAACAGCTAACTATATCCGGAATGAAAGCCTCATCCCCGTTCCTAAAATCCGAAGAAAGTGGAACGACTTCATTACGATTAAAGGAGCGAGAGAGCACAACCTCAAAAATATCGAGGTACGCATTCCCCTGGCTTGTCTTACCGCAGTTACAGGAGTCAGTGGATCGGGCAAGACCACCCTGATCAAACACATTCTCTATCCGGCACTAAAAAACATCTATGGAGGCGCAAGTGGAAAGACGGGTACCCACGATCTCATTTCCGGGGATATCGAGCAAATTCATGATATCGAGATGATTGACCAGAATCCCATTGGACGAAGCTCCCGCTCCAACCCAGCGACCTATCTAAAAGCATTTGATGATATCCGCAATCTATTTGCTGCACAAAAGTTAGCAAAAATCCGGGGTTATAAACCGGGATTCTTCTCCTTTAACGTACAGGGAGGGCGTTGTGACGAATGCGAAGGAGAGGGCATCGTCCATATTGAGATGCAGTTTATGGCCGATATTGCCCTAACCTGTGAAAGTTGCAAAGGGAAACGATACAAATCGGAAGTACTGGACATTTTATATCGAGGAAAAAGCATCAATGATATTCTTAACATGGAGGTCAACGACGCCATCACCTTCTTCCAGGAAAAAGCGACCAAAAGCAATGCAGAGGCCAAAATTGTAGCCAAGTTAACGCCCCTACAAAAGGTAGGATTAGGTTATCTAAAACTGGGGCAACCGGGGAGCACTCTCTCCGGAGGGGAGGCACAACGGGTTAAACTTGCCTTCTTCCTCACCAAAGGTTATACCGACAAAACCACCCTCTTTGTTTTCGATGAACCCACCACAGGGCTCCACTTTCACGATATACAAAAACTCCTCACCGCCATGAACGCCCTAATTGAGAAAGGGCACACCGTATTGGTGATTGAACATAACCAGGAGATCATCAAGTCGGCTGATCACATTATTGATCTGGGGCCGGATGGAGGGCTACAGGGAGGAGAGGTCGTTTTTACAGGCACACCGGAAGAGATGGTGGCCACCCATGACGGTTTTACGGCCCGGTTTTTAAAGGATAAACTCACATAAAGAGCACACTAGCCCCCTCTTTCCGGCTTAAAGTACGGGAACGGGGCACTTGACAGAGAACAGCGATGAAGCACAAGGAAGCCATACAACGAATCCACGAACTTACAGAAAGACTCAACCACTACAACTATCTCTACTACATAAAGGCCGCACCGGCCATCCCTGACAGCGCATTTGATACCCTTTTGAAAGAACTCGAAACGCTGGAAGAACAGCACCACTATCGCCTCCCGGAAAGCCCTACCCAACGTGTGGGAGGGGACCTCACCAAAACATTTGTTACCCGCAAGCACGATACCCCCATGCTGTCGCTGGCAAACACTTACAGTGAGGAGGAGATCAAAGAGTTTATTCAACGAACGGCCAAGAATATTGGAGAAGAACCGGAATACATCTGTGAGATGAAATATGATGGAGTCGCCATCAGCCTAACCTACGAAAAGGGGATTTTGGTTCATGCACTCACAAGAGGCGATGGTAATCAAGGCGACGATGTCACCACCAATGTTAAAACGATCAAACGTATTCCATTGCAACTTCATGGCGACTACCCTGCACGTTTTGAAATCCGGGGAGAGGTTATCATGCCCCATGACTCCTTTCAGCGGCTCAACGAAGAGCGCATTGAGAAAGGGCAACAACCCTTTGCCAACCCCCGAAATGCCGCTTCCGGTTCTCTAAAATTACAAAACTCTACCGAAGTGGCCAAGCGAGGATTGGACTGTTTTCTCTACTTTCTCCACGGCAAAGCATTACCCTTTAACAACCACTACGACAACCTGAGAAAGGCAGCCTCCTGGGGGTTCAAAGTGCCTAATATGATCACCAAGTGCCACAGTATCGCAGAGATCATGGAGTGCATTGAGACCTGGAAAGAAGCGCGTCACACGCTAGACTACGATATTGATGGGGTAGTCATTAAGGTCAATGACTATGCGCTTCAGAAGGTGCTGGGGTACACCGCCAAGACTCCCCGCTGGGCCATCGCCTACAAGTACCAGGCGGAACAGGCCTCCACCCTCCTACAATCTGTCAGCTATCAGGTGGGAAGAACCGGTGCCATCACACCTGTGGCGAACCTTGAGCCTGTATTTCTAGCAGGAACCACCGTAAAACGCGCCTCCCTGCACAACGCTGACTTCATCAAATCCTTCGACCTGCACCTTAACGACGTCGTATTTGTGGAAAAAGGAGGTGAAATCATTCCTAAAATCGTGGGCGTTGACACAACGGTTAGAGCCAACGATGCTATCCCGGTATGCTTTCCTTCAAAATGTCCGGAATGCCATACCCTCCTAAAGCGAAAAGAGGGAGAAGCCAACCACTATTGCCCCAACGAAACCGATTGCCCTCCCCAACGGAAAGGAAAACTGGAACACTTCATCAGCAGAAAGGCCATGAACATCGAAAGCCTGGGGGGCGAAAAAATTGAAATGCTCTACAACAACGGACTAATCAATGATGCTGCCGACCTTTACGACCTGCGCTACGAAGACCTCTTTGGGTTGGAAAAGATCATCGAAGAGGAGGGCAAAGAAACCCGAAGACTCTCTTTAAAAGAGAAATCAGCCAATGCCATCCTCCAAAGCCTGGAAAAGTCGAAACAGGTTGCCTTCCCCCGTGTACTCTTCGCGCTGGGCATCCGTCATGTGGGAGAAACCGTAGCTCAGCGACTGGCCGCACACTACAAAAGTATGGAGGCATTGATACAGGCCAATATCATGGAACTTATTCTGATAGATGAGATTGGCGAAAAAATTGCGGAAAGCCTCAGCAACTGGTTTTCGAAAGAGAAAAACAGGCAACTCATCTCACGGCTGAAAGCCGCCGGATTACAGATGGAAATACAGCAGGAGAAGCCTGCCCCCTTGGAGAACTATCTCCAGGGGAAAACCTTTGTCATCTCAGGCATTTTCAACCATTTCAGCAGGCAGGAGATCAAAGAGGCTGTCGTACGCTATGGCGGGAGGCTAACCAGCAGTATCTCCTCCAAAACCAATTACCTCTTAGCCGGAGAGAAGATGGGGCCCGGAAAACGGGAGAAGGCCCAACAACTAGGCATCCCCATTATTGCGGAGGTCGAGTTTATCGAGATGATCCGACAAGGGGAATAAGCCCCTTAATCTCTCATGGCACATCACGATATTATCCATCCCCCTTACACACACGCCTAACATGTGCAGAAAAGGGTTATTTTTGCCCTCCAAAAAAAAGGCGAGATGGATACAAAGAAAAAAGTTTATGCCGGAGTGGTACTCTCCATGGTGTTCTGGGGCATGACCTTTGTTTGGACTAAGATTGTCCTAAAATATTGGAACCCCCTCACCATTATTCTCATTCGGCTCATCCTCTCTTCGGCCATCATCTTTGGTTTTCTTAAACTCTTTTACAAAATCGAAAAGATCCAGCGTAATGATTACGGAATCTTTTTTCTCTCTGCTCTTTTCAACCCCTTTTTATACTTTATTGGTGAGAACTACGGCCTAAAATACAGCAGTGCCACCTTAAGCGCCGTAATTATCTCAACCATTCCCATTTTCACGGCCATTGCGGCTCGTATCATCTACAAAGAGCGGCTTGCTCTGCTGAATGTGGTGGGGATGATCATATCCATGGGAGGGATTCTCCTGATGCTAAACGATAAAGGATTCTCCTTTTCCGAATCAGGGAGAGGGATCCTCTGGCTATGGATGGCCGTTTTTAGTGCGGTGGGCTATGGAATCATCCTAAAACATCTCACGGGGAAATATGCACCGGCAACCATTGTTGCCGTCCAAAATTTTATGGGCATCTTCCTCTTCCTTCCGCCCTTTTTTCTCTTTGAATACACCCATTTCATTCAAACTCCGATCACTTCTGAGCTGCTTATCAACCTCTTCTTTCTTGCTATTTTTGGAAGCTCCCTGGCATTTATCTTGTTCACTATTGGAACGCGGGAACTGGGGCTCAGCCGGACAAGCCTTTTCAGCAACCTCATCCCCTTTTTCACGGCTGCGACCTCCTTTCTCCTTCTTGGTGAACAGTTCACGGCAATCAAGATTCTGGGAATGGTCGCTGTTATAGGGGGAGTGGTTATGACACAGCTCAAAAAAGGAGAGAAATCCCATCACACTTAGATAACAAACATTCACAATGGATCAATATCCATAGGAAGTTGGACTCCATCGATAGGATCCGACTTCTTCATTATGCTTCTCTTCCAAATGGTCATTTACCCCTGTAAACTCCCCTATTTCAGCCTTCCGACTTCTCTCCCTATACGCCATTGTGTCTCTTTCGACAGTTCTGGATCTTTCATTTTTATGATTTTTTCAAACAGATCAAAGAGGGATTAAACTTTTTTTTATACTTTTGCCCTCTCCAAAAGGAGATGGCGGGGTAGCTCAGTCGGTTAGAGCGTCGGATTCATAACCCGGAGGTCACGAGTTCAATTCTCGTCCCCGCTACAGAGAGCAGGTTAAGATTGATTAACCTGCTTTTTTTTACAAAAGGATTCATTTTCTTCACCTTCTCTTCAGGAAAATCGGCATAAAAAAGGATTTCCTTATCTTTGCTCCTCCAAGGAGCACGTATTATGATGGGTACAGACAAGTTAAACGATCATTTAAAAGGTAAAACAGCACAAGAGATTCTATTTTTTATGGCCGAAAAGTACGGCAACCGCATCGCTTTAGCATCCAGCTTAGGAGCAGAGGATCAGGTATTAACATATCTCATTGCGAAACACCACCTCCCCATTCCTATTTTCACCTTAGATACGGGCAGGCTTTTCCCCGAAACCTATGATCTCCTGGAGCGTACCTGTTCTAAATACGATCTTAAAATCGCTACTTACTTCCCCGATTACACTCAAGTACAAGAGATGGTAAACACAAAGGGGATCAATCTTTTCTACCACAGTGTAGCCGACAGAAAACAGTGTTGTGATGTCCGCAAGATGGCCCCTCTAAAGAGAGCTTTTTCCGGCCTTGATGCCTGGATCTGCGGCCTACGAAAGAGCCAGTCGGTGACCCGTGTGGATATGCAGGCTGTAGAATGGGATACAAACAATGGATTGGTCAAGGTCAATCCCCTTATTGAGTGGAGTGAAGAAGATGTTTGGAGCTTCATCGAGACACACAACATTCCCGTAAACCCCCTACACAAAAAAAATTATCCAAGTATTGGGTGTCAACCCTGTACCCGTGCCATCTTTCCGGGCGAAGATATCCGTGCGGGTCGTTGGTGGTGGGAAAATCCCGATACAAGGGAGTGTGGATTGCACAAAAAATAGGGGCTCATTTTCTCCCGCCATAACACGCCCCTACTCCATTCGAATACTCTTCACCGGGTCAATGCGTGCGATGATCCTGGAGGGTAAAATGAGCATGGCAGCACAGATTAAAGCTGTTCCCACATTGATAAGAAGAATATGCCCATAATGAATCACGATGGGGACCGTACTCACATAATAAGATTCCTGAGGCAAAGTAACCAAACCCGTGTATCGTTGAATAAGCGCCAGGGAAAGAGCCACCACATTCCCCCACAACAAACCCCGTCCAAAGATTCGGATAGCATGGTAGATAAAAATCCGACTCACACTATTATTACTGATCCCCAATGCTTTAAAAACACCAATCATTCGGGTTCGTTCAAGAATCAGAATCAAAATCGTAGCAATCATGGTGATTCCGGCTACCAAAATCATGAGCACCATAATCACCACCACGTTGGTATCCTGGAGAGCCAGCCAATCAAACATCTGAGGATAAAGGTCTTTGATGCTCCGGGCATCCAAATCATACGGGAGCATTTGATAAATCCGGGCATTAAGTTCATCGATGGCATTAAAATCGGTGGCAAACACCTCCACACCGGCTACCTGATCCTCTTTCCAATTGTTCAACTTCCGAATATGACGAATATCACAAAGGGCATAGAGTTGGTCAAACTCGGCCAATCCTGTTTCATAAATTCCCGACACCACAAACCTTCGCCCACGGGTAGTGGCATTGTTGTTCACAAACCATACAGCCACCAAGTCTCCCAGGTGAAGCGATAGACGGTTGGAAAGATATTTTGAAATCAGTACAGCATTGGACTTTTTCAGGGTATCGGAGACCCGAAAAGAGGCTCCTTCCAACATCTGATCATCAAACCAATCCCAAGAGAAATCTGCTCCCACTCCTTTCAGCACCACTCCTTCTACCTGACTATTTGCCTGAATAATTCCCGCTTTTGTCGCATAAACCTGCGCATGACGAACCCCTTCGGAAGCCTTTATTTCCGCAAGCCAATCCGCATAATTCGCTACTGGCTGTTGTTCCCAGGAGTCGTTACCAGCGAGAGGGGAAACCCGGATATGTCCGGAAAAACCGGCAATCTTATTACGGATGGCGCGTTGAAAGCCCACGAGAATAGCATCGGAGAGAATCATCATCACCACGCCCAGTGCCACGCTAACAATGGCGATACGCACAAAGGACCGGCTAAAGGTTTTTCGCTTCCCGGTATGCATACGCCACGCCACAAAAAGTTCAAAATTCATCGCTTCTCAATATAGGAGGAACACCCCGCACAATAAACGGGTAAAGGTACTCAGATTTTGATAACTCTTCGCAAAAGCCGATATTTGTTTTTTTCAGTACCATGCCTATGAAACGATGCACCGTTCTCTTTCTCTCTCTCCTGCTGTTTATTTTCAATAGCTGTTGTCAATCTCCTCACAAAAGTGATTCCATTTCGGTGGGTGCGGAACAGTTGGAACGCTATCTTCCGCTACTGGAAGGTAAACGTATAGCCATTGTGGCAAATCCCACCAGCAGCGTTTACGGAACCCATCTGGTGGACACACTCCATCAGTTAGGGGTACGCATTGAAAAGATTTTTTCTCCGGAACACGGTTTCAGAGGAGAGGCCGAAGCCGGAGCGGAGGTCACCAATGGGAAAGACCGTAAGACCGGGATTCCGGTACAATCGCTCTACGGGAAACATAAAAAGCCTACGCGAGCGATGCTCCAGGACCTTGATCTCATACTTTTTGACCTTCAGGATGTGGGAACACGCTTCTACACTTACATCAGTACCATGAGTTACCTATTGGATGCCTGTGCGGAATATGGGGTAAAAATGGTTATTCTGGATCGACCCAACCCCAATGGGTACTATGTGGACGGCCCCATTCTTCAGGAGGAATACGCCTCTTTTGTGGGACTTCACCCTGTTCCCATCGTGCATGGGATGACCATGGGGGAGTATGCGCAAATGGTAGTGGGAGAGAGGTGGCTCCAAAGCGAGAAGTCTCCTCATTTAACGATCATTCCCTGCCGGGGTTACACCCACAAAACACGCTATGTACTCCCCATTAGGCCGTCACCCAACCTTCCGGATATGAACAGTATCTACCTCTACCCCAGCCTTTGTCTCTTTGAAGGAACAGTGGTGAGCATTGGCCGGGGTACCCCAACACCCTTTAGTCACTACGGACATCCTGCCTTTCCTGAGACCGGTTATCATTTCACCCCGGTATCAACCCCTGGGGCGAGTCTTCACCCGAAACATGAAGGCAAAAGATGTAACGGCTACCAACTACTAAAAAGGGCCCAGACGCTCAGAGATACAGGGCGAATTGACCTCACCCCTCTCATCAAGGCGTGGGAACAGATCGGCGATAGCAGTTTCTTCACCCCCTTTTTTGAAAAGCTTACGGGCAACAAGGAACTACGCCTCCAAATTATGCAGGGAATGAGAGAAGAGGAGATTCGTGCCAGCTGGGAAAAAGAGCAGAAGGTATTTTGTCAAAAAAGAGCAAAATACCTTCTATATGAGGATTATTAACAAGTACGTCCAGGGTAAACTTTAAGTGCTTCTGCCAAACAATGCATGGCAGCGCGGAGATCTTCTACCTTCAGCACATAACTGATACGTACCTGGTTAAGGCCCCTGTTTTCTGTGGCATAAAATCCTGTAGCCGGAGCCAACATAACAGTAGAACCCTGGTATTCAAAATCTTCAAGCAACCACTGACAAAACTGATCAGCATTATCAATGGGAAGAGAGGCCACCACATAAAAGGCTCCCTTAGGTTTGGGACAGAAAGCTCCTTCCATGGCATTGATCGCTTGATATACCACATTCCTACGGGCATCATACTCTTCGAGGGCCGCTTTCATATAAGAGTCAGGAACATCCAAAGCGGCTTCTGCAGCCACCTGCCCCAAAGAAGGGGGAGAGAGACGTGCCTGCGCAAACTTCATGGCAGTGGCCATCACCTCCTCATTACGAGAGATCATACATCCAATCCTTACCCCACAAGCGCTGTAACGCTTGGAAACAGAGTCAATAAGTATCGTATGTTCTTCCAATCCTTCAAGCTCCATCACCGAGGTATGGGTATTTCCATCGTAACAAAACTCCCGATACACCTCATCAGCGTAGAGGTAAAGATCATATTTGAGCGCCAGTTCCCTAAGCACCTCCAACTCCTCCTTGCTATAGAGGTAGCCCGTGGGATTGTTGGGATTACAAATCATAATCCCTTTGGTTTTTTCGTTGATCACCTCTTCAAAGGCCGAAATTGGCGGAAGGGCAAAGCCCTCATCAATATGGGAGGGGATGGGACGTACCACCACTCCGGCATTAAGGGCAAAACCGTTATAATTTGCATAGAAGGGCTCCGGGATAATAATCTCGTCACCAGGGTTCATGGTACTTTGGAAAGCAAAAAGGATAGCCTCAGACGCCCCAGAAGCCACAATAATCTGGTTTTCAGATATCTCTATACCTATTCCACGGTAATAATTCACAAGTTTCTCACGATAGGAAAGGTTCCCTGCTGAGTGGCTATAGGCCACCACCTTTTGATCAAAATCCTTCACCGCATCGAGCATTACCGCCGGCGTTTCAATATCCGGTTGACCAATATTAAGGTGATAAACATTCACTCCTCTCTCCTTCGCTTTCTCGGCAAAAGGAACCAACTTACGGATGGGAGACTCCGGCATCTGCCGACCTTTTTCAGATATTTTTGGCATGATAAACTAATTTTATTTTAACGTTAATACCCCCCTGAGGGTATCCATAAAAGGTATTTTCAACATCCCAACTTTATAGACAGACTCTAATTATTGGGTTTAGAGACGGGCGCAGCCGCATTTTCCAGGTTATTCCTGGGAGCCTCTTCCTTGGGTTTAGGGATTACATTCCCGGCAATACGAAGAACCATAGGAGAATTATCAGCATTAGACTGCACGGTAATACTCTTATTGATTTTTCCCAACCTATTTGTGGCATATCTCACCTTAATCACATCTGACTTACCGGGGAGAATCGGCTTACGTGGCCAGTCCGGCACTGTACATCCGCAAGAGGAGCGTACATTACTAAGGACCAAAGGCTCTTTCCCCTCATTGGTAAAGCGAAACTCACAATTTCCATCACCATGTTGGTAAATCGTACCGTAATCGTATACTAACGATTCAAAGGCCATTCTCGGTGCATTAGGATTCTTCTCCGGGGTAGCCTTGGCTCCATTTTGAGCAAAGCCAACCATTGTTCCCAAAAAGATCACACTAAACAGTAAAACTAACTTTTTCATAACAAACTATTATTTTAATATAAAGAAACAACCTATTTCCTTTTGTCGATGCCCTCTCTCTTCCACTATCAATAGCTTATTTTTCGGGAGGAGAAAGCCTCATCATCTTGCATCATTTCAAGAGCCAGGTTAAATTCATCACTCACGGTGTTGACCACTTGAAAATAGCGTGAAGTACTAAACAAATTTCTTGCCATAAGAGCCTTGATCTGAGCAGAAATTATTGTTATAGACTGTTCAAGTCCCTCTTCATCCCGTTCGACGCCCTCTTTTTCAGCATATTGAACAAAATCTTCCAATAACTCTTCATCCAACACAAAAGTTTTTTCAAAGTGTTCAAATGTAGGATAGGAAGCTTCATACTCCTGACGTTTGGCATTAAGGAGATTTGTCACAAAACTATTCTGCACTCCCTTTCGCCAGAGGTGGGTGTAGTAATCGGAATACTTTGTGGAGTCGTAGGGCACAAAAAGATCAGGCATAATTCCCCCTCCTCCATATACGGTTCTTCCGGCGGGTGTAGTATAGCGCAGAGAATCGGGAAAACTTATACTATCTGCATGCATCATCTCTCCGTGCTGCATCCGGGTGGCAAGATCCTTAAAATAGGCCTCAGAGCCATCGTCATAAGGTTTTTGAATGCAGCGCCCGGTGGGGGTGTAATAACGGGCAATAGTCAACCGTATTTGGGAGCTATCAGGCAACCAGAAGGGACGTTGTACCAATCCTTTCCCAAAGGAGCGCCGCCCGATAATAAGTCCGCGATCCCAGTCCTGTACAGCACCTGACACAATCTCCGAGGCGGAGGCTGATCCCTCATTAATCAGGACGATCAATTTTCCTTTCTCAAAGCGACCAGCACCGGTAGCATGGGCATCCCGACGGGGGTTGCGTCTTCCCTCGGTATAGACCACCAACTCGCCCTGTTTGAGAAACTCATCGGCCAAGGAGATAGCTACATCGAGATATCCTCCCGTATTATTTCTCAGGTCTAAGATCAGGTTCTTCATACCACTTGCCTGGAGCTTACCCATCGCCTCAGCATACTCCGACATGGTGGTACGACTAAAGCGGTTTATCTTAATGTATCCAGTAGAGGGGGTTGCCATGTAGGAGGCATCCACACTATGGATAGGAATTTTGTCACGTGTTATGGTATATTCCAGCAAGTTCTTTTGTCCCTTACGATAGATCTCAACGGTAACTTGCGTACCCTTATCTCCCCGAAGGTGTTTACGTACCCACTCATTGTTAATATGCTCTCCGTAAGCCTCTTCACCGTCAATGGTAATGATCTTATCCCCGGCGAGAATGCCCAATTTTTCCGAAGGGCCTCCGGTAATGGGAGAGACCACCAGGATGGTATCTTTAAACAGTTGAAATTGAATCCCAATCCCCTCAAACTTTCCTTGAAGGGGTTCATTAGCCTCCTTGGTCTCTTCCGCATCCATATAGACGGAGTGGGGATCCAGTTCTTCCAGCATTTCACGAAAAGCCTTTTCTACCAACTCATTAGCATCTACATCATCCACATAATAGTAATCAATGAGAGAGATTCCTCTTCCCATCTTCTTCACCGCGGACTGCACCTCTGCATTCTGCGCCAAAAGGGAAAAAGAAAAGAAAATAAATGCCGGTATGATCAACAAAGAGAATCGAATGTTGTTACTCATTTTCAAAGGATATAATGATTTAAAGACCGCCAAAGGTAATACAAAAAGGGTGAACATCGTTTATAACCTGATGTATTTATGATTATTTAACAGCGAAGACATGCCCACTCAACCCCCATGGTTTATTGTATGGAAAGCGATGAGAGTTCCTCTATTTCTCCTCATTCTGATGAGCACCCTCTTCCTGGCTGACCAGATGCTAGCATTGGATCTAAATCGCTTTGGACTTATTCCGCTTCGGGTGCGAGGGCTGCCAGGAATTATCATGGCACCGCTATTGCATGGCGACCTCAACCACTTATGGAGCAATGGGGTTCCCTTTCTCGTCTTAGGAACCGGGCTTTTCCTACTATACAAACCCCTGGCACTTCGGATTCTCTTTTTATCATGGTTTATCACAGGGGCATGGACCTGGTTCTTTGCTTACGAAGGGAGCATTCATGTGGGAAGCAGTGGCCTTGTGTATGCACTGATGGCTTTTCACCTCACCGGAGCATTGATCCGCAGGCGATACGACTTGACCGCCTTCTCTCTTATCTTAATCTTTTTCTATGGGAGCATGGTATGGGGCTTCTTCCCTGAGTTCTTTCCACGACAAAACATCTCATGGGAATCGCACCTTATGGGTGCCATCACGGGCATCGTTCTTGCCTTAATCTTCAGACATGAAGGTCCCTCCGACAACATCCGCTCTGTGGCAGAAGCCTCCGACGAAGAGAGCGATCTCCCGTGGGATCAATATGAACTTGAAGGAAAGAAGCGCGCATCTTTGAAGCAGCCCGACTCCCCGGTACGCTACGTTTATAAACCCAATCCCAAGCAGGAAGAGAGCAGCAAACAAACGGATTCTTAACTGCGTTTTCCAAGCACCCACCGATCATAGAGAAAGAGGGCGATGACTGTAAAAATCCCGATACCGGTAAAAACCATCCATATCCGTCCGGGGTGGCACTGGTGCCAAAGCCATGAGGTGAGTTCAGCTTGCGAAAGGTTCAATTTTTCTCCGGCAAAACGGTAAAGATCATTCTGTGTAAAGGTCTCTGAGAGTTGGGGAACCCCCACCCCCTTTTCCCGTAAGGCCTTTTGAAGAAGAAAGGTCTTATCGGCAATGGCACCATAGACCGATCCGCTCAAAATTCCGGCAAAAAAATTCCCTCCGGCCATGGGCAAAAAGGAGCACCCCATATAGAGTGCCACCTTATCAGCAGGCGCTATCTTTCCAATGTATTCGGTAATCTTGGGAGAACTCGCCATCTCCCCAAGACCAAAAACCAGAATAGCAGGAAAGAGAAAGAAAACATTATTAAAGGCAAAGACCAGGCCAATACCTAAGGAGGAGACCAAAAAGCCACCGATCATGGCATTCAAGTGTTTAAAACGCATCACAAAGGAGGAGACCAAAATCTGAAAAATGATGATATAAAAGGCATCCACATTGGTAATCATCTCAGGATTTACCACCCCTTCAGAGGCTCCGGGAATAAGAGCTGCCAACCCAGGCCACCCGGCGGCAATCCAGTCGTACAACACAGAGGTATCTACCCACTGATCGATAAATACGGGAAGGGAATAGAAGAGTTGGTTATACATGGACCAGAAACCGGTAACAATGAGCAGAAAAAGGAAAAAGCGCCAATCTTTCAGGGTGAGCACAATATTTCGCAGTGCCGTTTTTATGGATGTTCCCAGCGGCTCATCCGATACTTCACGTTGGGGCTCTTTGAAGAAGAGCAACAACACGATAAAGTTCAAACTGATGATCACCGCAGACATGATAAAGACATAATTCCAGGAGATCTCCCTCAGTTTCCCGGCAAAGACAGGGCCGATAAAGGCACCGATATTCACCATCATATAGAAGATGCCAAAACCAATGGAGGAGTTACCCTCATTGGTCGTTTTTGAGATAGAGGCGGAGATCACTGGCTTGAAGAGGGCTGCCCCCACAGCCACATAGAGAAACACGAAAAAAAGAGCCGTAAAAGAGGTCACCTGCCCCATAAGGATATAGCCGGAAGCCAGGATAAGGTAGGCCACAACAAGAATCTTCTTATAGCCGATCCTATCGGCCAGTGCCCCGGTGATCACCGGAAGAAAATAGAGGATGGCTACCACCGTACCCATAAGCATTCCCTTTTGAGATTGGGAGAAGCCCAATGCCCCGGTGTCGCGAGATCCAGTAAGGTAAAGGGCCAGGATCATAAACATCCCATACCAGGCCCAACGCTCAAATAGCTCCATGGTATTGGCAGCCCAAAACGTACGGGGAAGTTGCCCAAAGGCTTTTTTAAGTTGACTCATCGCTTCAGATTTTAGAAAATAAATTGATCCTCTTTTTGTTCAAAAACTATTTAGCGTCCGTCTATAAAGTCCGACTTCTTCGTTACGCTTCTCTTCCAAATGGTCATTTACCCTAGTAAACGCCCCTATTTCAGCCTTCGCAAGCCTCGAATTCGAACTTTCTATACTCCCTCTTCTCAAAACGCTGACTTTATGGACAGGCACTATTTAGGAACAAAAATAGTGGAAGTTATGAAAACCTCAATCACTGTCCGATGAATTGAAGGAGAGATAGGGTTGCAGCCGCTCCATCAGGGAATCGTTCAATGCGGTTCGCTCTTTCAAGTCCTCCATATGAAGAAAAGGAGCCGACTTTCTGGCGCTAAAGAGCTTTTTCGTCTGTTCGTAGTTCAGGTAGGGGTGCCGCAATACCGTTTTAAAATCAGCCTTATTAATTGGCAAGGGTACTAGCAGGGATGTATCCACGCACACAAGTCCCTCCAGCTTAGCCAACTGCTCCCGGCCAAAGCCATACACCTCCATCAGTTGGGAAACTTTTGAAAATCCGCCAAGCATTTTTCGGTACTTCACAATCCGGGCAGCAAATACAGGCCCCACACCGGGGAGTTTCACCAGTTTTTGGCTGTCGGCACTATTCAACTCTATCCGCAAAGAGTCCCTGCCGGGAAACATCACATGAGGAATCAAGCGTGTGACGGAACGAGTCTCTTCTGGGTCTGCAGGGGCTTTCCCTCTTTGAAAACAAACCTTTTCAACCTGTGAAGCCGCGAGGAAACGACTCACACTCATCAGGTAAGCCTCCTGCCTGCGCTGCTCCCTAACCGACCGAATAGCACAGAGCTTTATGGCCACAAAAAAGAGTGCCATAAAAACCAACATGAGCATAAGCCCATTGCGGTCACGTCGGCTAAAGGCGAAGAAAGATCTCATACGTCAAGGAGGCAATCGTGTTATCTCTTTATGCACAAAGAGGGGAAAAAGAACCCCCAATAGCAGAAAAAAAGTATCCTTTTCTTATATTTGGGCTTCAAAACACGCACGCCCCCCTTGGGAGGCCACGACCACAAAAGAACGATGCAACACTTAAACGACATTTTAACCACCCTTGACAGTTACCTTGGGGGTGCCCAATGGTTTGTTTTCCTCCTTTTGGGCACAGGACTTTTCTTCACCATCTACCTGGGCTTCCCACAGTTTCGTTTTATGAAGCACGCCATAAGGATTGTGCGCGGGAAGTATGACAAGAAGGGGGATAGTGGGGACACCAGTCATTTCCAAGCACTCACTACGGCACTATCGGGCACAGTGGGGACGGGAAACATTGCGGGGGTAGCCCTGGCCATACACCTGGGGGGACCGGCGGCCATGTTTTGGATGATTCTCACGGCAGCCATTGGCATGTGCACCAAATTTGTGGAGGTCACCCTCTCCCATAAATACCGAGAGTTTGCCAAGGACGGCTCTGTGAGTGGAGGTCCTATGTACTACATGAAGAACAAATTAAAAATGCCATGGTTAGCGGCTATTTTCTCTGTGGCGACCATCATCTGCACCTTTGGTACCGGGAGCCTTCCCCAAATCAACAGCATCTCAAATGCCATGTATGCTACTTTTGGAATTAAACACATCCTAACGGGAGCGGTTCTCTCTGTCCTGTTAGGATTCGTGATTCTCGGTGGAATCAAACGAATCGCCAAGGTTACGGAACGATTAGTTCCGGCCATGGCTCTTGTATATCTCTTTGGAGCGTTTGCCGTTATCATCACCAACTATCAGAATATCCTCCCCTCTCTTCAGGCAATCATCACCGATATTTTCACAGGGACCTCTGCCACAGGAGGTTTTTTAGGGGCTGGGTTTGCTTTTGCCTTTAACCGGGGGGTCAACCGTGGGTTATACAGTAATGAGGCAGGCCAGGGATCCGCAGCTATCGCCCACGCATCAGCAAGAACAAAAGAACCTGTTTCAGAAGGACTTGTAGCTTTATTAGAACCTTTTATCGACACCATTATCATCTGTACTATCACGGGATTAGTCCTCCTAAGCAGCGGCGTATGGAAAGAGAAACACCTCAACACCTTCCAGATGACCGACATGGTCATTCTTGCCCACACCGTAAATGAGAAAGACCCGGCAGACCAGGCTCTGCTCTCCGACCATATACGCGGGACAAAAAAACTCCCCCTTTTTACAGGAATGTTAAAAATCAAAGAGGGTAAAATCCAACATGAGCTCTCCATCCTTCATGCCAGGAGTGTAGCGGAAGAGGTGCTTATTTATAAGCACAAGGAACCCTTTACCGGCACATTGGCCGTTGCGGAGGGAAAATTCAAAAAGTGGAACAGCTCGTTACACATGGAGGGAAAATCGCTGCTGCATAGTGCCCCCCTCACCACTTTGGCTTTCACAAAGAGTTTCCTGGGGGGATGGGGAAAGTTCATTGTCTCCATCGGGCTGCTTCTCTTTGCCTTTTCCACGGCCATCAGTTGGTCGTATTACGGGGGGCGAGCCGTCACTTACCTGGCGGGAGTACGTTATGTTCCTTACTACCGAATCATCTATATTCTTATGTTCTTCCTCGCTTCCTTTATTGACACCACGTTAATCTGGACCTTCTCCGGTATTGCCATCGTCTTTATGGCACTCCCCAACCTATTTGGAATCTTAATGTTACACAAAGATATGAAACTGACACTCCAAGCCTACTGGGTTCGATTTAAGAGGGAACACCCAGAGGAGAAGATCCCCGTTCGTATTGAAGAGCCATAGGAGCTGGCAATAGACAATAGAGGTTCATCTCTCACTTTTTATCTTGCTACAAAAGGGCAAATCTCAAGCATCGCAAAACGCCATCACAATGGATTTACCGCTAAGCGATAAGCCCAATACCGTAAAGAAAAACCAATGCAATGGCAACGGGAGCCACAAACCGCACAAGGATCCGAAAAACCTTAAAGAGGGGCAACTTGATTTTGTGCTGATTGGACAACTCTGATTCAACCACCTCTCTTTTCATAACCCATCCGATGAAGAGAACGATGAAGAGACCCCCAACGGGCAAAAGCACTTTAGCACTCGCATAATTAAGGATATCAAAGAAAGGAACCCCTCCCATACGCACAGGGAGAAGACCAAACGAGGCGGTAGAAAGCACACCAATACACATGGAAGCAATGGCAGCGACCCAGGTGGCTCCTTTCCGGTGCATCTTTAGTTCCTCCACAAGATAAGCCACCACCACCTCCAGGATAGAAATTGACGAAGTGAGAGCAGCGATAGAGAGCAACAGGAAAAAGATTATGGCGAAGAAATAGCCACCCGGCATCCGCAAAAAGATATTGGGGAGCGTAATAAAGACCAGTTCGGGACCTTCGGCAGGGTTAATGCCAAAGGCAAAAACGGCGGGAAAGATGGCCACCCCTGCCAATATGGCGATAAAGGTATCCGCAAAGGAGACAATCAGGGCAGAGGAGGAGAGGTTATCCTCTTTGCTAATATAAGAGCCATAGGTAATAAGGGCTCCCATGCCAATGGATAGGGAGAAGAAAGCTTGCCCCAGAGCCTCCAGAACCACCGAACTACTGAGTTTTGAGAAGTCCGGATGAAAGAGAAAACGAAGTCCTTGTGCTGCACCGGGTAGCGTCACAGCTCTCACACACAACACGATAATGAGCAATAGGAGGAGTGGCATGAGGAGTTTGGCATATTTTTCTATCCCCTTTTGCACCCCTGCAAGCACAATAACAACGCTCAATACAATAAAGAGCCCTTGCCAAAAGACAGCGCGCCAGGATTGGCTTTTAAACAGTTCAAACATCGCCCCCAGTTGATCCGGAGACTTTCCCGAAAAACCATTGGAAATGGATTGTGATACATATTCCAAGGTCCAGCCGGCCACGGTGGAGTAAAAAGAGAGAATCACAAATGCGGCCACGATCCCCATAAGCCCCACGAGGCGCCAAGGAGTTCCGGGGCGGATCTTCTTAAAGGCACCGTACGCATTTCTCTGTGCATGCCGACCAATAACAAATTCCGAAAGCATCAGAGGAACCCCAATAAGGATAACAAACATCAGATAAACAAGCAAAAAGGCACCGCCACCATTCTCTCCCGCCACGTAGGGGAAACGCCAGATGTTCCCCAATCCAATTGCACTTCCCGCAGCTGCAGCGATAATACCAAACTTACTTCCAAAATTCCCTCTATTTTTCGTTGCCATAATATGAGTATTTCAAAAATAAAAAGACGAAGGTATCGAAAAACCGGCAACAACGCAACCTTGTTAAAGTGGGAGTTTTAAGCAGCCTCTGTATAGAACGTTCGAATTCGAGGCTTGCGAAGGCTGAGAAATGGGAGTTTACTAAGGTAAATGACCATTTCGAAGAGAAGCGTAACGAAGAAGTCGGACTTTATAGACAGATGCTAGTTAGTGTCTGTCTATAAAGTCAACATTTTGAGAAGAGGCTGTATAGAACGTTCGAATTCGAGGCTTGCGAAGGCTAAAATAGGTGAGTTTACTAAGGTAAATGACCATTTCGAAGAGAAGCGTAACGAAGAAGTCGGACTTTATAGACAGCCTCTAGTTAGCCGTAAGGACCGCATGCCCTATAAGACACCGCAAACACTTTTTCACTTCACAATAACTCTTTTTCAGTTGAATCACTGCCTGCGTATGAGCTGCACTCGAAGCCTTTGGAACCAGTTGATTCCACTTTCTAATGATACCGTTATCCTCCGGCGGAAGTTGATACAAAAGATCAGGAATTATATCCGCTTTCGCGGGGTGTGTATGCTTTAAATAGACGAAAGAGAGGGGGATCACCGCATTAATCAAAAGGGTATTTACCGTACTTTTTCCCAACGACCTAGCAGATCTTCCCTTTACTTTTTCTCCAAATTTCACATGATTATTCCAATAAGGCGAAGCCTTCAGGGAGAAAGCCTCCTGCAACAGGGGGAGGGAGGGGGCATTAAAAAAACGAGCAATTTGATGATAATTCTTATGGAAGAAGGCGGCAAGTTGAGCGATCCGAATGGTAGGGAAGCCCGAGGGGCGGATACGCATAAACTTCCAGCAGGAGTAGGGTATCGTTGTAAGACCATACTTATGTTTCATATAGGCATACTCCCTATAGAGTGTCGAAGGATATGATTCACGGTATTGGGAGGAGAGCATCCCAGCCTGCCCAAAGAGAAGAGCTTCAAGGGTTGTAAGATTATGGGCATTTTTTAGCATCAGGGTAACAGGGGTTGCCTGTGCCATCAGTTCAAAGGCCATGGCATTTACTCTGGTACCAAAGGCACGAGACAAAAGGATGAAAAAGACCTGCATCCAATCGCCCTTCCAACGGGTTAACAACTCCTCGATGGCTTCTCCCCTATTGGCAAGGCGTTCCAGGAGACACGATTCCAACATTTTTTCAATCAAGAAACGATCCACATCTCTGATACCATATTCGCAAGGGATCCAGTGCAACGTCTCCATCATACGCCGATAACACACCATCGGCGATTCTGCAAGAAACCCCTTCAACTCCAACTGAGGAACCACATACCCCACCTTGGTCATCACATCCCTATTACTATCATACACCACATGCAACACCGTGTTGTTGAAAGAGGGATCACGCTGATGATTATGCAGGTACCAATCAGAGGCTTTCGTATGGATTTCCACATTCCCCACCCATATCATCTTTTCAATACGTACACGCGCATTAAAGAAATCAGGACCTGCATCCAGGTTTTCAATTCCCGGAGATAACACCTCGATAGGCTTTCCATCAATGGTAAACAATGGCAAGTCATAAAGGCGATGCTTCCAAACAAACGCGAGAAAATTCTCATTCATACCCACTCTATATTTAGTGTCTGCCCATAAGGTTAGCGTTTTGAGAAGAGGCTGTATAGAACAGACAAAAAGAATCAGCGTTCATTCCCCTACCCTTTAATACCGATAAAGAAAAAACATACCCCCCTCTTCTCACCCTTTTCCATAACAGCCAGGTTGAAAAAGAACGAGGGGAAAGATTTGGAATAACGCAAGGAATAGCCTACCTTTGTACGCAATAGTCGCAAGGATGCATGTATGAGTGAACAGAGCGCGCTGCTGAAGCGTATTGTGGGTAAGATAAAATTATTAAAAGCACAGTATATCGAACAGGCAGAAGCTCTTTTGGAGAGAGAGAGAGAAGTTGCACAATTGCAAGCAAGGCTAAAAGAGTTAGAAAATAAGTTAAACACAAAGAATAACAACAGTAAACCATTATTAGAAAATTCACCTTGTCCGGGTAAGAAATTGTCGATTCAACAACGAAAAGACATAGAAGGACTGGTGCGGGAAATTGATCATTGTTTGATGCTATTAGACGATAACTATCAATATAAAGAGAAATAACACTTGAAAAAAGAGTTGGATATTCGTGTCTCTATTGCTGACAGGCAGTATGCCGTTAAGGTAAAACCTGAAGATGAAGAGGTTGTAACACGAGCTGTTCAGAAAATTGGGGAGAGAGTTCAGGAGTATTCAGAGCGATATGCATTTAAAGATAACCAAGACTTGCTGGCAATGGCTTTATTGCAACACAGCACGTTGTTAGCAAAATTTGAATTTGAAGAAGAGAAAAAGAAGAATCGATTTATAGAAGATCTTCTTTATATAGAAAGTTTATTAACTATTTAGTTCAATCCTGATTACGTTCTTTGCATAACAAATAAAACCCGCACTCATTCAACGGTTTTGAAACTCAACATTATGTTCATTAGGGCATAACTCTGTGATTCGTAGGACAGGCCTCCCCTTCCTCGGAAGGTTTGCTTCGGCAACAGTGGAAGTTCGAAAGATCCGGTATCCCTATTCGTGTTTTATAGGGGTTTCAATAACTCCTGAATGGTGCGGTTTTTTTTTACCCGGACACACAAAATAACCAAATCAATGGAAATAGTGTTCTATGTTATTGTAGGGTTTGTAGGCTTAGGTATTGGAATCTTTGCATCAACCACTTTTCTTCGAAAAATTCTTGAAAAAAAGAGTATTACCCTCGTAGAAGAAGCAAAAGAGAAGGGAGAGATCATAAAAAAGGAGAAGATCCTACAGGCCAAAGAAAAGTTTTTACAACTTAAAGCAGACCACGAAAAATTAATCAACGAAAAAAATGCCGTTCTCAACAAAACCGAAAACAGACTAAAGCAGAAAGAACAGTCTTACAACCAGAAGATGGATGATTTCCACAAGAAACAAAAGGAGATCTCAGCCATCAAAGAGAACCTGGCACAACAGCTCAAACTGGTCTCAAAAAAACAAGAAGAGCTTGCAAGAATTCAGGAGGAGGAGATTGAGAAGTTAGAGTCTTTATCCGGGCTTAGCGCAGAAGAGGCCAAGAATCAACTGATTGAAAACCTCGTCAATGAATCAAAGACAGAGGCCATGGCTCACATCAAAGACATCATTGAGGAGTCTAAACTCACCGCCAACCGTGAAGCCAAAAAGATTGTCATCGAGACCATTCAGCGTACTGCTGCAGAGCAGGCCATCGAGAATAGTGTTTCTGTTTTCCATTTGGAGAATGATGAGATTAAAGGACGTATCATTGGACGTGAGGGGCGCAATATTCGGGCATTAGAAGCGCTTACCGGCGTGGAAATCATCATTGATGACTCCCCGGACACCATCATCCTCTCCGGTTTTGATCCAGTACGCCGCGAAATTGCTCGTCTCTCACTCCACAAACTGGTTTCAGACGGACGGATTCACCCTGCACGGATTGAAGAGGTGGTCACAAAAACCACCAAACAGATTGAACAAGAAATCAATGAGACGGGGAAGAAGACCTGTATTGATTTGGGAATCCACGGACTACATCACGAATTGGTACGTCTTGTAGGGCGCATGCGCTATCGATCCAGCTACGGGCAGAACCTGCTCCAACATAGCCGCGAAGTGGCCAACCTTTGTGCTACCATGGCTGCAGAGCTGGGCCTCAACCCTAAGAAAGCAAAACGCGCAGGACTGCTCCATGACATAGGAAAGGTCTCGGACATGGATCCAGAACTTCCTCACGCACTGTTAGGCAAAAAATTAGCTGAAAAGTACAAAGAGAAAAGTGAAATTGCCAATGCCATCGGAGCGCACCATGATGAGATTGAGATGACGAGCCTTATCGCCCCCATCGTACAGGTTTGTGATGCTATCTCCGGAGCACGGCCTGGGGCTAGACGAGAAGTAGTAGAGGCCTACATTGAACGCCTTAACCATCTTGAAGAGTTAGCGCTATCCTATCCCGGAGTGGTAAAGACCTATGCCATTCAAGCAGGAAGAGAACTTCGAGTCATTGTGGGTGCTGACAAAATCTCGGATACCGAAGCGCAACAGATCTCCTTCGAACTAAGCAAGAAGATTCAGGATGAGATGACCTATCCGGGACAGATCAAGATCACGGTAATCAGGGAGACACGTGCGGTCAACTACGCCAAGTAAACCCCGTAAAAAGGATCCCTAAGCCTCAACCAAACGGACTTTGCCCAAGCCATAAAAAAGCCCTTGGAGGCATCTCCAATAGCACATAAGATGCAGACATAAGAACCCTTTTCCTGCACTTTATGTGCATTGGCCTTATGGGAGAGACATCTCATAAGGGTTCCAATTGGTCAAAAACGGGCGTAATTTGTTACACATAAAAAACCAAGGTATGGCCAAAGTAATAGTAGGATTATCAGGAGGCGTAGACTCTAGTGTCGCCGCCTTACTCCTTAAAAAGCAGGGGCATGACGTCACAGGAATGTTCATGGTCAACTGGCACGACAGAACAGGTACGCTCACCAGCAATTGCAGTTGGGAGGATGACTGGACACTTGCTCAGATGGTAGCTCATAAAATTGGGATCCCCGTAATCAAAGTAGATCTCTCAGAAGAGTACCGCCAACGGGTAGTAGCGTATATGTTTGCCGAATACGAACGGGGGCGCACACCCAATCCCGATGTACTCTGTAACAGGGAGATCAAGTTCGACCGCTTTCTGCAGCTTGCTCTTGAATATGGAGCCGAGTATGTGGCCACCGGACATTACTGCCGTAAGGGGGAGACCACCGACAAATCAGGGGTTACCAGATACCGGTTGCTCGCGGGCAGGGATTCCAATAAGGATCAAAGCTATTTCTTATGCCAGCTCACCCAGGCACAGTTAGCCAAATCGCTCTTCCCCATTGGCGACCTCGAAAAACCGGAGGTCCGAAGGATTGCCGCCGAAGCAGGGCTGGCAACGGCAGACAGAAAAGATAGCCAGGGAATCTGTTTTGTGGGCAAAGTAGATCTCCCCACTTTTTTGCAACAACAGTTACGCCCGCGGAGGGGCCGTATCATGCTTATTGCACCAGAAGCTTCACACTACACAAAGGAGATCGACTCCCAAAATCTCCCTGCGCTCGCTGCACCTTACCATTACGACCCTGAAGAGGGAGAGAAAGTAGGCACACACGACGGTGCTCATTTTTTTACCATTGGCCAGCGAAAAGGGCTTAACGTGGGAGGCATGAAGGAACCCCTTTTTGTCATTGGCACCCATATTGCTCGCAATGTGGTCTTCACCGGCATGGGAAAGAAGCACCCAGGCTTGTACCGAAGGGGACTTTTCATCAAGCGGGAAGAGCTACACTTTGTACGCCCTGACTTGACCCTCTCTCCTGGAGAGCTTCAGAAGGTACACGCACGGATCCGGTATCGACAACCGCTTCAGGAAGCAGTTATCCATTGCCGTGAAGAGGGGCTCTATATGATTTTCGAGGAGCCACAAAGAGCCGTTGCTCCGGGACAATTTGCCGCATGGTACATGGGCGACGAACTTGTCGGTTCCGGAGTCATCCAGCAATAGATACACGCTACAAAAAAACGCCAAACACCTCGTTATGGGTATCTGAAGAGAAACATAACGGAGAAGTTGGGCTTTATGGGCGGACTCTCATTAGTATCTGTCCATAAAGTCAGCGTTTTGAGAAGAGGCTGTATAGAATGGAGGAGACACATCCATGGAAGAGCACAAAGAAGAGCCCCTCCGTATAAGGATCAGAGAGGATCTGCAATGGCAATCATCACTTACAACGACCCTTAAAAGAGGCCGGTAATATTTCCCTCTTCATCCACATCGATATGCTCTGCCGAGGGGGTCGCGGGTAATCCGGGCATACGCATGATTGCACCGGTAATGGGCACAATAAAACCTGCACCGGAAGCGATCTCAATCTCACGCACAGTAACCACAAAATCTTTGGGTCGTCCCAGGAGGTGAGGATTGTCGGAAAGGGACTTCTGCGTTTTTGCGATACACACGGGAAGGCCTTCCAAGCCCAGTTCTACAATTTTCTTGAGGTCTCTCTTTGCTTTGGGAGTGTAATCGATGGCCTTAGCGCCATAGATTTTAGTGGCAACAGCTTCGATCTTACGTGGCACATCCCACGTCCAATCATACATAGGCTGGAATGTACTGGTACAACGGGTTGCCACATCCACCACCTTCTCCGCTAAGGCGATAGCGCCATCCCCTCCTCCGGCCCATACATCGGCCTCCACCGCCGCGATATGCAACTCCTGACACCGCTGCTTCACGTAGTCGAGTTCTTCTTGCGTATCGGTGGCAAACTTATTAATGGCCACCACGGCACAGACATTGAACTGACGCATATTTTCAATGTGCTTCTCCAGGTTGACAATCCCTTTTTCCAACAGTTCCATGTTAGGCTCTTGTAATTGATCCATTGCGGCACCTCCATGGTATTTCATCGCTCGCAGTGTAGCGACCAACACCACTGCTCTGGGAGACAATCCTGCGTAACCGCACTTAATATCAAAGAACTTCTCCGCCCCTAAGTCAAAGCCAAACCCGGCCTCTGTAACCACATAGTCCGAGAGGGAGAGCCCCATACGCGTAGCGATCACGGAGTTTGTTCCTTGGGCAATATTGGCAAAGGGTCCTCCATGGATAATGGCCGGTGTACCTTCAATGGTTTGCACTAAGTTTGGCAAGATGGCATCTTTCAACAGGGCGGTCATGGCTCCATGGGCATTAAGATCGCGGGCATAGACCGGTTTTTTATCAAAGGTATATCCGATAAAAATCCTCCCCAGCTTCTCCTTGAGATCGCTGATACTCTCTGCGAGGCAGAGGATAGCCATAATCTCGGAGGCTGCCGTAATATCAAAACCGGTTTCACGGGGAATCCCCATGGTTCTTCCTCCCAAACCCACCACGGTGTGCCTGAGGGAGCGATCGTTCATATCCATTACCCGCTTCCACACTACGGTACGAGGATCAATCCCAAGGTTCCGTTTTGCGCTTTGAATATTATTATCAATCATCGCAGCAAGAAGGTTGTGTGCTCGTTCTATGGCTGCAAAATCACCCGTAAAGTGCAAATTGATGTCCTCCATAGGCAACACCTGAGAGTAGCCACCACCGGCCGCTCCCCCTTTGATCCCGAAAACCGGGCCTAAACTGGGCTCACGCAACACCACGGTAGTCTTTTTGCCTATTTTGTTCAACCCCTGTGCAAGACCTATGGAAACCGTTGTCTTTCCCTCTCCCGCAGGAGTCGGAGAGATAGCCGAAACCAAAATCAAGTTACTTTTCTCTCCCTTCTTCCGATCAATATACCTCAACGGAATCTTTGCCTTATACTTTCCGTAATGTACAAGATCATCCTCGTTGATCCCCAACATATGCGCAATCTCATTGATCGGCTTCATCGTAGCACTTTTTGCAATATCAATATCATTCATAGCATTAAATTATATTCTCCAAAGATAAACAATTCAGGAATTAGAGTCTGTCTATAAAATCCGACTTCTTCGTTACGCTTGTCTTCGAAATGGTCATTTACCTTAGTAAACTCCCCTATTTCAGCCTTCGCAAGCCTCGAATTCGAACTTTCTAGACAGCCTCTTCTCAAAACGCTGACTTTATGGACAGACACGAATTCGTGTCTGTGAGGGAACGTATTAATGTAATGCGATCATAATCCCGATCTTTTAACACCCGATAAAATACTGTTTTTCAGACTTTTTACAACAACAAAACCATATCCATAAAAGGAGGATGAAAAAAAAGATCGAAAAAAAACATTTTTTTTCACGGGTAGTATTGCGAGAACAAAAAAAGGGCGTATATTTGCATCCTCAAAAGGAACGAAAAGAAGAACAAAAAGTTGTTCAAAAGGCTTGGTCTGGTAGTTCAGTTGGTTAGAATACCTGCCTGTCACGCAGGGGGTCGCGAGTTCGAGTCTCGTCCAGACCGCAAAAAAAGAGGCTGCTTAAGCAGCCTCTTTTTTTTATCCCTCTACTTGCCCAAAGCGATCGCTATCACATAATTAGATCCCTTTCTTTCCAAGGGGTAACAGCGTTTAAATGTGGTATAGGGATCAATCCCAAGACGCAACAAAAAGGAGGCCTCCAAACAGCGTTATTACAGACAGTAGCAACACAACAAGGCTCAACAATTCTACTTTTCGTTTCATCACAAGATTCCAATTTAATTACACATACCTTATTATGCAGAAAGAATAATTTTATGACCACCTAAAGCTTCCAAAACACTAATATTCAACGTATTAAGATCTCACCTCTAATTTTACACCAACCGAAATGATCCTTGGCATAACCAAATATGGCAATTTGCATGCCCCCCTACTTCAACATTTTAAAATCGTGATTTTTAATGATTTTTCTCCCCTCTCTCACACTCTCCTTTAAGCACTGTTTAGAGTCCGTCTATAAAGTCCGACTTCTTCGTTATACTTCTCTTCCAAATGGTCATTTACCTCAGTAAAACGCCCTATTTCCGCCTTCGCAAGCCTCGAATTCGAACTTTCTATGCAACCTCTTTTCAAAACGCTGACTTTATGGACAGACACTATTTAGAATAAATATAAATTAACATTACATATCTAACTACATAGATATAAATTCATACATTTATCCCTTGAAAAATCATCTTGAAAAAAGAACGTAATGAAGGGACGCGTATTACTCATTCTGTTTTTAGGATTTTTATGGGGAGGCTTACAGGCACAGGAAGAGGCCACTTTTTACACGCCAAGGAAAAAGGATCCTATGATGCAGAAATCATCTGTTGATCACCGTAAATTTGAGATTTTACAACAAAAATTCACCAATGCCCATGAGTTAACGGCGGCTTGTTTATCCTGCCACACAGAGAGGGGGAAAGAGATCATGGCCACTGCCCACTGGAAATGGGAACGTGAAACCTACTCCAAAAAACGGGGGATTGGTTCTCACGGAAAGAATGATCTCATCAACAACTTTTGCACCGGGATAGGGGGATCATGGGCAACTTGTACTCGTTGCCACATTGGTTACGGCTACGAGGATCCTCAGACCTTTGATTTTAAAAATGAGTTAAACATTGACTGTTTGGTCTGCCACGACAATTCAGGCACCTACCGAAAAGGAAAGGGGATGGCAGGTTACCCACATCCTTCAGTAGATCTCTCCTTCGCAGCACAAAGCGTAGGGCTTCCCAAGCGGGAGAACTGCGGTGTATGCCACTTTTATAGTGCCGGAGGAAACAACGTCAAAAACGGAGCACTCGGCAACGTGCTTCTTGAGTGTTCCAGGGAGGTGGATATCCATATGTCTGCTGAGGGGGCAGATTTAGCTTGCGTAGAGTGTCATCGAGCGGATAAACACCAGATAAAGGGAAAGTACTACGGAGTATCCTCCATGAATAGAGACCGGGCAACCTGTACGCAATGTCACTCCCAACAACCCCACGAGGATTACGTAATCAATGAACACACCGTAAAGGTTAGCTGTCAGGCCTGTCACATCCCTACCTATGCCAAGGGTAATGATACGAAAACATCCTGGGATTGGTCTACGGCCACCAAGCTAGATGAAAATGGCAATCCTTTCTCCCTCGATGATGAGAGGGGAAATCACAGTTATCTCTCCATCAAAGGGAATTTCACCTGGGGGCATGACCTTGTTCCGGATTATGTCTGGTTTAACGGAACCGCTGATCACCTTCTACTCCCTGACAAGATTGATTCCACGGATATTCCGGTACAAATCAACACCCTCTACGGGGAATATGCAGAGGATGAGGCTCAAATATGGCCCGTAAAGATTCACCGGGGCCGCCAGGCATGGGATCCGGTATTAAAACATATCATTCAGGTAAAACTGTGGGATAAGGAGAAAGGAAAGGGTGGACTTTGGAAAGACTTTGATTATGTAAGAGCCATTGAAGAGGGGACAAAAGCCACGAACATGCCATGGAGTGGTACCTACGACTTTGTGGATACGGAGATGACGCTCCTGCTCAGCCATATGGTAGCGCCCAAAGAGAGTGCCGTCACCTGTAAAGAGTGTCATACTCGCGGCGACGGTCGCCTGGAGAAACTGGAAGGCTTTTACATGCCGGGGCGCAACTACAATGCAACGGTAGAGAAGGGCGGACTTCTCCTTATCATCATGAGTTTACTGGGCGTGCTTATTCACGGCGGACTACGCATTTTCTTCTCAGGCAAACACTAACCCCTAACATCGATATCCATGGAATCCAAACATAAAAAGAAAATATACCTCTATTATCAATTTGAAAGGTTTTGGCACTGGGCACAAGCGGCCTTAATCTTTCTCCTTATCGTCACCGGTTTCGAAATTCATTCAACCTTTCATCTTTTTGGATACGACACTGCGGTAAGGTGGCACAACACAGCGGGATGGCTACTGATTGGGCTTATCATCACAGCTATCTTTTGGCACATTGTTACGGGACAGTGGAAGAACTATGTTCCCACGACCAAGAAACTTTGGGAACAGGTTTTATACTATCTATTTGGGATTTTCCGCAATGCCCCCCACCCCACGCATAAAACAATCACCAGCAAGCTCAACCCCTTGCAACGCATCGTTTATTTGGGTCTTAAGGTGGTGATTCTACCGGCCATGGTTCTGTCAGGACTGCTCTATATGTTCTACCGTTTCCCTCAGGGAAGCCGTATTGCTTCCTTCTCCATTGGAGGCATTGAGCTGGAAACCATTGCCGTTATTCACACGGCAGGAGCTTTCCTTGTGGTGGCCTTTGTGATTATACACCTCTACCTGATCTCCACGGGGAGCACCCCCGGCTCTAACCTAAAAGCCATGATTACCGGTTGGGAGGACTTAGAGGAAGAGGAAGCTCATGAAGCAGAGGACCATAAGAAAAAAGAGAAGAAAGAGATACAACATTAACCCCCAATAGATTCGAGACATGGAAAAGAAGAACAATTACATGAATCCATACCTGGCAGGAATCCTTTTAGGACTGGTTCTTTTGGCTGCGTTTTATCTCTCGGGGAGAGGGCTGGGAGCCAGTGGGGCCATGAAGAGTGTAGTGGTTGCAACGGTTGATAAGGTTGCGCCATCCCATACGGAAGCATCCTCCTTCTACAGTAAATACACCGGAGAGGGGAAGCATCCAATGATCTCTTGGCTTGTCTTCCTTGCCTTAGGGGTGATCATCGGAGCCAACTTTTCCGGTATTGCTTCCGGTAGAGCAGGCTTTTCCATTGAGAAGGGGCCTCGCATCAAAAACAGGACACGGCTAATGATGGCTGTTTTAGGGGGCATCCTCTTCGGGGTCGGCGCCCAATTTGGACGGGGCTGTACTTCCGGTGCAGCGCTGAGTGGCATGGCAGTACTCTCCACGGCCGGATTCCTCTCCATGATCTCCATCTTTGGAACGGGGTATCTCGTTGCATGGGCACTAAAAAAATTCTGGGTATAACCTTTTAACATCACATCACCTATGGGACCATTAGTACCATATAACCTTATAAGCAGCGAATTTAACTTTATCATTGCGATTGCTTTGGGAATCGCCTTTGGCATCGTGTTGGAAAAGGCCGGATTTGGCAACTCCCGAAAATTGGCAGGCGTATTTTACGGATATGATTTTGTGGTGTTACGCGTGTTCTTTACGGCAGCTATCACAGCCATATCAGGTCTAATCTTTTTACACCACTTCGGCCTCATCAACCTCGACATGGTATATGTCAACCCCACTTTTGTGAAGAGCATCATTGTGGGAGGTATCATCATGGGAGTTGGCTTTGTCATCGGAGGCTTCTGCCCGGGCACAAGTCTGGTGGGGGCTGCTACCGGAAAAATCGACGCTCTATTTTTTATTGGAGGAATCCTTATAGGAGTATTTCTTTTTGCGGAGATGTATCCTATTTTCAAGCCGATCCATACCGCCAACCCCTTGGGAGCCATCAAAATTTACCACACCTTAGGGATATCACGGGGTCTTTTCGTCTTTATGCTTATCCTTATTGCGTTAACGGCTTTCTATGTCACCCGTCGTATTGAGAACAAGGTGAATCATGTGCCCCCCCAAGCCTACTCCTCCAAGCGGTATGCCTTCGCCACAACGGCCATGGTGATTATTGCTACCATCATCCTATTTCTCCCCAATAGAGAGGATAACAGGGGCTCTCTTGCCGCTGCAGAGGAGGTACAACAACTCCTTAGTGACCAAGATCGGTTTATCCATACAGACGAATTGGCCTTGAACTTAATGCACCATGAGTTAACGCCTTCTTTGGTGGATATCCGCTCGAGGGAAGAGTATGAAAACTTCGCCCTTCCCGGCGCACTAAATATCCCGTTAGAAGAGCTTACAGATCCTCAATGGAAGGACTATTTTAAGGATAAAAAAGAGGTAATCCTCTATTCAAACAGCGGAATCATTACAGAAGACGCTCTCGTCCTTCTCCATCAAGCCGGAATTAATAATGTCCGTATATTACAAGGGGGGCTCAATGAGTTTTTTGCGTTGATCTTTGAGGAGGCTCATGACACCAAGTTCCCGGATGGCCCCATTCAAAAATTGACGGCAGACACACAACGCTTCAGGGCTCATGCCAAAGAGTATTTCCAAGGGGCAAAGTCTTCGGGTCAAAAGAGACCCGTTGTTCCCAAAGCTCCCAGTGCTGCTCCGGTAGAAGGAGGATGTTAATCTTAAAAAAAAGAGACTTATGACCATAAATAAAATCAGTATTGTTGCGCTCGTAGCCCTCCTTCTCATCCTGGTAGGGTTTGTAGCCACCTCAGGATCAACAAAGCAAGCTCCTCCCATGCGTGTTACAGGCGTTGTAGACCTATCAAAAGATTACTATTTCACCTTACAACAGTTGCACGAAGAGGTGACCAGAGAGGTGCCGGAAGTACTCTTCGTGGATCTTCGACATCCGGACAAATTTGACATTAACCACTTCAAGGATGCCATTAACATCCCCTTGGATCGCATTTTGGAGAAGGAAGCACTTGCACAAATCAACGATGCTGACAAACCGGTAGTATTGGTTGCAGAGAACGAGCAAAAGGCTGTTCAAGCTTGGATTACACTCAACTATGCGGGAATAGAAAAAACCTCCATACTGGCAGGAGGATATCCCTTTGCTCGAAAAAACATCCTCAAAAACTATCACCCAAAGTATAACCGTTATTTCGAAGAGAAAGCACGATACGATTATAAAAAATACTTTTCATCACACAACGCATCCACATCCAGACCATCCACAGTACCTAAAGCAAAAAAAACAACCGCAGTTGAAGGAGGCTGTTGAACATAATCACCCCTCTTAGGGTTTTATCTCTCAACAAGCATGTTAAAAACTCCTCATACGGCGACTACCGTATGAACGGGATAGGTACATAACAAGGCAAACAGAAAGAGCGTATCATACTAACAAAAAAGAACACAATTATGAAACATTTCAGCTGGCTATTACTAAGCGTATTATTAGCTGCATCCCTCACACTTGGCAGTTGTGGCGGAAACCAACCGAAGAAAGCGGAAAAAAGTACCAACACCAACACGGAACAGCAAAAAGTGGATCAATTTAATGCATTGATCAGCTACATTGAAAATTCCGGAGATCTTATCAACAACAAGATTGTCCCCACAATGATCAAGCCCGAAGAGGTTCATGAGAACCTATCTCAATATCTGGTCCTTGATATTCGCAAACACAAGGATTTCTTAAAGGGGCACATCGAAGGAGCAAAAAACATCAAAATGTCGGAGTTGATCAATTATTTTGAAAATGACATTGATCCATCAAGCTTTCCAAAAATTGTATTGGTATGCTACACTGGCCAGTCTGCCGGTTTTGCCACCGCCACACTCAGGATGTTGGGCTACGACAATGTGTACGACATGAAATGGGGAATGAGTTCCTGGGATAAGACTTTTGCCAAGACCAAGTGGTTAAAGAACATCGCCAACACGTATGCCTCCAAGCTAGAGACCACGGCGAATCCCAAGGCTACGGCAGGTGCTTACCCCAAAGTACTTACCACCAAAACCGATGGCTATGCCATTTTGCGCGAAAGAGCCATCAAGATGCTCAACGATGGATTCAAGAAATATACCGTTAAAAATGAAGCGCTTTTCACCAATGGAGCCAACTATTACATCATAAACTACTGGCCTGAGGCGCTTTACAGCAAGGGACACATTCCCGGAGCTATCCAGTACCAACCCAAGAAATCGCTGGGACGTGCAACCTTCTTGAACACACTCCCCACCAACAAGACCGTGGTACCTTATTGCTTTACAGGACAACACAGTGCCTTTGTAACGGCCTATCTCAATCTTATCGGATATGATGCTAAGTCGCTTCTTTACGGAGCCAACGGCTTTATG
>PDRJ01000049.1 GCA_002748065.1 Bacteroidota bacterium
CGTAGGGAGGCGTGTTTTCCTCTCTGCGGGCAATTTTTATGGATGGCTTATGATGCGTAACAACGTATTTGGTACTTGCTTGGTGCCTGTCATAAAGTCAGCGTTTTGAGAAGAGGCTGTATAGAAAGTTCGAATTCGAGGCTTGCGAAGGCTGAAATAGGGGAGTTTACTGGGGTAAATGACCATTTGGAAGATAAGCGTAACGAAGAAGTCGGACTTTATAGACAGACTCTATTTATCGGAGATTATGTAATGATGAATGAACCAGTATCCGATAAGGAATGCTTCTGCAGCATCATCGGTAAGGGATTTTGGAGCAGGGATTCCCGATTTTCGAAGAATTTGTAGGGCTAGACGTAGTGCATTCTTCTTGGCCTCTGTTCCTTTTCGTTGTTGTCGTTGGTAGAGAAGATCGTTACGCCATGTTGCTGCATGGATTTTAATGATGTTGAAGTGCTGTTTTTTGGCTTCCTCTTCCCATGCTTTGGCAATGATTCCCCCTCCTTCTATCACGATGATGCTGCTTGAGGGGAGTTCGTGGAGGAGGTGGGGGATTGCTCTCTTTAAGCGTGCAAGGTTGCCGAAGTTACGGCTTCGAACCCATTGGGGCTCACCGGAAGAGTTGAAGAGAGCCATTCCTGTCTTTACCCCAAGATCCACTGCTAAAATCATGGTTTAAAGGTAGGAAATTTAAGGTGAATAGTTGTGCTACCGTGTGGAAAAAGAGGGGAGGTTTGTGTTCCCTTTCTTGGTTTTATGGCAGTTTAATACTAAATTAGCGCGGAATAAATAAACTATTATTAATTTATATAAACTGTATATTATGAGTAATATAGATTGGGGATCGTTACCCTTTGGTTATTTGAAAACAGCGTATAACGTTCGGTGTTACTATCGGGATGGAAAATGGGGTGCCTTGGAAGTCTCTTCTGATGAGTATATTCCGATTCATATGGCGGCCTCTTGTCTACATTATGGACAGGAAGCCTTTGAAGGGTTGAAAGCTTTTCGTGGAAAAGATGAAAAAATTCGTCTTTTTCGTTGGCAAGAGAATGCGAAGCGTCTTGCCCGGTCTGCGGAGGGGGTGATGATGGCTGAAGTGCCTGAGTCGCTCTTTGGAGAGGCTGTGAGGCGGGTAATTCAGTTGAATGAGCACTTTGTGCCCCCTTATGGAACGGGGGCGTCGCTTTATCTTCGTCCGTTACTCATAGGATCCGGAGCTCAGGTAGGGGTGAAGCCTTCGGACGAGTATCTCTTTGTGGTATTTGTGACCCCTGTAGGTCCTTACTTCAAGCAGGGCTTTAAGCCGGTAGACTTTCAGATTGCACGCGACTTTGACCGTGCCGCTCCTTTGGGAACAGGACATATTAAGGTGGGGGGTAACTATGCTGCCAGTCTGAGAGCTTCTGAGAGAGCGCACGCTGAAGGGTATGCCAATGTACTTTTCCTTGATGCAAAGGAGAAGAAGTATATTGATGAGGCCGGTCCTGCCAATTTCTTTGGTATAAAAGAGGGTACTTACATTACGCCTGACTCAGGCTCTATTCTTCCCTCTATTACCAATATGAGCCTCCGGGTAATTGCAGAAGATATTGGTCTGAAAGTGGAAAGAAGACACGTCCCCGTGGAAGAGTTGGCAACCTTTGAGGAAGCCGGAGCTTGTGGTACTGCTGCTGTGATCTCTCCCATCGGTAAGGTTGTAGACCGGGAGGATCATAAAGAGTATGTCTTTTCAAAAGATGGTAAACCAGGACCATGGACGGTGAAGTTGTATGATCGTCTGTTGGGTATTCAGTACGGTGATGTGGAAGACCTACATGGTTGGATAGAGATTGTCGAGTGTTAAAACCATTGGATAAGATTAGAAAAGTCCCCCTATTTTAGGGGGACTTTTTTTATGCGATCTCTTTGTGATGCTTTGTTTGGTGGTTCTTCTTGATTAAAAGTTTTTTATGCTGCTCTTCCAGAAACTATAAAAGTTCTATTTTTTGTTGAATAACTCCTTTTTTCGTGGAGATGGAGAGCAGATAAATGCCTTTCTTTTGATTTCCTAGATTGATTGTTGATGAGTGATAGCATCGGTTTTCGGTATGAATAACTCTTCCGAAGAGGTCGCTAATGGATAGAGAGAATGTCTCCTGGGGATACATAATAGTGAGTTGATCTTTTGTGGGATTCGGATAGATCGTCACCTTAAGTGTCTCTTTACTCTTCTCTGTGATATCAGCACAGTTACTGAAAGTGATGACAATTTCATCGCTTCCTATGTAGCCGTATGTATCGGTAACCTGTACGGTGATGGGGTTGACGATCTCTTTGAAGGAAGAGGTGTCCACCGTGATGGTCTGTGTGGTGGCGCCATTGGACCAAAGGTATTCTTCGAACCCTTCACCGGCATCTAAGAGAATTTGATGATAGAGACAGATTGTGGTGTCTTTTCCCAGTGAGATAATGGGTGGTTTTGCCGTATTGATATGGAGGTAGTTCATAATTTCCTCCATGAGTTGTTGGGTGGTGGAGGATTCGTTAGTTGGGGTGAGGCCACTCCATTCAAAGGAGGAAGCAATCATGGTGTAATTCTCGCCCTGATGTGCTGCCATGGCTCCGAAGGTGTGAGGTTCACTGTTGAAGATAAGGGTTGTCGGTTCTGAAACCTCCAGATGGTCGATATGATCGTTGTCACCAGTATAGGCAAACTCCATTCCCTCGCCAAAGGTCCCTTCAAGCCCGATGAGTTGTTCGTTTCCATAGATCCACCCGTTTCCAATGGAAGAGGTGATCTGCATCATTTGGTGGAGGGCTGTGGAGTCGTTGAAGTACCAGAAATTACCGGACTCCAGATACATGCTCTTCCCCGAGAGGAGGAAGTCAGCAAAAAGTTGTCCCTCCTCCTGGGTGACATCATGTGCATGGGGAAAGATTCCCAGGCATAAGAAGATGGCGTTGTAGCCAGAGAGATCTTCGGGAATATGAGTGCGATATTCAGCATTGCCTCCACAACGTTCAATCGTGGCTAAAAGTTCTGGTCCTGAGTTTTTATTTCCATCTAAATCACAGATTAAAATTTGTGGTATCCCCACGGATAGACTATGGTTTTTGAGGAAATGTTTTTCTCGTATTCCATTCATCTCAAAGGAGACAAAAGCACTAAATCCTTCCGGGGTCTTTTCATCCGCTGTGATCTCAAAGGAGACCTCTATTTGTTCTCCGGCCTCAATATCTCCCAATGCTTGAACAGGATTGGAGCAGCTCAGGTAGATGTCATGGAGCGTTAGGGTGAAGGTAACCTCTTCTAAGGAGGTGTTACCTCTATTTTTGAGGATATAGGTTAAGAGGGCTGTTTCCCCTGGATCTACTCTCCCATTTTGATTTCCGCTAACTTCCGTGAGTAAGGTCTCTTCAATGGAGGGGATGGCTCCCCCCACTTTTAAGAGGAATGCGTTCTTCCATGTTTTGTCTTCATCAAGCATGATTTGTATCGTACGGTTTCCAGGAAGGATGTCCGGAGCAAGATCTAAGGTTAAGGCGTTGGAGAGTACAACCGATTCACCTGGTTCCAACGATCCTGTATGAGTGTGGTTATGGTGAATAGTGATGGCAGTATCCGTTGTAAGGGCTGTAAATAGGGCATCGTTACAGGGTTTATTGCCCCTATTTTCAAAAGTGAGCTTTACGTTAACACTCTCTCCATAATCTGCATTTCCATTTCCATTTCCATTATAGGCCGTGTCGCAGATGATAGCTTCTGTACAGATGATGACGGCACTATTTTGAACGACCTCAATGGTTTGTATATGCCGCAGCTTGTTGTGGCCAATCATAGAAACAGTGTAGTTTTGGCCTCCAATGGCTGGGGAGGGTAGGGTAAGGTTGCATTTTCCTTCGGCATCGGTAAATGTGCGTAATAGTAATACACTGTCTTGGAGGAGGGCAACGCGTGCGTGAGGGGCATCACTATTGAATTCCAGTTGGTTTGTTCCTTCGATGATGGTATTGGGGAGCGTTAGGTGGATGGGTTCGGGTTTTGCGGTATAGATGTCTAATGAAGGATCGCCGAAGAGGTTGAGCTCATAGGCGGTCCAACGGAAATACTCATCCTCTAACCATGAGGTTTCCCTCTCCTTAGAATAGGTATTTGCCCATCCAATGTGAGTGATCTCTTCTCCGAAGAGGGCTTGGATAAAACAGCGGTTGTAAAATTGTGAGGAGGCGTCGGTATTGCCGGGCATGTACCAACCGTAGCGTGCGTTGGCGATGGCTGCGGCATAACCGGTCTCAAGGGTAGTAATCTTCTCTGCAAAACAGTCTCCGGTGGAGTAGCCTAGATTGGTGCCCCTATTGTCGAAGGAACCGTTGTAGCACCCTTGGGAGTATCCTATGCTAAACCCCCTTGAAATACCGTCATTCTTGAACCGTTGAGTAGTTACATCCTGGTTGTTCATTTTCATGTTGTAGTTGACATTGGAGTGTCCCATGTGATTCAGAAAGTTTAATCCATAGAGGTTAAAGTGATCCCGAATCTGTTTAGGGTTCCATACCTCATCCCGGTCGTAGAGGTGGCTTACATGAACTGTTTCACTTATGCCCATGGTCGTGAAGTCATGGTTTGATGTGCCATAGTGGAGTTCATCCATGTAGGTGCCCCCCCAGGTTAAAGGGTCGTTGTTGAGGTTTTCTCCCACCAAAAGAAATTTGTGGGCATCGCTCACCACTGGAGCATCTTGATAATGGATGCTTTTGTGGATCATGTGGGCTATTTCTCCGGGAGAGTCCACACAGAAGCGTCCAATGGCTACCTCTGCATAGAGGTCTCCCTCTCCAACTTCGCCCCAAATGCCATTGTCATTCTCATCCCAGTTGCCATCAAGGTTTGAGTAGTAAAGGTCTGAGGGGATATCGTAATCATCCAAAGCTTTCATTCCTCGGTGGGGGATGATTCGTTGCGTTTCATTGGCTGGATCGGTATCACCCACTAAGAGGACATAGGAGATCCCTTCTTCCTCATAGATCGCTTTGATGCAGTTACGGATCTGCTCTTGTGCATCTTCTCCTTCGTAGGTGTTGAAGATCTCTTCTGTGGAGCGGGTTGTTACAAAAAAGCCAACACTATTCTTGTAAGCGATGAAATCCTTCATAAGGGGGAGGTATGCTGCTTTTGATATGATGAGTATATCAGAAGTACTTTCATCATTGTGCTGGGGGTATGAGTGTAATTGTTCGGGGTTGGAGACTATCTTCCGGATGCGTGTTTTGACCTCTTCGGTGGTGGAAGTGCGGCATCTCTCTTTGCGACTATTTGTGGTTTTGTATGCAAAGGAGATGGAGGAGATAAAGCGGATTTCATGGGTGTTTGGGGCATATACCACTGGACAAACTTGAAAAGAGGCAATGCCATGGCCGGCCAAAAAATGGGTCTGGTGATGCGTGATGGCCTTGGGGGGGAATTGTCTCTTTTTATAAATATTGCTGTCCGGTGGCGTAAAGGGGATCGTGTCTTGACGCAACGAAAGGGGTACGGGCTTTTGTGCCGGCACAATGACACCATGGGCTCGGGTAGGGTAGTATTGGATATCGGTGATAGTTACAGCGGAGACCTCTAGCCCCGCAGGGAGCAATAGGTTATGGTTGTATAGCGGAAGTAGAGGAGAACCCGGCTTGCCTCCATTCATAAGATGGGGGTAGACGATCTCAACATAGGCTCCTCTCTGTTCAAGCAAAGGTTTGTCGAAGGAGAGGGTTACTGTTTGAGTGTGCCCCATGAGGGTGATTAGGGTTGTTAAAATGGCGGAAAAAAGCAACGTATATTTTTTCATTAATAGGCTTTTTAAGAGGAGAAAATTACTTTTATGACCGGCAAAGGTAGGAATTTTGTTATAGAAAAAGGGCTGCCCACTATTGGAGCAGCCCTCTCTTTGACTCTTTTTGAGGTGGGAGTCGTAGATTATACAACACCCAAGTCAAGCATAGCGTTGGCCACTTTGAGGAATCCGGCAATATTGGCTCCTTTGACGTAATCCACATAGCCGTCCTGGTCTTTACCATGTTCAACACAAGCCTTGTGAATATTGACCATGATAGTGTGTAGTTTTTCATCTACTTCTTCGCGGCTCCATCCCATTTTGAGGGCATTTTGAGACATCTCCAGGCCAGAAGTGGCAACACCACCTGCATTTACCGCTTTACCGGGAGCGAAGAGGATCTTGTTCTTTTGGAAGATCTCTATTGCTTCTGGTGTACTGGGCATGTTTGCGCCTTCGGCAACACATATACAGTTATTGTTTACAAGATTTTCTGCGTCCTCTTTGTGCAGTTCGTTTTGTGTAGCACAAGGAATAGCTACGTCAACAGCCACTTCCCATGGGCGTTTTCCAGCAAAGAATTTTGCCTCGGGGAATTGCTTAGCATAAGGTTCTACGATGTCTTGGTTGGAAGCACGGAGTTCCAAGAGGTAGTTAATCTTTTCACCGGAGATACCACTTTCGTCATAGATGTATCCGTCGGGACCGGAGATGGTTACAACCTTTCCTCCCAGTTGGGTTACTTTGGTAGTTGCTCCCCATGCTACGTTTCCAAAGCCGGAGATAGCTACTCTTTTTCCTTCGAAAGTTTCACCTTTTGTAGCGAGCATCTCTTTAGCAAAGTATACGGCTCCAAAACCAGTAGCTTCTGGACGGACTAGAGATCCACCCCAGTTCAGTCCTTTTCCTGTAAGTACGCCTGTGTGCTCACGTGCTAATTTTTTGTACATACCGTAGAGGAATCCAATTTCACGTCCTCCTACGCCAATGTCTCCTGCAGGAACATCGGTGTCAGGGCCAATGAGCTGCCAAAGTTCCATCATGAACGACTGACAGAAACGCATTACTTCTGCATCTGATTTTCCCTTGGGGTTGAAGTCAGAACCTCCTTTACCACCACCTAAGGGGAGGGAGGTAAGGCTGTTTTTAAAGATCTGTTCGAAGCCAAGAAACTTCAAAATGGAGAGGTTTACACTCGGGTGGAAACGAAGTCCTCCCTTGTAAGGTCCAATAGCCCCGTTAAACTGCACGCGATAGCCAAGGTTAACGTGTACTTTTCCATTGTCATCTACCCAAGGCACTTTAAATGTTAACACGCGGTCAGGTTCTATCAGTCTCTCGATGATTCCGGCTGACTCAAACTGAGGATTCTCATTGTAAACATCCTCAATGGATTCAAGAACTTCACGCACTGCCTGTAAGTACTCAACTTCGCCCGGATGCTTCGCTTCCAAGGCATTCATCATTTTTTCAACGTTCATTTCGTCGGTCTTTTTTGGGTTTATATCACATTAATTTAATGTTGTATGTTACATGGCCTTAAAGGCCACACGCCCCAACAAATCTCCCCCCGTAAGGAGAGAGCCTCTCGCTGGATTTACACAACAAATGTAGATCAATTTGTGAAATCAAAAAACTTTCTTCGGCTTTTTTTCACGATTTTTATAAAAAGAAATAACCTACTCATTATCACCTTTTTTGAGGACATCCTTTCTGTCGTCTAAAAGGTCCTCTCCTGCTTTTGTTTCAGGTTTTGGTTGCGCCCCTTTCTGGACCTTATGGTTTTTGTAATATTCCATCTCCTTGAGGAGTGTACCATCTATGTGGTAGGCTTTCTGTATACCCGATCCTTCGTGAAAAAATGCATCCCCCAGTAGGGTTCCGTCTCTGTCGAACCATTGCCATTCTCCTTCGTAATAGCCTTTTGCATAGCATCCCTTTACCTTCAACGTTCCGTTTTCGTAGAACTCCCGGTGTGGGCCATCCAGTGTGTCATTGACATAATAGCTTTTTCGCAGCAGCTTTCCCTCTTGGCTATAGGCTTTGGAGACCCCCTCTCTCAAGTCATGGGCATACTCCTCTTCCGTCTCCAACTGGCCGTTGGGATGCCAGCGGGTAAGTGTTCCGGAGACTTTTCCCCCTATGTACCTGTTCTCCTGCATTAATACACCGTTGGGATGCCAAAACTTGGCTACTCCTTCAGGCGTATCTCCCTCATAGGTGATCTCACTACTTTTTACCCCATTTTTGTAGAAGGTCTCCTCTGTATGTTTGCGTGAACACGATGCCCAAAGAAGAGATAGGAGGATAAAAGGAAGGAGTTTATGTTTCATGTGGAAGGTAATATTAAGGTTTAATGACAATATGCGATGTGCTTATGGTAATTTGTGAAGACGCTGTCGAACCGATTCGTATAGGATAATACCGGCAGCTACAGAAACATTTAGCGAACCGATCTCTCCCTGTAGGGGAAGACGGGCCTGATGGTCACTCATTCTGAGCAGATGGTCAGCAATCCCATTCTCCTCCGATCCCATGATAATCGCCGTGGGGAGGGTGAAGTCGATATCAAGGTAGCTAGTATCGGTTTTTTCAGTACATGCTACAATCTGTAGCCCACTATCCTTTAGGAATTTAACGGATTGAGAGAGGGAGGGTGCCTTCTCAACTGGAATGCGGTTGAGTGCCCCCGCGGAGGTTTTTATGGCATCAGCATTAATCTGAGCACTCCCTTTTTGGGGGACAATGAGGGCATTTACGCCTGCACACTCTGCCGTTCGGGCGATGGCTCCCATATTGCGCACATCTGTGAGCCTGTCGAGGATCATGACTAAGGGAGAGATCCCCGATTCATACCATCCCGGTAAAAGCGTCGCTGTTTCCTGGTAGGAAATGGGAGCGATGAAGGCGATAACCCCCTGGTGATTCTTTCGTGTGATGCGGTTGAGCTTCTCCACAGGAACCACCTGAAAAGGGAGGTTGTAGTGGCGTATTAAACGTTGAAGCTCAAAAAAAACCTCTCCCCTAAGTCCCTTTTTAAGGAAGATCTTCTCAATCTCTTTCCCCGACTCAATGGCCTCAATGAGGGGGCGAGTCCCAAATATAATGTTTGAATTTTTCACCAATACAATTTATGGTCAAAGGTATAACCTTTTCTTGTAATTCGCCCCCTCTCAATTTTAACTTATCGATAGATTACCAAATTCTCCCAAGGAATAGCTGGTGAGAAGAGACCAATTCGCGATCACATCAGTACATTATATCAACAATCGTTCGATCCTCCTCTTTCTTTAAAAAGGTTTCCAATGGCGCCTGGAGGGGGCATTTCTTCGTTCAACGGCAATATTTGGTAGAATAGTTTGTTATAAATAGGGAATTGGGCTACCTTTGTCAGGAAGATACAACGTGGTTGTCAAATAATAAGGAATTAATGATATGAAGAAAATAGCCATCTTTTTAGCAGTTACGTTACTTGCATGTCTTTTTTTGAGTTCTTGTAAGTCTAGTGAGCGTTGTTCCGCTTATGGTGAGGTGCATAAATTTCAAGTGGAGCAAGGATATTAGTGTTTCACTTCCGGGCTATCGCATGATAGTTGTCGTTTCGGTTTTCTCTTTGTGTAGATATGAAAAATAGATACACGGCATTTTTGTTACTTTTTTTTTCGCTTCCTCTCTTGGGTTGGTCTCAGCAGTCTATGCTTAGGGACACATCTCTCGTGGAGAATAGGATTGCTTACCAAAATGAGTATCGTGTGGGGGTTTTGCTTCACTCTTCTGGTTTTGGCCTCTATATGCGAAAAGCGAAAAGGGATAATGCCTTTAAAAAACATTTTTGGGAGGCAGGTGCAATGTACCATCGCAGTCTGAAGGAGATCCGAACCACCAATTTTAACTACCCCTATTCCAAGAGTTATGTGTATGGGAAGTTGAATGATATCTTTCTTACTCGCTTGGGAGTGGGAGGGGAGCGGAGAGTTGCCTCTAAGCCTTTTTATGGGGGAGTGGCTGTGAATTTTAACTATGCGGGAGGCCTCTCCGTGGTATTGGCTAAGCCCGTCTACCTGTATGTTTTTTCCTTCTCTGGTACTCCCATAGGGGATGAGAAACTTGTCTTACGGAAGTATGATCCGGATGAACATTTTTATGATAACATTTATGGGAGAGCCTCCTTCTTTTCCGGGGTTCGGGAGATAAGGTTTTATCCGGGAGTCTATGCGCGTGCAGGCTTTGACTTCGAGTTTGGCGTCTATGAACCGGTAATTCAGTCCTTGGAGTTGGGACTTGCCTTTGATCTTTCGCCCGTACCTGTGCCCGTGATGGCTTTTACCGATCCCATCAATCTTTTTACTCATTTTTACCTCTCTTTTTCTTTGGGGAAACGCTATAATTAGCCTCCGTCTATAAAGCCAACGTTTTGAGAAGAGGCTGTCTAGAACGTTCGAATTCGAGGCTTGCGAAGGCTGAAATAGGGGCGTTTACTAAGGGAAATGACCCTTTGGAAGACAAGCATAACGAAGAAGTCGGACTTTATAGACAGACGCTAAATAGTGTCTGTCCATAAAGTCAGCGTTTTGAGAAGAGTCTCTATAGAACGTTCGAATTCGAGGCTTGCGAAGGCTGAAATAGGGGCGTTTACTAGGGTAAATGACCCTTTGGAAGGCAAGCGTAACGAAGAAGTCGGACTTTATAGACAGACGCTAAATAAGGTTAACCGTTGGGGAGTGCAGAGGAGATACGGTATCCCTCCTCTTCTTTCATTGGTGTTATTGTCATATGATTATATCAAAGAAAATATACAACAATTTGATTATTAAAAGTTTGCTGATAAGCTTAGGTGATCAAAAAAGAGGCTGCCTAAAAAGACAGCCTCAATTGCAAGTAGTTTAGAAGTTGATACATACACAAGGAGTTTTCAAAAATAGGATGCTTTTGAAATTCTCCCCTTTAATTAAATATTAACGGATTGTAATTTTATCCGTATAAGTTTTATCCCCTTTATGAAGTTGAAGAATATAAACCCCCTTCATAAGGTTGGCGTTAATACTATGGGTATTATTTGTACTGAAGTTCAAAGACTCTTCGTAGACAGTTTTTCCCGTCATATCACTAATAATCAGCTGAACATTGGCGCCTTCAGCTTGATCAAAGGTGAGGGTAAACTCGCCATTGGAGGGGTTTGGATAGACCTGAAGGTTTTCTGTTGTAGCCTCTTCAATACCTGTAGCGGCAATTTGGAAGTTCCACTCTTCACTCCAGTCAGATTCGATGTCATCTCCAATGTATGCTTTTACTCTCCAGTATACCATGGCTGCACTGTCTATAGCCTGCACAATCGTGAATTCTTCTGTTGAGCCGGCATTTTCTGCATCTACATGATACTCCATGGGGTGCGTGAAAGTTTCATCCTCAACGGATACCTGTAACAGGTATTTTGTGGGGCCAGAGATTCCCTCCCAGCCCAGTGTGGGGGTGGTGCTAACGTTGTGCGCTCCATTTTCCGGATACTCCAATTCGGTAGCTGACCTTATGGTGAAACTTTTAGGATCGTTACTATCCCACAAGGAAGTGTCTCGATCACTCATAAGGGCAACACGCCAGAAATAGGTTTGCCCAAAAACCAACGGATCGCTATCCATTTTAGACTCTTCTGTCACAATATTAGTGGCAGTGGTGAAGTCAGGATCCTCTGAGAGTTGTACCAGGAAGAGATCCCAACTCTTGCTTTGCCACTTCAGTAGTGTGACAGGATCTACAGTGCTACCGTCACTGGGTTTTGAGATTTTTGTTTTATCAATGGTTGAGAAGGAGCTAACTTCTGACCATTCTGTTTCACTGATCTCATTGGTCGCTTTTACCTTCCAAAAATAGTCTGTATTAAAGAGAAGGAGGGGTGAGATTATATCGGCAGAACTTTGTGCATCTTCGTTGATAACCGTATCTGCCATAACCGTAATTTCCATATAATCCTTAGAATCAAAATCTTCTTCGGTGTCAATGGCAATAGTGAAGGTGTCAATACCCGTGATATCTGTTAATCCTGATCCAGAGGGGGCTGACTGCCACTTCAAGGTAGTGATGGGAAGAACGCCTTTTTTATTGTTCGGAGGTGTTTTGTTATAAAACTGACTGATCGTATAAAAAGTCCAAGCCTCAGACCACGCTGAGATGTCCTGTCCATCAATAGCCCTTACTCTCCAGTGATAGGTTGTATTAAGCATTAACAGGGGCAAATCAAAAGCGGTGACTTCCGAGGAGAAGGTGCGAGGGTTGGAAAAGTTAGCGTCTGTATCCAATTGTACTTCGTAATGAAGATCCACTGAACCTGCTACGGCATTCCAGTCGAGTTTGATAAGAGGCATAAGATATTCTGTGCCATTTTCAGGTGCCTTGAGAGTCGGTGTGTAAATCAACGTGCCGGCAAAGAGGTAAGCGGAAGCGAATAGCAGGCTAACCACAGTAAATATTTTCTTCATAGTTATGTTTTTTTTCAATTTAACAGGTAATAAAAACGATCCGGATTATTCAGCAATCATCACTTTAGCGGTAGCACTTTGACCATTAAGAACCACTTGTATCACATAAGCGCCCGGAGTGAAATGAGTCATATCCACGGGGAATGTTTTACTGCCGGCACTGGTCATTCTAATGGTTTCCGACTTAACAACTCTTCCACTAAGGTTGAAGATGTTAATCATTCCAATTCCAGGCTCATTGGCATCGAATTGTACATTAGCTGTTGTTTCAACCGGGTTAGGATAGACGTGCAGGTTGGAAAGATTAGCATGGCCACTTGGCGTATCATAGTCATTGATTCCTACAAATGCTCTGGACTCAAAGAGGCCTCTTCCTCCTGTGGCGGCATAGATCACGCCATAGTTTGTGACGGACAGATGCATACCTTCCGTAATGATCGGATAGTGTGTGATCGTTTGTTGTTTGAGTTCGAACACCGGTACCGAGCCAAGCCCTGTACTCGCATAGGCCCAGTTGGGAGAGGTGGTGCTTTCTGTAACATAGATTCCATACTCTGTTCCCACAATCACCATGTTGCTGTTATTCATCTCTATTACGGATGAATAAACAGGTGCCTTGGGAAGTGCCCCTTGTATGGAGGTAAAAGTAGGATGCTCATCAATAGCATTATCACAGAAGAAGACATAGTCATTGTAGCCGTAATTTCCCAAGGTAACTACCAAGCTGTTTTTATCATTGGGATCCGTTGCAATGGAGGTGATTACCCGACCTTCCTCGAAGGTATGGATCAGTTCTGTAGAGATGATACAGTCAGGACTGGTTACATCGGCACGCTCCTTATTATATGCCAGGGAGAGGTTCGATATGCGGAACAGGCGTCCATCTTCTGTTCCTACGAAGAGATGGTTTGCATTTTCTGTTAACCCGATAGCCGAAGCAACTCCTTTGACACCATCATTTTCTACAGAGTCGGAGATGAGGAACCATTCGGGATCCTTGAAGAAGTTAATGGCATCAAGTGTCATGTAGACCGATCCTTTCAGTGCTACAAACATTTTGGAACTGATGGGATCCTGGAAAGTAATAGAACTATCGTTTCCATAGGGAAGATCGTAGGGTAATTCAAAATTAACAGGATATTTGCCATTAGGACTGGTTACTGTGACTACTGTTCCTTGGGGAGTAGCCTCTTTAGCCTTGAATGTAAGAGAGTCTCTGCTGTATGGGTTGTTAAAACTTTCCCATAAAAGTGTGGGGACTTGGAAGCTCTTGTCTTTGTTGCGTACTGCATCCTGTACAACTTGATCCGTGCTAAATACCATGTGTTGGCTCTCCTGATCATCAACCCGGAAATAATCAATCTCCGATACACCATCGTTTGAGTAGATGATGGCAATGGGGTAAATAAAGGAGTGATAGCTTCTGGCACCTGTTTGAGAATGGGTGTAATAGGGTTGCTGGATGGAGTAACCGTTGAGCGGAAGGGTCCCTGTTCCCGGAGCAATAATACTGTTAAGACTCTGAGTAGAGGCGATTAGAGATCCGTTAAATCCGGCATTTACAGAATAACAGTTGCTGGTATTTAGTCCTTTAAACAGAGGCTTAATTTCCGAGGTAGCCATATTCATAGAGAAGATACCGGCATCGGTAGCGGTGAGGATGGTTTGATTATCCTTGGGGTGATAAAGAATTTCGTGTTTGTTTGCCGGGATATAGTAGATAGGTGAGTCGGAAGAGGTGACCTCTATCCAACGGTAGAAAGATCCGTGGTCAACAAAGGTTCCGTTGTAAAGGTTTGTTCCCCCTATAACTACATGGTAAGGATCTTGGGGGTCAATGCCTATGGCTGCAGTGTAGGGGCCATTGTTGGTCGTAAAGACCATAAATCCTTCACTGCTTCCGGGACCGATGGTTTCCCATGTTGTTCCTCCGTCGAAGGAAGCATAGATACCTTCCAGGGTGCCGTACTCATCATTCTCATCTCCTCCGGTTTGTGGATCATCTACGTTGCAAGCGATGGCATAGATGATATTTTCATCACTGGAAGCATATTTGAAGGTGAGGTAGGCAATGCCATCACGGGGAAGACTCTCTGGGTTGATAACGCTGTCATTCTCATCAATGTAGCGGTTGGAGTAGTTGGTGAAGTTGTTCTCTCCCTGTGTGACGTACATGTGGCTGTTGTGTGCCACCAAAATCTTTCCAGAGGGCGTTACTTGAACATTGGTACACACGCCGTTCATTTCGTTCCCCTCTTCATCCATGGCAACACTCCATGTAACACCGTTGTCTGTTGACAGGTATAATCCCTGAATGGTAGCTGCGTAGTATGTGTTGTTTTTAATGGCAAAGTCAAATACACAAACCCATGGTGAGTCCTCATTCCCATTGGGATTCGTTCCCTCCAGGCGCGTGTAGTTGTATCCATCGGTAGATTTGTAGATTCCGTCGCCCATAAAGGCACCATAGCCGCTGAATCGGAGTGCATCTGAGGCTTCTCCCGTACAGGCATAAAGGTCTCCATTATCTGCTTGATAAAGATTGGATGCCTTGAAAATGGTCTCCTCCGCAATGGACAACTCATAGGTCAAACCTCCATTTTCGGATTTCCAGATACCTCCGGAAGGAGAGACGGCATAAATGGTATTACCACTTTCGTCGCGAAGGTCAAAAATAAACGTGCTGATACGACCTGAGAGGTTAATGGGACCGCGAGATTCCCACGTAAGGTCGGCTTTTCCTTTTGCTTGCATTAGCGCCGTTGCGCTTGCTTGAGCTTTCTGTACGTCTTTCGTATCAATAGTTCCGGTAGCGGGATTTACCCTCATCCCTGTTACGTACTCCATGGCTGCAATGCCTGAATCCTTGGAGGAAGGAACTCTGTTTTTCGTTTTTGTCTGAGCCTGAGCGGCAGAAAAAGCCAACAAAAAGACAAAAACGCTAACCGGAATTGCCCAAAGATGAAATCGTAAATTTTTGTTTTTCATACGTTTGTGGTTTATTTTATTACTTGTTTATTCCCTGTTCATAGACTATGTCTAGTCTCTTTACCCCCACAAAGGTAGAAAAAAATGGATATACTACACGCTTATGGCCTTGTTATTGTCTCTTCCGCTGAGTAATGGAGGGAAAAGCGTTGCCTTTCACATTTTTTAGTAATTACCTTAACATATTTTAACACGCTTGTGTTGCAGCCTCTAGTTACCGTGTTCTATTTTTGCATTAGTTATTTGAAAAAACAGCTGTTCCTATGGAAACAAACATTAAAGAACTTAACGAAATGATACAGCGGGAGAGTGCCTTTGTGGACTTGATCACTGCTGAGATGAACAAGGTTATTGTGGGGCAGAAGCAGATGGTGGAACGCTTGCTTATCGGTCTTCTTGCCAAAGGGCATATCCTTCTGGAAGGGGTTCCCGGACTTGCAAAGACTTTGGCTATAAACTCATTGGCTAACACCATAGACGCGAATTTCTCGAGAATTCAGTTTACTCCTGACTTGCTGCCTGCTGACCTTTTGGGAACCATGATCTACTCCCAGAAACGAGAGGAGTTTTTGGTGCGTAAAGGACCCATTTTTTCCAATTTTATTCTAGCGGATGAGATTAATCGCTCTCCTGCAAAGGTGCAGAGTGCTCTGCTGGAGGCTATGCAAGAGCGTCAGGTGACCATCGGTGATGAGACTTTTTTGTTGGAAGAGCCCTTCCTCGTGCTAGCTACACAAAATCCCATTGAGCAGGAAGGAACCTATCCGCTTCCCGAAGCTCAGGTGGATCGTTTTATGATGAAGGTGGTGATTGGTTATCCCTCCAAAGAGGAGGAAAAACAGATTCTTCGACAGAATATCACAGGAACCAAAATGGCTGTTTCCAAAGTGGTCAAGGCTGAAGATATTATCCGGGCGAGAGAGGTTGTGAACATGGTGTACCTCGATGAAAAGATTGAGAACTATATCACCGATATTGTATTTGCTTCCCGTTTCCCGGCAAATTACCAGATGGATCGCTATACCCCCTTAATTAATTATGGTGCATCGCCGAGAGCTTCCATCAATTTGGCTTTGACGGCTAAGGCTTATGCCTTTATTAAGCGCCGAGGCTATGTGATTCCGGAAGATGTCAGAGCTGTGGCACACGATGTGTTGCGCCATCGTATCGGACTTACTTATGAGGCTGAGGCAGAGAATATCTCTTCGGTGGATGTGATTAATGAGATCTTGAATAGGGTGGAGGTTCCTTAGACCCTCTTGTTTGAACAGAGGCCGGGTTTTTAGGCCGTAGTGATCGGATTGAATTTGAATATGGAAACTGCAGAAATTTTAAAGAAAGTACGTAAAATCGAGATTAAGACGCGGGGTCTCTCTTCTCAGATCTTTGCCGGGCAGTATCACAGTGCCTTCAAAGGAAGGGGGATGGCCTTTAGTGAAGTGCGTGAGTATCAGTATGGTGATGATATTCGGAATATCGATTGGAATGTGACAGCTCGTTTGAATCACCCCTATGTGAAGGTTTTTGAAGAGGAGCGTGAGTTGACAGTGATGCTCCTGATCGATGTGAGTGGATCCAATGAGTTTGGAACCCGACACTGCCTGAAGGAGGATCTTATAACTGAGGTTGCTTCTGTGCTGGCTTTTTCTGCAATTACGAATAATGATAAGGTGGGAGTGATCTTTTTCAGCGATAAGGTGGAGAAATTTATCTCCCCCAAGAAGGGGACTTCCCATATTCTGCGGATTATTCGGGAATTGGTGGATTTTCACCCGGATAATCAGCAAACAGATCTTTCGGAGGCGCTGCGGTTCCTCTCCAATGCCATTAAAAAGCGAGCAACGGTATTTATCATCAGCGATTTTTTAGATACAGACTTTGAGTCAGCTTTGCGCATTGCGAATCATAAACATGATTTGGTGGCCCTGAAGGTGAGCGACCCCGCGGAAACAACCCTGCCGCCGTTGGGCTTTGTTTTTGTGTACGACAAAGAGAAGAATGTTCGTCGATGGGTGGATGCTTCCAGCAGGAAGGTGCAGGAACGGTACCGCTCCTATTTCGAGAAGATGAATAGGCGTGTGTTGAGCGCATTTACTAAAAATGGTATTGATTATGCCGTGTTATCTACGGATCGTGACTATGTGAAACCATTGATGATGTTGTTTAGAAAAAGGGAAAGTAGGTTGTAATGATGAGAAAATGTATGCGCCATATTTTTTTGGTGCTCATAGGGATGCTTTTGCTCTCTCCCTCGCTGCATGCTCAAGATGTGCATTTGAGGTCTTCGCTGGATACTACCTCCATTTTGGTGGGAGCGCAGACGAATGTTCGTATTAATGTGGATTGTGCGCAGGAAGTGAAGGTGCAGTGGCCGGAGATTGGCGATACGCTGCGTAAGGAGATTGAGGTGTTGGAGAAATCCGCCATCGATACTGTGCTCCTGGAGGAGGGGAAGGTCTCCTATCGGCAGGCGTTGAGGATTACCTCTTTTGATAGTGGCTACTATGCCATTCCTCCTTTTCGATTTGTGATTGATGTGGATGGAATTCAGGAGGAGTTAGAAACGATGGCCAACCTTTTGGAGGTCCACACGGTAAAGGTCGATACCTCGCAGCATATCCGCGATATTGCTCCTATCCGCGAGGTTCCGGTAACTTTTGTGGAGGTGATAAGCTGGGTTGTACCGGGGATTGTGGGCGTGGCCCTCCTCTTTCTCTTGTATCTTTTTCTCAAAAGAAGAAAACGTAGGGAACCTCTTGCCCTTTCTCCACGCAAGCTTGTGATCCCTCCCCATAAGCAGGCTCTTGACGCGTTGTATGATTTGAAAGATCGTAAGTTGTGGCAGAAAGGCGACTTGAAGGGCTTCTACCAAGGTATTACTGATATTTTACGCCTCTATTTTGAGCAGGAGTTTGGCTTTTCTGCAGTGGAGATGTCCACTACCGATATTGTGGAACAGGTGGCGTTACACCCTGTGTTAAAGCCGTTTCATCAGAGGATCGTTGCCCTGTTGTCCGATGCAGATCTTGTGAAGTTTGCGAAGTCTGTTCCGGCACCGGAGGCGCATGAGAGGAGTTGGGAGGAGTCTAAACAGTTGGTTTTGGAGGCTCACCAGGCGGAAGTGTCGGCTCGTCAGCAGAGGGAAGAGGAGAGCCGCGAAAAAGGAGAGGAGGTGTCCCATGTTGCATAATGTGGAGTTTGCCCATAGACCTTATCTGCTGCTTCTAGGGGTGATCCCCTTGTTGGTGGCATGGTATATTTGGCGGGGACGGAGACGTTTCGGAGATATGCGCGTTGCAGAGAGTGATGCCTTTGGTGCTTCTGTGGTAGGGTTTCGTCATTACCTTTTCCATGGGCTGTTTGTGTTGCGGATGGTTGCGCTTGCGGCATTGATTGTGGCATTGGCTCGTCCTCAGAGCAGCTCCAAGGGGCAAAACGTGACCATTGAGGGAATCGATGTGGTTACAGCTATTGATGTTAGTAGTAGTATGTTGGCAGAGGATTTTAAGCCTAACAGGTTAGAGGCCGCTAAGGGGGTGGCTGCTAACTTTGTGGATGGAAGACCCAATGATCGTATAGGGTTGGTAATCTTCGGTGGAGAGTCCTTTACCCAATGTCCGTTGACCACCGACCATAGCGTAGTGAAATCACTCTTTAAAGAGGTGAAGAGTGGTGTGCTTGAAGATGGTACCGCCATCGGGGATGGCCTTGCTACCGCCGTGAACAGGCTTCGTGAAAGTAGAGCTATCAGTAAGGTGATTATCCTTTTGACCGATGGGGAGAACAATAGGGGATCGGTGGATCCTCTCTCTGCCGCAGAGATCGCCAAAATGTATGGCATCAGGGTCTACACCATCGGGGTGGGTACCAACGGTACGGCTCCCTTCCCGGCGACGGATTTCTTTGGCAGAAAGGTGTACCAACAGATGGAGGTTAAGATCGATGAAGAGACCCTTACTACCATTGCCGAGACCACAGGGGGTACCTATTTCCGGGCTACGGATAACAGCTCGTTGCAGAAGATCTTTCAAGAAATAGATAAGATGGAGAAGTCTAAGATTGATGTGACTGACTTCCAAACTCGCAGCGAAGAATTTCTTCCCCTTGTTATCCTGGCCATGTTGTTGATCGCTCTGGAATTTATATTGAGAACCACCGTCCTAAAAATGTTACCTTAAAAGAAGATTATGTTTCGGTTTGCTCACTTTGATATGCTCTATGCGTTGGCACTACTTCCCGTGTTTTGGGGGCTGTTTGTGTTACAGAAATATCGTAAAAAAAGGATTTTGAAGCGTGCGGGTGATCTATCGGTGATTGCACGGTTGATGGAGGGGGTCTCCTCCTCTCGTCAGGGGATGAAATTTCTCCTTTTTTCGCTGGCATGGGTGATGATGGTCGTGGGAGCCGCAGACCCACAGATTGGTTCGAAGATGGAGAAGGTAAAGCGACAAGGGATAGACTTGATTATCGCCCTTGATGTTTCCAACTCCATGCTTTCTGAAGATATTAAACCCAATCGCCTGGAGCGTTCTCGACAGGCCATATCGCGTTTGATAGGGAAGTTGGAGGGAGACCGACTCGGTATGGTGGTCTTTGCCGGGAAAGCCTATATGCAGATGCCCGTTACCACCGACTATGCCGCTGCCCGCCTGATGCTCTCCACGGTAAATACCAACTTGATCCCTGTTCAAGGAACGGCCATCGGAGATGCTATTAGCCTCTCCATGAGCTCTTTTGATGATAATAACCATCAGAAGGCGATTATCGTGATTACGGATGGGGAGAACCATCAGGGAAATGCGGTAGAAGAGGCTACTAAGGCCGCAGAAAAGGGAATAAAGGTTTATACCATCGGCATGGGATTGGCCGAAGGAGGTCCTATCCCTGTTTTTCAACGTGGACGACAGGTGGGCTTTAAGAAGGATAAACAAGGTAACACCATCGTGACAAAACTAAATGATAAGATGCTGGGTGAGATTGCCGCAGCAGGGGGCGGAATTTATGTGCGGGCCAACAACTCCAGAGCCGGACTTGATAAGGTGTTTGAAGAGATTAATGCGCTGGATAAAAGTGAACTGGAGAGTCGGGTCTTTTCCGACTATGAGCATCGCTTTACCTACTTTGTGGCGTTGGCGTTGCTCTTCTTGATCTTAGAACTCTTGCTCTCCTCCCGACGGAGTAAACGCTTTACCTCTTTTAACCTGTTTAATGAAAAGAGAATATGAATAGAATAGTGCTTTTATCGATTTTATTGTTTGCCGTAACCGGAACTTCCCTGATGGCTCAAAATGTTCGGAAGGAGGTTCGAGCCGGTAATAGGGATTATAAAAAGGGAGATTTCCAACAAGCAGAGTTGAGCTACCGGATGGCGCTGGATCATCCGGACAAGACAAAAAATAGGGATAAAGCGTTGTTTAACCTTGGGAATGCACAATATCGGCAGGGTAATTTTGAGGCCGCTGAGGGTTCTTGGGCCATGGCTGCCGACCAAGCTGCCGACGATAAAGAGGTCTCCCGAGCAGCCTATAACTTGGGAAATGCCATGATGCAGAAGCAGGATTATCAAAAGGCGATTGCCGCTTACAAAGAGTCTCTGCGGAAAAATCCTGACTTTGAAGATGCGCGTTATAACCTGGAGTATGCTCGAAAAATGCAGCAACAGCAACAACAGAATCAGGATCAGCAGAATCAAGAGAATAAGGACCAGCAGAATCAGGATCAACAACAGGATCAAAATCAAGAGCAACAAAACCAAGATCAGCAGCAGAATCAAGAGAATCAAGAGAACCAAGAGAATCAGGATCAGCAGAATCAGAATCAGGATCAACAACAGGATCAAAATCAAGAGCAACAAAATCAAGATCAGCAGCAGGAACAACAGAATCAGGATCAGCAGAGCCGGGAACAGCCGCAGTCCCAGGAGATCTCTAAGGAGGATGCTCAACGGATGTTAGAGGCTTTGCAACAGAGTGAGAAAGAGACCATGGAGAAACTGAATCGTGCAAAGGTTAAGGCTTCGAAGGTGAGAATAGAGAAGGATTGGTAGGACATAAATTATATTGGAAGATGAATTGGAAAAGATTAATTACGGGCTTATGGTTGATACACACGCTGGTGGCTTTTTCCCAGGGGGTTACCATAGAAGCAAAGGCTCCTTCCGTGGTGCGAAGTGGGGAACAATTTCAGCTCCGATATACGATAACCGGTGATTTTCGTGATTTTAAGGCTCCCTCCATGAAGCCTTTTCGGGTGTTGAGTGGCCCTAACCAGAGTCGAAGTAGCAACTTTGAATTTCGTAATGGTAAGACTACAACTTCTGTGACCACCACTTACTCCTATTGGTTGCAGGCTTCGGAAACAGGAAATTATACCTTGAAGCCGGCAACGGTTAAAGTCTCCCGAAAGGAGGAGAAGTTATCCAATAAATTGGTGATTCAGGTGGTTTCAGGAAAAGCCAGTGGGGCGGCCTCTTCGGGGGCGACACAACCGGTTTCCCAGGGCCAGAGTGTTGCTCGCCGGAAGGGGGGGAGTACAAACAATGGAGGAGTTCAAGCAGAGGATGTGTTTATCCGTACGGAAACCAACAAAAAAACGGTCTATATCGGAGAACAGTTGGTGGTTTCGGAAAAACTTTATAGCCGTTTACCCTTGTCGGGATTTGGCGAGTTTTCTTTTCCCAATTATTCGGGCTTCTGGGCGCAAGAGGTAGATATTCCCGATAGAATTAGCCTCAACCGGGTCTCTTTGAATAATCAGGTGTATAGTATGGGGGAGATGAAACGTACCATTCTTTTTCCTCAAAAGAGTGGTGCTATAGATCTTCAACAGGCCGAGGTAGAGGTTGTTGTACAGGTGCGTGATAATTCTCGCCGTCAACGAACAGGAAATCCTTTTGTGGATGATCCTTTTTTTAACCCCAGGGTACGAACCCTTTCGGTGCCGTGTAAGGCGCAGAAGACAACTATTCGTGTGTTGCCACTGCCCCAAGAGGGACGGCCGGTAGCTTTCGGTGGCGCTGTGGGGCAGCTCTCCATCTCTTCAACCATTGATAAAACCACGTTGAAGGCCAATGAGGCCATTACCTTGAAGTATAAGATATCGGGAACGGGTAATTTGCCCCTTCTTGAACTCAATAACCTGAAATTCCCTCCCGATTTTGAGGTGTATGATCCCAAGGTGGCGAAAAATATTCGGACCACAAACAATGCGGTTACTGGAACCATCACTTACGAGTATGTGTTAATTCCCCGTTCCGCTGGAAATTATGTGATTCCTGCAGTGCCATTTGTCTATTTTGATCCGCAAAAGAAGAAGTATGTCTCTTTGCATTCATCGAGTTATGAAATTTCCGTTGAGAAGGGGGATTCTTTGGGTGATAATATTGGTTACCAGGGTTTTGCTAAGGAGGATGTGCGTCTTTTGGGGGAGGATATCCGGTTGGTTAAGATGCATCCGGGGCGTTTCCATGAGGTGGGAGTCCTTTTCTTTGGGTCGAGCCGATGGTTTCTGTTGATGGCTTTAATCCTGTTGATGGCCATGGGCATTTACCTCTTCCTTACGCAGTATCGTAAGCGTAAGAGTGATGTGGCCGGAATGAAGAATAAAAAGGCCAATAAGTTGGCAAAGAAGAGGTTGCGAAAGGCAGAGCAGCTGTTGAGAGAGAATAAAGTGGAGCTTTTCTACGAAGAGGTCTCCAATGCGCTGTGGGGATACCTTGCCGACAAGTTGAACATTGCCACCTCTGACCTGAATAGCGAAAATGTGCGGGGGATGTTAGAGCAATACGATGTTCCGGAAGAGACTATGGAGAAATTCTTTACAACAGTGTCTCATTGTGATTATGCACGTTTTGCTCCGGGTGATTTATCTACCGGTATGCAGAGTGTGTTTGATGAATCAATCCTTTTAATAACCCTTTTTGAGAAAAATTTTAAATATGCATAGATTATCTCTGTTATTGACACTCTGTTTGATGCTTTTGGGTGGAAGGGTGCTTTCACAACGAGGAGTAGAGGGGGCGCATGAGCTTTTTAGGGAGGGTGTTACCGCCTATACCGAGCAGAATTACCCCTTAGCTATGAGGAAGTTTGAAAAGGTTCTTCAAGAGGGGAAGGAGTCTGGAGAACTTTATTATAATATGGGAAATTGTGCCTATAAACAGGGCCTTTACCCCCTTTCCATCTATTACTATGAGAAGGCTAAACTGTTTCTCTCTTCGGATCCGGATCTGGAAGCCAATTTAGCCTTGGCAAATACCCATATCATCGATGAGATAGAGGAGATTCCTCTTCTGTTTTACGAAAAGTGGTGGCGTGCCATTGTGGTTGCTACCACCCCCGATCGCTGGGGGGTGATTACCTTGGTGTTGTTTGCCTTTTTGTTGGCCCTGGTGCTTTTCTTCCGTTTTAGCAGCGCCTCCATGACGCGAAAAATAACCTTTTATTTAACGTTGGTCTTTCTTCTCCTCTTTGCGGTTTCGCTATGGGTTTCAGTGCAGTCGCATCGTCAACTCACGGCGCACACCACGGCGATCATCTTTCAACCCTCTGTAACGGCTAAGAGCTCCCCCTTTGAGGATAGTATTGATATTTTTGTGGTTCATGAGGGGACAAAGGTGACCATTGATAATACGCAGGATGAGTGGGTTCGTGTACGCCTTGCCAACGGAAGTGTCGGCTGGGTGGATCGCGCCTCCTTGAAGGTTCTTTAGTGGGCTATTTTTCGTACTTTTGCGTGGATGGTAACCAAAGTCTCAGTAGCAACGTTTTTGCAATACCAGCAGCAGGGTATTCCGGTTCTGGATGTGCGCTCCCCGGGAGAATATAAGCAGGGGCATATCCCCGGCGCCGACTCTTTCCCCCTTTTTGATGACCAGGAGCGAAAGGAGGTTGGTACCCTTTACAAAAAAGCCGGCCCGGAGAAGGCTTTTCTTGTGGGGTTGGATTATGTTGGGAAAAAAATGTCAACTTACGTGAAAAAGGCCTCTTCATTACGGAGCAAGTCATTGTTGTTGCACTGTTGGCGAGGTGGTAAGCGAAGTGAGAGTATGGCGTGGTTGCTTTCGCAAGCGGGGTATACCTGTTTTGTGCTGGAAGGGGGGTATCGTGCCTATCGAACCTATATCCGGGAGGCTCTGGAGTCCATGACTAACTTTATGGTGTTGGGAGGAATGACAGGAAGCAATAAAACAGGGATCTTGCAGGAGATGAAGAAGCAAGGAATGCAAGTTGTTGACCTTGAGGGGTTGGCACACCATAAAGGCTCTGCTTTTGGCCATATCAATGAACCGGAACAACCCACTACCGAACAGTTTGAAAATAACCTTTTTGCAAGTGTGCAAAGAATGGATCCGGACCGTCTTATCTGGCTGGAAGATGAGAGTCGTACCATCGGTCGTGTGGTGATGCCGGAAAAGTTTTATCTCCATAAGAAACTTGCTCCCCTTCTCGTGCTGGAGGTTCCCCTCTCTTCTCGGGTGGATCATTTGGTGGCGAATTATGCGCAAATCAATGATGATTACCTCCTTAACGCCTTGGAAAAGATAAAAAAACGCCTTGGAGGAGATCGTTACAACAAATGTGTACATGCATTGGAACGGAAAGATTACCACTATGTGGCTGAGGCTACGCTCTCCTATTATGATAAGGCCTATTCCTATGCCATTACCTCCGGACGTGATCTTCAGAAGATTCATTACTTGCCGCTGGAAAATACTGATCCCGTGGAAGGTGCCCAAAAAATCATCTCCTGGTTTAGCGATTTTTTGGGAAGAAAAGAATAGTTATCGGCTTTAGTGTATTTTTGCAAAAAAAAATGAGCTCATGGGATTGAAATGTGGAATTATCGGACTTACAAATACGGGGAAAACTACCATTTTCAACTGTATCTCCAAAAATAAAGCGGAGGCAACAACTTATGCTTTTAGTGCAACGAAATCCAATATCGGGATGATTGAAGTGCCGGACCCCCGCCTGTTGGCCATAGATGCCATTGTGCAAAGTGAAAAAGTGGTATTGGCTACCGTTGACATTGTGGATGTTCCCGGATTAGCTAAGGGGGCCTCCAAAGGAGAGGGGGTGGGGAATAAGTTCCTTGCCGATGTGCAGCAAACGGATGCTCTAATCCATGTGTTGCGTTGTTTTGATGATGAGAACCTTCCCCATGTGGAGGGAAGTGTGGATCCGGTGCGGGATATTGAGATTGTGGACTTTGAACTTCAGGTACGGGATCTTGATTTGGTGCAGCGGAAGATTCAACGGATGGAGAAGCTAGTAAAGATTGGTGATAAAGAGGCAAAAAAGACGCTAGAGATCCTTCGGAAATATGAGCGTCAACTGGAGAACTTTGCCAATGTGCGCGATATGGTGTTGGATGAGGGGGAGAAAGAGGCGGTGAAAGAGCTGATGCTTCTTACGGAGAAACCGGTGATCTATGTGTGTAATGTGGACGAGGGGAGTGCGCAAGAGGGGAATGACTATGCTCGGAAGGTGCGCGATTTTCTGAAAGATTCCGGTACGATGGTCCTTACCATTGCCGGAGCGTTGGAGGCCGATATTGCAGAGCTGGAGAGCGAGGAAGATCGGAAGGCCTTCCTTCAGGATGCCGGTTTGGAAGAGCCCGGAGTAGATCGTATGATTCGGGCAGCTTACGATATGCTGAACCTGCAATCTTTCTTTACCGCAGGTCCTAAGGAGGTGCGCGCCTGGACTATCCGTAAGGGAATGACGGCTCCTCAGGCTGCCGGGGTTATTCACAGTGACTTGGAGCGGGGATTTATTCGTGCAGAGGTGATTAAATATACCGACTTCCTTGCGTTGAAGTCAGAGCATGCCTGCAAGGAGAAGGGAAAACTCTCCGTAGAGGGCAAAAATTATGTCGTAGAGGATGGGGATATGCTCAATATCCGCTTTAATGTATAGCCCAGAGAACGTATCATCTTTATGAATGGCAGGGCCTGGTATTCGCTTTCAGTGCTTCTTTGTAGGGACTAAGGCTATGTGATAAAGATGATTTATTTTTCATACCTTTGCGGACATGACACTTTCGCTGACGGTTATTGCAATACTGGTGCTGGTGGGCTTGCTATTGCTCCTTTTGGAGGTTTTGGTCATTCCCGGTACGGGAGCAGCCGGAATCATTGGTTTTGTACTCATAGGGGTGGCCATTTGGCAGGCTTTTGCTCACCATGGCGTGGTGGCCGGAGGAGTTACCACCGCCGCTACGGTTGTGCTCTCGGTGGGCTTGATCTATGGAGCCTTGAAAGCCAAAACATGGAAAAAGCTGAGCCTGGATGATCGACTGGATGGAAAGGTGAACGTAGTTGACCCCGAAGCAGTAAAAGTGGGGGATACCGGTGTGACCATTGGACGGCTCGCTCCCACCGGAAAGGCAGAAATCAATGGGAAGTATTACGAGGTGAGAACCTATGGTGGCTATTTAGAGCAGGATACCCCCATCGAAGTCCTTAAGGTCGACCGTAATGTTATCTATGTGAAATCCATAAAATCGTAATATCTATGTATTCTCTCTTGGCTATCTTTTTGCAACAGCTTGCCCCCATGAGTATGGGGTGGATTGTCGGTATCGGCATTGTCTCTATTTTCTTTCTTTGGCTGATTTTTTACTTTATCCCCGTGGGCTTGTGGTTTACCGCACTGTTGAGTGGTGTGCGTAT
>PDRJ01000034.1 GCA_002748065.1 Bacteroidota bacterium
ACAGATAAAAATGGAAAGGAGGTTAAAAGCGGCCTGTACTTTATTCGCCTGCAAGCCGGCAGGCAATTTATAACACGCTCGGTAGAAATAATGAAATAGCGTGTAGGGTATGCGGTTTTTATTTTTTTAAAAAAACGGCCTCAAAGGTTCCCCCTGAGGCCGTTTTTCATATCATCTTCACAAAAAAAGAGTTCCTTTTCCTGCGAGCATCGTAGCGCAAAATGGCGCCCTTCCTTATCGCATAAACTTGAAGTTTTTGCCGGGATAGATCGCTGCTTCTCCCAGCATCTCCTCGATACGGATCAGTTGGTTATACTTGGCGATACGCTCGCTACGGCATGCCGAACCGGTCTTAATTTGGCCGGTGTTAAGTGCCACAGCCAAATCGGCAATGGTGGTATCTTCGGTTTCTCCGGAACGGTGGCTTATAACTGCCGTATAGCTATTACGGTGGGCCAGGTTCACCGCATTGATAGTCTCAGTAAGGGATCCTATTTGATTCAGTTTTACAAGAATAGAGTTGGCGGTATGCTGATCAATGCCACGCACCAACCGATCCACATTGGTCACAAAGAGGTCATCACCCACCAACTGGATCTTCTGCCCCATCTTCTCGGTCATCAACTTCCATCCGTCCCAATCATCTTCTGCCATACCATCTTCGATGGAGACAATGGGATAACGGGTAGCCCAATCATTCCAGAAATCAACCATCTGCGAAGGAGTCAATTTTTCTCCGGAGGACCACTTCAGATGGTACACATTCTCTTCGGGGATATAGTACTCTGAGGAGGCGGGATCCAATGCGATAAAGATATCCTCACCCGGGCGATATCCTGCATTTTCAACAGCTTGAAGAATCAGTTGCACAGCCTCTTCATTATTTTTGAGGTTGGGGGCAAAACCGCCTTCATCCCCCACGTTGGTGGAGTAGTTATTCTTTTTCAGCACCTTTTTCAGGTGGTGAAATACCTCTGCACCCATCTGTATGGCAGAGCGGAAGGAGTTCGCCCCCACGGGCATAATCATAAACTCCTGAAAATCCACGCTATTATCGGCATGGGATCCGCCATTGAGGATATTCATCATGGGGATGGGGAGGGTATTGGCATTGACGCCTCCAAGGTAGCGGAAGAGAGGCTGTCCGGTCTCCTGGGCTGCAGCATGCGCTACGGCAAGCGAAACACCCAGAATGGCATTGGCACCCAACTTCCCTTTGTTGGGAGTCCCATCCAGCTCGATCATGCGGCTATCAATATCATTTTGGTCGGTGACATAGTAGTTGGTAATCTCTTCCGCAATAAGGTTATTCACGTTATTTACTGCGGTAAGCACCCCTTTTCCCAGGAAGTTATCCGTATCACCATCGCGAAGCTCTACGGCTTCATGCACACCAGTGGAGGCTCCGGAGGGAACGGCAGCGCGGCCCACCACGCCATTGGCGGTTACCACATCCACTTCTACCGTAGGGTTACCTCTTGAATCAAGAATTTGACGGGCAAATACATTAACAATTGTACTCATAATAAACGATTTTAAACGATTCCATATCTTGCAAGCCTCCTCTTTTGCATTTTTGATCAGAGACTTGGGTTATCTATCCTTTTCTTACAGGCGCTATTTCGTTACTGCAAGGAAACAGGCAGAGGCTTACAAACTTCTTTTTCTTGCAAGTGCTGTTTCGGGTGTAAAGATAAGATGCTTTCAAGGAACAAACGCCCATAAACCGAAAATATTTATGGATCTTTGGGATTGGAAGCAAAAAAAGCCGGGAGTGAACACACCCCGGCTGTTATCACCTATCCAATAGGATCTTTATTCGTTGGTTTCGGAGCTCTTTTCTGTCTCCTTATCATCCTCCACAGGCACTACGACCTCTTCTGCTTTCGCTGTTGCTTCCTTCACCGCAGGCTGTTCTGTTTTCGCAGCGGAAGAGCCGGAGCCACGACGGGAGCGACGAGTAGTCGTCTTCTTGGCCTTACCGGTTGTCTTGAGCAGCAATTCGTTATAATCAACCAGCTCAATCATGGCCATCTCGGCACCATCGCCCAAACGGCGACCGGTTTTAATAATACGCGTATAGCCACCCGGGCGGTCTGCCACCTTCTGCGATATTTCGCGGAAAAGTTCCGTCACTGCATCCTTGTTTTGCAGATTACTAAATACCGTCCGTCTGTTATGGGTAGTATCCTCCTTTGCCTTGGTAATCAAAGGCTCCACATACTTACGCAACGCCTTTGCTTTGGCCACGGTGGTATTAATCCGCTTATGAATAATCAAAGAGGAGGCCATATTCGCAAGCATCGATTTACGGTGAGCGCTGGTTCGTCCCAAGTGATTAAATTTCTTTCCGTGTCTCATTGTATTTAATCGTTATCTAATTTATACTTTGCTACATTCATCCCAAATTCCAGGCTCTTGGACTTCACAAGTTCCTCTAGTTCGGTAAGCGATTTCCGTCCGAAGTTCCTAAATTTAAGCAGGTCATTTTTATTATATTGAACAAGATCACCCAGTGTTTCCACGTCGGCAGCTTTAAGACAGTTCAGTGCACGAACGGAAAGATCAAGCTCAGTAAGTTTTGATTTTAAAAGTTGTCTGATATGAAGTGAGTTCTCATCAAACTCTTCGGCTACGGTTTTCTCATCGGTTTCAAGCATAATCTTCTCATCGGAGAAGAGCATGAAGTGTTGGATAAGAATCTTCGAGGCCTCTTTCAGGGCATCCTTGGGATGGATAGAGCCGTCGGTGGCAACCTCCATCACCAGTTTTTCGTAGTCGGTTTTCTGTTCAACACGATAATTCTCGATGTTGTAACGTACATTTTTTATGGGCGTATGAATGGAGTCCACAGCAATGGTACCGATAGGGGCTGAGGGGTTTTGGTTCTCCTCGGCCGGCACGTAGCCTCTTCCTTTATTGACGGTAAGTTCCACATACAGTTTAACGGAAGGCTCCATGTGACAAATCTCCAATTCAGGATTCAACACCTGGAAATTGTTAAGGAATTTGTTAATGTCTCCGGCTTTGAAGACCTCCTGATCGCCTATTACGATATTTACTTTTTCGGTAGTTTCGTTTTCGACCTGTCTTTTAAATCTCACCTGCTTCAGGTTAAGTACGATATCTGTCACATCCTCAATAACACCGGCGATGGATGAAAATTCATGGTCAACGCCATCAATCTTTACCGAGGTGATGGCATAGCCTTCAAGGGATGATAACAGAATCCGACGCAGGGCATTACCGATGGTGATACCAAAGCCCGGTTCCAGGGGACGAAATTCAAAGGTTCCATTGAACTTGTCCGCTTCCAGCATAATGACCTTATCGGGTTTCTGAAATGCTAATATTGCCATGAGCGTTATATTAATTTTTATTCCTAAACAATTAAAGATTACTTAGAATACAATTCCACAATAAGTTGTTCATTGATATTCTCAGGAATTTCGTCTCTCATGGGGTAAGAGAGGAATTTCCCTGACAGTTGATCTTCTTCCCACTCCAACCAGCTGGGTTTGGAAGGGCTGGCCGCAAGCGAGTTTGTTATCACTTCCAGTGATTTTGATTTCTCACGCACTCCCACTACGTCACCGGGACGCACGGAGTAGGAAGGAATGTTAACCACCTCACCATTCACCGTAATATGGCGGTGTGAGGTAAGCTGACGAGCTGCGGCGCGTGTTGGGGCGATTCCCAAACGGTAGACCACATTATCCAGACGAGCTTCCAGAAGTTGAAGAAGGATCTCACCGGTGATTCCCCCTTTACGGGAGGCTCTCACGAAGAGGTTTCTAAACTGACGCTCCAGAATACCATAGGTATATTTGGCTTTCTGTTTCTCCATCAACTGGATACCATACTCCGATTGTTTCTTTCTTCTCTTGGAATTGCCATGCTGTCCGGGAGGATAATTCTTCTTTTCAAAGTTCTTATCCGGGCCATAGATCGGCTCGCTGAATTTCCTTGCAATTTTTGTTTTTGGGCCGGTATATCTTGCCATGTTCTATAATTTTTATCCTATCTACAATCTGATACTTACCTATTACACCCTTCTGTGCTTGGGAGGGCGACAACCGTTATGGGGCAACGGAGTAATATCCATAATCTCCGTTACTTCGATACCACTTCCATGGATAGAGCGGATTGCCGATTCACGTCCGGCACCGGGGCCTTTCACGTAAACCTTCACCTTGCGCAGCCCCAGGTCGTAGGCAACCTTGGAACAATCCTCCGCAGCAAGCTGTGCTGCATAGGGGGTGTTTTTCTTCGAGCCTTTAAAGCCCATCTTACCAGCTGATGACCAGGCAATCACCTGACCCTGAGAGTTGGTCAGTGAGATAATGATATTGTTGAAAGATGCCGTCACATAGGCGTGTCCGGAAGCTTCAACTTTAACGACTCTTTTCCTGGTTGTTTTTGTCGATTTCTTAGCCATATTCTTACTTGTATCTTATCCTTTACGGGGAGTATTAACCATTAACCTTTAGGTGCCTTCTTCTTGTTAGCAACCGTTTTCTTACGACCTTTACGAGTACGGGCATTATTCTTGGTACTCTGTCCTCGCAATGGGAGGCCGATACGATGACGAATACCGCGATAGCATCCAATATCCATCATTCGCTTGATGTTCATCTGTATCTCAGAACGCAGTTCACCTTCTACAGTGTACTTATCACCGATCTCTTTACGAATCATTGTCTGCTCGTCATCGGTCCAGTCCTGAACTTTTTTCTGCGGATCCACACCCACGCCAACTAAAATGTCACGAGCGGTACTCCGTCCAATACCGTAGATGTAAGTTAATGAAACTTCACCTATTTTGTTTCTCGGTATGTCAATACCTGCAATCCTTGCCATATATTCCTATTCGTTATCTGATTAAGCAATTTGTTCTTTACTTCCTACCCCTGGCGCTGTTTCAGCTTAGGGTTTTTCTTATTGATGATGTAAACACGTCCCTTTCTGCGAACGATTTTACAATCTTCCGAACGTTTCTTTACTGATGCTCTTACTTTCATTACTATAGTTGTGTTTATTGAAACCTATGACTTATTTATAGCGATATGTAATTCGTCCTTTCGTTAAATCGTAAGGGGACATTTCAAGTTTGACACGGTCACCCGGAAGAATCTTGATGTAGTGCATCCGCATTTTACCGGAGATGTGGGCTGTAATTTGGTGCCCATTCTCCAGTTCCACCCGGAACATGGCATTACCCAATGATTCTATCACGGTACCATCCTGTTCTATCGATGCTTGCTTAGCCATAAATATTATGCGTTTTAATTACCTCTTCTATTTCTCTATAACTTGTTAATACGTCAGCTTTCTCTTTTCCTACTGCTATTTCCAATTCATAATGTGCCGAAGGTTTACCATCTGCCGTTTTTATGGTCCAGCCATCATCGAGTTGAGTGATGCTTCTGGTCCCCATGTTCACCATAGGTTCCACACAGATGGTCATCCCTTCTCTCAGTTTGGTGCCGGAGCCTCGTCGTCCGTAATTGGGAACCTCGGGCCTTTCATGCATATTGGTTCCGATGCCATGCCCCACCAATTCCCGAACCACTCCGTATCCAAACTGCTCCACATACGACTGCACCGCGTAACCAATATCGCCGGTACGGTTTCCCGCTACGGCTTTCTCTACGCCAAGATACAACGACGCTTTGGTACGCTCCAAGAGAAGTTTTTTCTCCGCGTCGATCTCTCCTATGCCAAAGGTATAGGCAGAGTCTCCATAATACCCCTGGATGATCGTTCCGCAATCAATGGAGACGATATCCCCCTCTTTAAGTTCATAGTTATCCGGGATGCCATGCACCACGGTATCGTTCACCGAGATGCACAACGAACCGGGAAAGCCATGATACCCCTTAAAGCCGGGCAATGCCCCATGGTCACGAATAAACGTTTCTGCCAGGGCGTCCAGGGTGATGGTTTTCACTCCGGGACGAAGATGTTTGGCTACTTCGGCTAATGTTTTACCAACAAGCAAAGAACACTTTCGCAATAGTTCAATTTCCGCGTCTGATTTCGCTCTAATCATAAAAACTACGGTTTACATGCCCATTGCGGAGGCACGTCCCTTAATACGACCTGATTTGGTTAATCCATCATAATGACGCATCAACAGATGGCTTTCAATCTGCTGCAAGGTATCCAGCACAACGCCCACAAGGATCAACAGCGAGGTACCGCCATAAAACTGGGCAAACTGTGTTGTGACACCGAACTGGCTTACGATAGCCGGCATAATCGCCACCAATCCCAGGAATACAGAGCCGGGGAAGGTGATTCGCGACATGATCGTATCGATATACTCTGCGGTTCTACGTCCCGGCTTCACTCCGGGGATAAAACCACCGTTTTTCTTCATATCTTCTGCCATCTGGGTGGGATTCACCGTAATGGCTGTATAAAAGTAGGTAAAAGCAATGATCATCACAAAGAAGACCAGGTTATACCAAAATCCATTAATGTTGGAGAAGGTAGCTGCAAAGGCACTCATGGAGTCAGAACCAAATCCTGCAAAGGTAATGGGCAGAAACATGATGGCCTGGGCAAAGATGATAGGCATCACACCGGCAGCGTTAATCTTCAATGGAATGTATTGGCGTACGCCACCATATTGACGGTTTCCTACGATGCGTTTGGCATACTGCACGGGGATACGGCGTGTGGCCTGAACCAAGGCAATGGAGAGCAAAATCACCACTACCAACACCACGATTTCCACCAGGAAGATCACCATTCCACCACCCTGCGACTCCATTCGGGAGATAAACTCTCCAAAGAGAGCAAAGGGCAGACGGGCAATAATACCAATCATGATAATCAAAGAGATTCCATTCCCCAGTCCCTTATCGGTAATCCTTTCACCGAGCCACATCACGAACATGGTTCCTGAGATGAGGATGGTAATCGAGGAGATCCAGAACCAGGTAGATGGAGCGGTCACCGAGGGGTCAAAGGGAGCAACGGCTTCTGGCGGAAGCTGGTTCAACAGGTTCTTGATATAAGCCGGAGCCTGAAAACCGGTTACCACAATGGTGAGGTAACGGGTAATTTGGTTCATCTTACGTCTTCCACTCTCACCCTCTTTCTGCATCTTTTGGAAGTAAGGTACCGCCATGGTCAACAGCTGGATCACGATGGAAGCGGAGATATAGGGCATGATACCCAATGCGAAAATAGAGGCATTGGAGAACGCCCCACCGGAGAACATATTGAGGAGTCCCAAGAGGCCGGAGCTTGCCTGGTTTTGCAAATTCACCAGTTGGTTCGGGTCGATCCCCGGAAGCACCACATACACCCCAAGGCGGTACAGCAAGATGATACCGATGGTGTAGAGGATTCGCTTGCGGAGTTCCTCAATTCGTAAAATATTTTGTATGGTTTGACTAAACTTGCTCATACGAATCAGATTTTTGTTGCGGTACCCCCCGCAGATTCAATTGCTTTTATTGCCGAGGCACTGAAAGCGTGTGCTGTAACGTCAAGTTTCGCTTTAAGTTCACCACGTCCCAAAATCTTCACCAAATCATTCTTAGAGACGAGGCCATACTGCCTAAGGGTCTCAAAATCGATGGCGTCAAGGTGATACTTCTCCACCAAATATTGGAGAGTGTCAAGGTTAATACTCTTATATTCTACCCGGTTAATATTCTTAAAGCCGAATTTAGGAACCCTACGGTACAAGGGCATCTGTCCACCTTCAAAACCGATTTTACGACTATAGCCGGAGCGCGATTTAGCACCTTTATGGCCACGGGTGGAGGTACCACCACGGCCTGAACCCTGGCCTCTTCCGACACGTTTACGGTTTCTCACAGAACCGTCAGCTGGTTTAAGATTACTCAGATCCATATTTCTATCTTATTATTTTCTTTAATAGTTGCGTTATACTTCTTCAACAGTCACCAGGTGACGCACTTTGTCAACCATACCCATTACCTGAGGAGATTGTTCATGCTCTACGGTTTGGTGCATTTTATGCAGTCCCAAAGCCGCCATGGTCCGTTTTTGGCGTTCAGGGCGTCCGATAATGCTGCGCACCTGTGTAATTTTTATCTTTTTCATTCTCAAGTTCTCTTTTGGGTTTATTAACCATTAAATACCTGATCAAGACTGATACCGCGCAATTGTGCTACGGAATTAGGATCGCGCATTTTCAGCAATGCGTCGAAGGTTGCTTTTACCACCGAGTGAGGGTTGGAAGAGCCCTTTGACTTGGCGAGTACATCTTTGACGCCCACGCTCTCCAATACGGCACGCATGGCACCACCGGCGATCACTCCCGTACCGGGGGCTGCGGGCTTCACCAGCACGCGCGCTCCGGAGTACTTCCCTTCCATGGCATGGGGAAGGGTACCGTGCAATACGGGAACCTCAATAAGATTCTTCTTTGCATCATCTACGCCCTTAGCGATGGCAGAGGTAACCTCTTTTGCCTTACCCAAGCCATAACCGACAACCCCATTTTCGTTACCCACAACGACAATGGCGGAGAAACTGAAGGTCCGTCCCCCTTTGGTCACTTTCGTTACACGCTGAATGCTAACGAGCTTATCTTTAAGCTCGATCTCACTTGATTTTACTCTTTTGATATTTGCTTCTGACATAGTGATTTAGAATTTAAGTCCTCCTTCTCTGGCTGCATCGGCCAAAGCTTTTACTCTTCCGTGGTACAAATAGCCGTTACGATCAAAAACGACGGTTTCGATCCCTGCGCTTTTGGCAACTTCGGCAGCCTTTTTACCTACCAATACGGCCTTTTCTGTCTTTGAACCTTTTTGTTCCGCAATTTCAGGAAGCTTAGAGGATACACTCACCAGTGTATGCCCTTGAACATCATCAATAAGTTGCACGTAGATGTCCCTGTTACTTCTGAACACGCTCATTCGTGGACGGTCGGCGGATCCGGAAACCACTTTTCTGATCCGTTTTTTTATCCGATACCTTCTGTACTGCTTTCTATTCTTCATTGTTTTGCTCCATGTAAATGGCTGTTTTCCTTGCTTGCGCAGGACATTAACCATGTTAACAATGTGATTACTTTTCAGCTGATTTACCCGCTTTTTTCCTAAGTTCTTCACCCACAAACTTAATTCCTTTTCCTTTGTAAGGCTCAGGCTTACGCATGGCACGAATCTTCGCTGCCACCTGGCCCAGGAGTTGTTTGTCGTGTGACTTGAGGGTTAATACCGGGTTTTTACCTCTTTCCGAAACGGCCTCGGCGCTCACCTCGGCGGGTAATTCGAAAAAGATGTTATGTGAATATCCTAATGACATTTCAAGAACCTGTTTTTCTACGGTTACTTTATACCCCACCCCCACAAACTCTTGTTGGATGGTATAACCTTCCGAAACACCGGTTACCATGTTGCTTATTAGCGAACGATAGAGCCCGTGCATGGCACGTTCCTGCTTTTGATCGGAAGCGCGGCCCACATTGATTTGCCCCTCTTCGATCTTCACTTCAATTTTTGAATCCACTTGCTGACTCAATTCGCCAAGTTTTCCTTTTACCGTCACCATATTGGTATCTGATACAGCTACTTCTACGCCTGCCGGTATTGCTATGGGTAATTTTCCTATTCGTGACATTTTACTCTCTCCTTATTAACTTACGTAGCACAATACTTCACCACCTATATGTTCTTTCCTCGCCTCTTTATCGGTCATCACGCCCCTGGATGTAGAGAGGATTGCAATGCCCAAGCCATTGAGAACGCGCGGCAACTCATCGGCTCCAACGTAGTGGCGCAAACCGGGTTTAGAGATACGTTTAAGTTCGGTAATGGCCGGAACTTTTGTGGCGGGATGATATTTCAGGGCGATCTTAATGACTGCCGGGAACTGCTCATCCTCAAACTTATAATTAAGAATATATCCTTTCTCATAGAGAATCTCTGTGATTCTCTTCTTGAGATTAGAAGAGGGTATCTCCACAACTCTGTGCTTAGCCATGATCCCGTTACGGATACGTGTCAAATAATCTGATATTGGGTCTGTAACCATTTCTTTCGTCTTTAATTATTAATCAATAATCACGTGCGCGTGTTACCAACTTGCTTTTTTCACACCGGGAATTAATCCTGCCAGGGCCATCTCCCTAAAGTTAATCCGTGAAATGCCAAACTGACGCATATATCCTTTGGGGCGTCCCGTAAGTTGGCAACGGTTATGCAGGCGTACGGGAGAAGCATTTTTGGGAAGTTTCTGCAATGCTTCATAATCCCCTGCCGCTTTTAATGCAGCTCTTTTATCGGCATACTTTGCTACGAGTTTCTGGCGTTTAATCTCACGCGCCTTCATTGATTCTTTTGCCATGTTATTGTGGGTTGTTATTTTGATTCTTAAATGGTAATCCAAATGCTTTAAGCAGTGCAAGACACTCCTTATCGGTTTGTGCCGAAGTCACAAAGGTGATATCCATTCCGTTGATTTTGTTCACTTTATCAAGTACAATCTCGGGAAAGATAATCTGTTCGGTAACGCCAAGGGTATAGTTACCACGGCCATCAAAACCTTTATCGGAGATTCCACGGAAATCACGGATACGGGGGATGGAGATGGAGACAAGGCGGTCGAGGAACTCGTACATTCGTTCACCGCGCAAGGTCACACGTACTCCAACGGGCATTCCACGACGAAGTTTAAAGTTCGAGATATCCTTTTTTGACACGGTAGAGACCGCTTTTTGACCGGCGATTGCGGTCATCTCTTCCACGCCATAGTCGATCAGTTTCTTATCGGTGATGGCATCACCGAGTCCTTGGTTCAAACAGATCTTTTGCAGTTTAGGTACCTGCATTACGCTCTTATATTGAAACTCCTCATTGAGAGCAGGAACAATTTCCTGGGCGTATTTTGTCTTTAGTCTAGGTGTATATTCCATTACTTAATTTCCTCCCCTGATTTTTTTGAGTAACGAACGAGACGGCCGTCTTTTCCCGGGCGTCTGCCGATACGGGTTGCATTCCCTGATCCATCTACGACCATCAGGTTCGAGATATGGATCGGAGCCTCTTTCTTCACGATTCCGCCCTGCGGGTTATCGGCATTTGGGCGAGTATGTTTGCTGATCAGGTTCACCCCTTCAACGATAGCACGTTCCTTTTTTGTTTCGACCACAAGTACGCGTCCCTTTTGGCCTTTGGAATCGCCGGCTATCACCTTCACGGTATCCCCTTTTTTGATATGTAATTTCCCAGCCATAATATTTCTTAAATTAAAGCACTTCCGGTGCTAATGAAACAATCTTCATAAAATCATTCTCCCTCAGTTCCCTGGCCACAGGGCCGAAGATACGTGTACCCATCATCTCACCGGCAGCGTTCAACAGCACGCAGGCGTTATCGTCAAAGCGGATGTAGGAACCGTCGGCGCGGCGGATCTCTTTTTTTGTCCTTACCACAACGGCCTTCACTACGGCACCTTTTTTGGTGTTACCGGAGGGGAGGGCGCTTTTTACCGTTACCACGATGGTATCACCCACCGAAGCATAGCGCTTTTTTGTTCCGCCAAGGACTCTGATACATTGTGCTTCTTTAGCACCACTGTTATCAGCAACAATTAATCTGGACTCTTGCTGTATCATAATTATTTAGCTCTTTCTATGATTTCAACTAACCTCCAACATTTGGTTTTACTCAGCGGACGGGTCTCCATAATTCTGACCGTATCACCGATGTTACAGTCATTGGCTTCATCGTGCGCATGGAACCTGGAAGTTTTCTTCACAAATTTTCCGTATATGGGATGTTTCACTTTACGTTCAATTTCCACAACAATTGATTTCTCCATCTTGTTGCTTATCACCACCCCGATCCTTTCTTTTCTCAGTTTTCTTTCCATGATATCGGCTTACTTTTTGTTTTGCTCTTCAATTTCACGCTTTCTGAGTTCAGTCTTCAGACGAGCGATGGTACGTTTATACTCCCGAATCTTGTTAGGGTTCTCGATGGGAGATACCGCATGGTTCAACTTCAGCTTTTGCAGCTGAGTTACTTCCTGTTCCAGTTTTTCCTTCAGATCAGGTGTTGATAATTCTATGATTACTTGCTGTTCCATTGTACTTCTTTAGATTTCGTCTGTGTAGTCTCTTCTCACGATAAACTTTGTCTTAACGGGTAACTTCTGAGCTCCCAGCCTCATTGCTTCACGGGCAGTTTCCAGGGTTACACCTTCGGCTTCAAAAAGGATACGTCCGGGGGTTACCGGTGCCACATACATTTCGAGTGCACCTTTACCTTTACCCATCCGTACTTCTGCGGGCTTGCTTGTAATCGGCTTATCGGGGAATATGCGAATCCAGAGTTGTCCTTCACGTTTCATACGACGTGTAATGGCCTGACGTGCGGCCTCAATCTGACGACCGGTGATCCAGGACTGCTGGAGTGTTTTTATTCCGAACGAGCCAAACACAAGTTGATTACCTCTTCCTGCATTCCCCTTCATTCTGCCCTTCTGGACTTTTCTGTGTTTTGTTTTTCTCGGCTGTAACATTTTATATACAGGGTTTAATTATTCACATTTAATAACGTCTTCTGTCGCCACGTCCGCCACCGCGAGAGCCACGTCCGCCACCACCATGGCCACGTGATTTACCGGGAGCAGCGCTACCTTGTGCAAAAAGATCCGGCTTACCATAAACCAAACCTTTACATATCCATACCTTAACACCAATACGTCCATAGGTAGTATGCGCCTCGGCGTGGGCATAATCGATATCAGCACGGAGCGTATGCAACGGAATACGTCCATCCTTATACTGCTCGCTACGTGCCATCTCAGCACCGCCCAAACGGCCGGATATCAAAATCTTGATCCCCTCTGCACCAATACGCATGGTAGAGGCTACGGAGGTCTTGATGGCGCGACGGTAAGAGATTCGGCCTTCAATCTGTTTGGCAATATTATTAGCCACGATTACGGCATCAAGTTCCGGACGCTTAATCTCGGAGATATTGATTTGCACCTCTTTGTTGGTAAGCTTCTTCAACTCTTCCTTGAGTTTATCCACCTCTTGTCCCCCTTTTCCGATGATGATTCCCGGACGGGCGGTGTGGATGGTAACGGTCACCAGTTTCAGTGTACGTTCAATAAAAACCCGTGAGATACCAGCTTTTGCCAAACGGGCATTAAGGTATTTCCGTATCTTATCGTCTTCAACAAGTTTAGCGTCAAATTTCTTGCCTCCATACCAGTTAGAATCCCATCCTTTGATGATGCCTAACCTATTGCCTATTGGATTCGTTTTTTGTCCCATTAAACTATCTTATCTTTTATGGTTATATAACCGATTGACAATCACATTAATTTATATTCTTATCATCCACGAACAGGGTAACATGGTTGGAGCGTTTTCTGATGCGGTGTGCACGTCCCTGTGGAGCGGGTTGAATCCTTTTAAGGGTACGACCACCATCCACAAACACCTGGCTAACAAAAAGGTTTGCCTCTTCAAGACGAGCGCCTTCATTCTTCTCTTCCCAGTTTGCTATTGCGGAGCGCAACAGCTTGTACATTCTTGCGGAAGCCTCTTTGGGAGAATATTTCAGCACATGAAGTGCTTTCTCCACTTCCATGCCACGGATCATATCTGCGACCAAACGCATCTTACGTGGAGAGGTAGGGCAGTTATTCAGCTTGGCAAAATACTGGCTCTTCCTAGCCTCTTTAAGCTTTTCGGCTTTTATATGTTTTCTTGATCCCATTACTTTATCGCTTATTTATTTTTTTTATTACCTGCATGACCTCTAAAGATACGGGTGGGTGAAAATTCGCCCAGCTTGTGGCCTACCATGTTTTCCGTTACATACACCGGAACAAACTGTTTCCCGTTGTGTACCGCAATGGTTTGTCCCACAAAGTCAGGAGAGATCATTGAAGCCCGTGACCAGGTTTTAATCACACTCTTCTTACTGGACTCAGCCTGTGCGAGCACTCGTTTTTCAAGTTTCCAGTGGATATATGGACCTTTTTTCAGTGAACGACTCATAGGAATATTACTTTATAAATTACTTCTTACGTTTTTCAATGATATACTTGTTGGACGCTTTGGTCTTGGAGCGTGTCTTATAGCCCTTAGCGGGTAATCCCTTACGAGAGCGAGGATGGCCTCCTGAGGCTCTACCTTCACCACCACCCATGGGGTGATCAACGGGGTTCATTACCACACCACGCACTCGTGGGCGACGTCCCTGCCAACGGCTACGTCCCGCTTTACCACTACGTTCCAGGCTATGATCGCCATTAGAGACCATTCCAACGGTTGCTTTACACTTCTGAAGGATCATACGCGTCTCTCCCGAAGGCATCTTGATAATGGCAAACTTGCCATCACGCGACATCAATTGTGCATAACTTCCGGCAGAACGAGCCATCTTAGCCCCTTGTCCGGGACGAAGTTCAATATTATGAATCACCGTACCAAAGGGTACATCACTGAGGAACATGGTATTTCCAATATCCGGAGTTGCCTCTTTACCCGAGAGGATCTGCTGACCTACTTTCAGGCCATGAGGGGCAATGATGTATCGCTTTTCACCGTCTGCATACACTACCAGGGCAATGCGTGCCGTACGATTCGGGTCATACTCAATGGTCTTTACTGTGGCAGGAATACCATCTTTATCGCGTTTAAAATCAACGAGACGATACTTCTGCTTATGACCACCCCCTATGTATCGCATGGTCATTTTTCCGTCATTATTTCTACCACCGGACTTGCTTTTACCGCTAAGGAGGCTTTTTTCCGGCTTGTCGGTAGTGATATCATCAAAAGCGCTTATCACTTTATAGCGCTGACCAGCTGTTGTCGGTTTGAATTTCTTGAGAGCCATTTATCTTAGATATTGCTGTAAAAATCAATAGTTTCACCTTCTGCTACTGTCACAATAGCCTTCTTGTAGGAGTTTGTCCTTCCGCTGATGACACCACCTTTGGTAAAGCGTGATTTCGCTTTCCCGGCATATTTCATGGTGTTCACCGCAACAACTTCCACTCCGTACAACTCTTCTACGGCCTGTTTAATTTGCAGTTTATTTGCCGACTTATCGACTATGAACCCAAACTGATTCAAGTTCTCACTCAGGTTGGTCATCTTTTCCGTAATCATCGGCTTTATTATGATTGCCATTGTTCGTCTATTTTTATCGTTAAACCACTATTTACGAACAGATCTCTTCGATCTTCGTTATTGCACTTTCCATAACCAGGAGTTTCGATGCACGAAGCAACTCGTAGGTGTTCAAGTTTTGCGCATTGACCACATCCACATGGGGGATATTACGAGAGGAGAGATACAGGTTCTCATTAGAATCGGGCAAAACAACCAGTGTTTTGTCGTTATTAAGTTTCATATTGTTCAATACGGAAACAAAGTTCTTGGTCTTATGGTCATTGAAAGAGAAGTCTTCCACCACAACCAATCTATCTTCCTGCACTTTGTATGAGAGGGCGGAACGACGAGCCAAGCGCTTCAGTTTCTTATTCAGTTTGAAACCATAGTTCCGGGGACGCGGCCCAAAAACGCGGGCACCACCACGATAGAGGGGGTTCTTAATATCACCCGAACGCGCAGTTCCGGTTCCCTTTTGGCGTTTGATCTTCCGGGTACTCCCTGCAATCTCGCCACGTTCTTTTGCTTTATGCGTACCCTGTCTTTGGTTTGCCAGGTACTGCTTTGAATCCAGATATATCGCATGATCATTGGGTTCGATCCCGAATACAAGTTCGTTCAGTTCGACCACTCTGGATGTCTTTTCTCCGTTAATATTGTATACTGCTAACTCCATCTTTCAACTATTACATATGAACCATTTGCACCCGGTACGGAGCCTTTTACTACGATGATATTTCGTTCAGGGACGATCTTCACCACCTGAAGGTTGATCATCTTAACCCTGTCGTTTCCTTTACGGCCTGCCATACGCATTCCCTTAAACACGCGAGAAGGGTAAGAAGAAGCTCCCACTGATCCGGGGGCTCTGTTACGGTTATGCTGACCATGGGTGGCGTCGTTCACACCGGCAAAACCGTGTCTCTTCACAACCCCTTGGAAACCTTTACCCTTTGAAGAGCCAATCACATCAATAAACTCTCCTTCGACAAAAATATCCACGGTAACCTTTTCTCCGAGGGACTTACGATGCCCCTTTTCAAAACGGGTAAACTCACGTACTATCTTCTTGGGGCTAACCCCTGCTTTATCAAAATGACCTTTGAGGGCCTTGGAAGTATGCTTCTCTTTTTTATCCTCAAAGGCTAACTGTATCGCTTCATAGCCATCAGTTTCCTGGGTCCTCACCTGCGTCACCACACAGGGACCAGCCTTAATAACGGTGCATGGAATATTCTTTCCAGCGGCATCATAGATGCTGGTCATCCCAATTTTCTTTCCAATAATTCCTGACATTCTTTTCTCAGTTTAACTGGTTAATTACTGCCTTTACCTTCTTCGTAACAGTTACACTTTAATCTCAACCTCAACACCACTGGGCAATTCCAGTTTCATGAGGGCGTCAATTGTTTTTGAGGTCGTGCTGTAAATATCAAGAAGTCTTTTATACGACGACAGCTCAAATTGTTCTCTTGACTTTTTATTAACAAATGTAGATCTGTTAACGGTAAAAATCTGCTTGTGTGTAGGCAAGGGGATCGGTCCACTTACTACAGCGCCGGTTGACTTGACAGTCTTCACAATTTTATCGGCAGACTTATCCACCAGATTGTGGTCATACGACTTCAATTTAATTCTAATCCTTTGGCTCACGCTTCTATTTTTTTAATTGTCAACAAAGTTAAAATTCAACTAGATATCCTTTTGTTTTAAGAATCACATCTTTAGCAATCTCTTCGGGGGTCTCGGCATAATGCGAGAACTCCAGGGAGTAGGTGGCTCTTCCCGAGGTGATGGTCCGCAGTGAGGTCACATAGCCAAACATCTCCCCCAGGGGAACTTTAGCCATCACGGTCTGCCCGCCGGCCTTGGCATGAATTCCTTCCAACTGTCCCCGGCGCTTGTTAAGGTCGCCGGTCACCTCGCCAAGGTACTCATCAGGGGTCATCACCTCTAACGTCATGATAGGTTCAAGGAGTACCGGTTTGGCACTCTTAACCGCATTTCTCAGGGCAAAAGCCGCAGCCACCTCAAAGGCCATGGCGTCGGAATCCACGCTATGGGCAGATCCATCCACCAGGCGTGCCTTGAGATTATAGAGGGCATACCCCAAAAGAGGGCCATTGCGCATGGCATCCTGAAGCCCTTTCTCAACGGACGGTACAAACTGTCCGGGAATTGCACCATTCTTTATCTCATTCACAAAGGTCAACCCTCTTTGATCAGCATCGGCAGGACCTATCTCCAGCTTAATCTCGGCAAATCGTCCTTTGCCTCCGGTCTGCTTCTTATAGATCTCATGATGCATGATTGTCTGCGTAATAGCCTCTTTATAGGCCACTTGAGGACGTCCTTTGTTGCATGCAATGTTAAATTCACGGACCAAACGATCGAGTACGATATCCAAATGGAGTTCTCCCATACCACAAATAATCGTCTGTCCGGTCTCTTCATCCTGTACCACCTGGAAGGTCGGATCTTCTTCCGCCATACGACGAAGCGCCACATCTAACTTGTCCACTTCATCCTGTTTCTTTGCTTCCACGGCCATCCGTATCACCGGCTCCGGGAACTGAATATTCTCCAGGGAGAGGGGGGATGATATATCACACAAGGTATCCCCGGTACGGATCTCTTTCAGCCCTACTGCAGCACCAATATCACCCGCCTTGATCTCATCCAGGGGGATTTGCTTATTGGCATGCATCTGCATCAGGCGAGCGATACGCTCTTTCTTACCGGTTCCCACATTCAATACCTGCGTACCACTCTTCACCACGCCGGAGTAGACCCGGAAGAAGGCAATACGCCCCACGAAGGGATCGGTAGCAATTTTGAACGCCAAGGCCGCAAAGGGCTCCTTCTCATCGGCCTTACGCTCCTCCTCTTTCTCCGTAAAGGGATTCACCCCGCTCACAGCGGGAACATCCAACGGACAGGGGAGATAATCGACAATGGCATCCAAAAGAGGTTGTACGCCCTTATTCTTAAAGGAAGAACCGCAGAAGACAGGCGTAATCCGCAACGAAAGGGTTGCTTTGCGCACGATGGAGATCAATTCATTACGATCGAGGCTTGCGGGGTCTTCGAGATACTGGTTAAAAAGCACCTCATCCTCTTCCACAATTCCTTCAATCAACTTATTATGGTACTCATCCACTTGCGCAACCATGTCAGCAGGGATATCCACTTGAAAGAAATCGGCTCCCAGGCTATCGGAGTTCCACTCCCATGCCGTCTTGGTCATCAGGTCCACCACACCCCGAAAATCATCTTCCACACCAATGGGAAGCTGCATAGGTACGGGGTTTGCGCCAAGTTTCTCCTTCATCTCTTCAAGAACACGGAAGAAGTCGGCACCTGCGCGGTCCATTTTATTCACATAGCTAATTCTCGGTACCCGGTAGTGGTCGGCCTGCCGCCAAACCGTCTCCGACTGGGGCTCCACACCGCCCACACCGCAGAAGATGGCGATGGCGCCATCGAGTACACGAAGGGAGCGTTCTACCTCCACCGTAAAGTCCACATGACCGGGAGTATCGATGATATTTACCTTATAGTTCTCACCATCTTTATCCCAGAAAACCGTAGTTGCAGCGGAAGTGATGGTAATGCCCCGCTCCTGCTCCTGAACCATCCAGTCCATGGTTGCGGCGCCATCATGCACTTCCCCTATACGGTGGTTAATGCCGGTATAATACAGAACACGCTCCGTCGTCGTGGTTTTACCCGCGTCGATGTGCGCCATAATGCCGATATTCCTTGTATGTGAAAGTCTTTCTGACATTGTTCTGTGTTATACTATCATCTCGTTGGTTTGGTAATAAGGATCGCTTACGTTAGAATCTGAAGTGAGAGAAAGCCTTATTCGCTTCTGCCATACGGTGTGTATCTTCTTTCCGTTTGAAGGCAGCTCCCTCTTCTTTATAGGCGGAGACAATTTCGCCGGCCAATTTGGCACCCATTGTCTTCTCGTGTCTTTTACGGGCAAACCCGATAAGGTTTTTCATCCCAATGGAACTTTTACGACCGGGGCGGATCTCCGAAGGGATCTGGAAGGTAGCACCACCGATACGACGCGAACGTACCTCCACAGCGGGGGTCACGTTGGCAAGCGCCTTTTTCCACACTTCGAGACCATTTTCGCTGGTCTTTTCACTTACGATATCAATTGCGTCGTAGAAAATTTTGAATGCCAAGGTCTTCTTGCCATTCAACATCAAGTTATTGACAAACTTTGTCACCAAAGGATCATTGAACTTTGGATCGGGAAGAATTATCCGTTTTTTAGGTTTTGATTTTCTCATGGCCTTTTAACTAAAATCAATTGCAAATTATTTCTTCTTCGGACGCTTTGTACCATACTTTGATCTTCTCTGGGTACGACCCTCCACTCCGGAGGTATCCAACGCACCGCGGATGATGTGATAACGCACACCGGGAAGGTCTTTTACCCTTCCTCCACGAATCATCACGATGGAGTGTTCCTGAAGATTATGTCCTTCTCCGGGGATATAAGCGTTAACCTCTTTTTGGTTGGTCAACCTCACCCTTGCCACTTTACGCATGGCAGAATTGGGCTTCTTCGGTGTAGTGGTATAAACCCTAACGCAAACACCACGCCGTTGCGGACACGAATCCAGCGCGGGAGAATTACTCTTCTCGACAAGCTGTTGGCGACCTTTGCGCACTAACTGTTGTATTGTAGGCATACTTTACTCTTTAATTATATTTAAAATACCCTTTTTTTCTTCAAAAACATACAAGCTGTCATTAACAACAAGTTGATTAACAACTTTTTAACGTTTTACAAAATTCGGGGAGATAGTTCAGGCAAGAAAGACCCAGCTGCGCATTCAATCCTCGCAACTTGAAACCTATAGCAGTCTTACCTTATCAGGTTCCTCGATTCTGTACTCTAACTCCCGAAAATAAAGGCGTTTAGACCATATCTCCGAGAAGAAGGCTGCAAAATTACACCTTTCATTCGTAACATCCAAACAATCTTTACTTTATTTTCGCGATTACCCCTTTTTTCGGCGAAACAATTCCATTGGCACCACAAAAACCGTTGCATGCCTCATGGCAACACTGTATCTTCGCCACCGAAATATCGCCCCAACTCTCCGGGGGGATGGTACCAAACTTTATAGCATCTATGACGACGAATCACATACTAAATGGCCTGAATGAGGCACAACAACAGGCCGTGGAAGCGGTGAACGGGCCTGTATTGGTCATTGCCGGTGCAGGGTCAGGAAAAACCAGGGTACTCACCCACCGCGTAGCCTATCTACTGCAGAAAGGTGTTGACCCCTTCAACATTCTTGCCCTGACCTTTACCAACAAGGCTGCAAGGGAGATGAAGGAGCGTACGGCCCGCTTGATCGACAGCCAACAAGCACGTTACGTCTGGATGGGCACGTTCCATAGCATCTTTGCACGGATACTGCGCGTGGAAGGGCACTACCTGGGATACCCCTCCAACTTCACCATATACGACACCGATGATTCCAAAAGCTTAATCCGTACCATCGTCAAAAACCTACAATTAGACCCCAAAATTTATGCCCCGAACATTGTCCTAAACCGAATCTCTTCTGCCAAGTCAAGTCTCATCTCCGCAGACGATTACAATGCAACACCTGAGCTGTTGGCCCAGGATAAGCAGTCAACCAGGCCCCATATGGGAATGCTCTTTTCCGCCTACCAGAAGAGGCTCTTCCAATCTACGGCCATGGACTTTGACGACCTCCTGTTTAATATGAACCTCTTGTTGCGTGATTTCCCGGAAGTACGGCACCGGTATCAACAAAAGTTCCAATACCTTCTTGTGGATGAGTTTCAAGACACCAACTACGCACAATACCTTATCACCAAAACGTTAGCAGCTACTCACCAAAACCTCTGCGTAGTGGGTGATGATGCACAGAGCATCTATGCGTTTCGGGGAGCCAATATTGAAAACATCCTTAATCTGAAAAACGACTATCCCTCCCTGCAGGTGTTCAAGTTGGAACAGAACTACCGCTCCACTCAGACCATTGTCAATGCAGCCAACTCCATCATTGAGAAAAACAAAAACCAACTCAAAAAGCAGGTATGGACCTCCAATGGCGAAGGGGAAAAGATCGACCTTTTAAAAGCATCCAGCGACACAGAAGAGGGCTTTTTGGTGGCCGATGCCATTTTCCGAGCCAAGATGAATTTCCACATCAAGAACAAGGAAGTGGCCATTCTCTATCGGACCAATGCGCAATCACGAAGCATAGAGGAGGCCTTACGAAAGCAGAATATCCCCTACCGCATCTACGGAGGCCTCTCTTTCTACCAACGCAAAGAGATCAAAGACCTGCTGGCCTATTTTCGACTGGTCATCAACCCCTACGATGAAGAGGCTCTCAACAGGATCATCAACTTCCCTGCTCGGGGCATTGGAAAAACCACGATGGAACGGCTTCAAATCAAAGCCGGAGAGGTGCAAAAAAACACCTGGGAGGTGCTCAACAATACCGAATACTGCAAGGAAGCCGGCCTCCACGCGGGGGCCGTCACCAAAGTTAGCCAATTTGCAACCATGATCAAGAGTTTTAGCGCCATGCTCCACCAACGCAATGCCTACGACCTGGGAAAACACATTGCAGGAAGCACCGGCATCCTCAGACAGCTCCATGAAGATCGAACGCCGGAGGGTTTAAACCGCTACCAAAACATCGAAGAGTTGCTCAACGCCATCAAGAACTTTACGGATACAGCACGGGAAGAGGAGAGCCAGGAGCCGGCAGAAATCACCCTGGATCTATTCATGCAGGAAGTAGCCCTACTCACCGATGCGGATACGGACGATGGCAAGGACGACGACAAGGTGCAGATGATGACTATCCACTCGGCCAAGGGGTTGGAATTCCCTTATGTCTTTATCGTAGGCATGGAGGAGAACCTCTTTCCCGGCATGCAATCGCTCCACAGCCGGGCAGAGTTGGAGGAGGAGCGTCGTCTTTTTTATGTTGCGGTAACCCGTGCCGAGAAGCAACTCACCCTCTCCTATGCCGAGAGTCGCTACCGATGGGGCAACCTCACCTTCTGCGAAGCCAGCCGCTTCCTTGATGACATTGATCCCGCATACCTCACCCACCCTAGGGCCTCTTCAAAAAGAAAAGGTTTTTCTACCTCAACACCTTCCGCTCCACTATGGGGTATCGAAAAAAGAGCACCTCAAAAAACCACTCCTCGTAAGGCGGTTCTTAAACCCGGACGCTCTCCCCAAGTAGAAACAGCCTCATTACCCCCCTCCCCCACTGACGAGATACAACCCAACTGTACGGTACAGCATGGACGTTTTGGCAAGGGAGTCGTCCTGAGTGTGGAAGGGACAGGGTCCAACAGAAAAGCACTGGTAGACTTTGAAAAAACAGGAAAAAAGCAACTGCTGCTCAAATTTGCCAAACTGGCCATCATCAACAAATAGAGGGGCAGGTTTTGATTCTTGAAAAAATATGTATCTTTGCACCGCATTAATGATTACCCGTCGCAAGGGGACCATAAGTTACTACCACAAACGGCGTAGGTCACTTGCGAGAATAGCCGAAAAATTTAAAGCAGTATAAATCATGGAATATAACACTACGCGGAATAGGCTCCTCATTCCTGAATATGGAAGAAACATTCAAAAAATGGTTGAGTATGCAATCCAAATTCCCGATAAAGATGAACGAACCCGTTTTGCCTTTCTCATTGTCAGTGTTATGGATCAGGTCAACCCGCAAGAAACCTCTGGGGAGGATCATCTGCACAAGTTGTGGGATCACCTTCATGTAATCGCCGATTTTAAATTGGAGGTGGACTCCCCCTATGAAAAACCGAGCAAAGAGACCCTGAACACCAAGCCGGAAAGAGTCCCCTACGCCAACCATGATATCCCTTACCGCCATTACGGTAAGAATATCTTACGGATTATTGAGATGGCCACCACCCTGGAAGAGGGACCGGAGAAGGATGCCTTTATCAAGGTCATCGCCACGCAGTTGAAAAAGTCGTACTTGCAGTGGAACCGGGAATCGGTCAATGATGAGCTCATTGCAGCGCAGCTCAAAGAGCTTTCCAAGGGCAAACTCACCCTCCCCGAAGGGGTAACCTTGCTCTCCACCAACGAAATCTTGTCGCAGCAGAAGAAGCAGCAAAAGACGCAACAGCGCAACAATGGGAAAGAGAGACAGCACAAATACAAAAGAAAAAACAGGCACTAATGGGCAGTTTTGTCATTGAAGGAGGCCACCAACTTCATGGTGAAGTTCTCCCCCAAGGAGCAAAAAACGAAGCACTTCAAGTACTCTGTGCGGTGCTCCTCACCGATCAACCCGTAGCCATCCATAACCTCCCCGACATTCGCGATGTAAACAACCTAATCAGCCTTCTAAAGGAGATGGGGGTTCAAACCAGGCGCATAGGGACAAACAGCATGGAATTCTGTGCCAAGGAGGTCAATACGGAGTCGTTCTGTTCCGGTTCTTTCCGGCAAAAAGCGGAGAAGATCCGCGGCTCCATCATGTTGATAGCGCCCCTATTGGCGCGATTTCAACGGATTCACCTTATCAAACCCGGAGGGGATAAAATAGGGCGACGCAGGATCGACACCCATCTTCTAGCCCTGGAAAAACTGGGGGCCACCTTCTCCTACGACGAGAAAGTCAAACTCCTTGCCATCGAGACCCAAGGATTAAAAGGGGCTTACATCCTCCTGGACGAAGCTTCAGTCACCGGAACCGCCAACGTCATTATGGCGGCGGTCATGGCCAAGGGGAATACAACCATCTTCAATGCAGCCTGCGAACCTTATGTGCTCCAGCTATGCAACATGTTGATACGGATGGGGGCAAAGATCCAAGGCATTGGCTCCAATCTGTTGACCATTACCGGGGTCAGTTCCCTGGGGGGAACCTCACACATCCTTATGCCAGATATGATCGAAGTGGGAAGTTTCATCGGTCTTGCAGCAATGACCCGTTCAGCGATCACCATTAAGCATACCTCAATGGCATCACTGGGGCTTATTCCTGATGTATTCAGGCGGTTGGGCGTTTCCCTGGAACAACGGGGAGAGGACCTCCACATCCCAGCCAAGGAGGAGTACAAGATCGAACCCTTCCTGGATAAGTCGATAATGACCATTGCCGATGCCCCCTGGCCGGGATTTAGCCCCGATCTCATCAGTATTGCGCTGGTTATGGCCACTCAAGCCAAAGGAAGCGTACTCATTCACCAAAAGATGTTTGAAAGCCGCCTCTTTTTTGTGGATAAACTCATTGATATGGGGGCACAAATCATCCTTTGCGACCCACACCGGGCTACCGTAATTGGACTTAACCACACCCAACAACTGAAGGGCATTGAGATGACTTCACCCGATATTCGTGCGGGAGTGGCGCTGCTCATCGCCGCCCTATCGGCCAAGGGAACCAGTGTGATACACAATATCGAACAAATCGACCGCGGCTACCAACACATTGATCAGCGACTCCGCCACATGGGTGCCCAAATCACCAGAAGAACGTAAACAGGAAAAGAGAGTAAACAATTCCCTCTTTTAGATTGTTAAGAAGAGGGTGCGAAGACGTACCATGCTCTTATTTTCAACCTTAAAAACAAATCACCTATGGACAAATTTTTAGAATGGCTTCAAACCGAAGGACTCGCATTGGGCGTAAAGATTGTATTGGCGCTAGTGGTACTTATCATTGGACTCTGGGTCATTAAGCTCATCATAAAAGCGACAAATAAACTCTTCGAGAAAAGAGGAACAGACCTTTCTCTTCGTCCCTTCCTTTTGGGAATGATCGGCATAACCCTAAAGGTCTTACTGATCATAAGTGTGGTCGGCATGGTGGGCATCAAAACCACTTCGTTTATTGCCATTCTCGGTGCAGCAGGTTTGGCTGTGGGGATGGCACTCTCCGGAACGCTGCAGAACTTTGCCGGAGGCGTCATGATCCTAATCTTCAAACCCTTCAAGGTGGGCGATTACATCTCCGCACAAGGGTATGATGGTACAGTAAAAGAGATCCAAATTTTCAACACCATCATCTCTACCGTTGACAACAAAAGAGTCATTATCCCCAATGGAGGACTCTCCACAGGTGCGGTAATCAACTTTAATCACGAAGAGAGACGTCGTGTGGACTTCACCTTTGGCATTGGTTATAGCGATGATATTGACAAGGCACGGAAAATCATCCTTGACGTGGCTTCGAAACATGGAAAGGTTCTCACAGACCCCGAACCATTCGTAATGGTCTCAGAGTTGGCCGACAGCAGTGTTAACTTTGCGGTTCGCCTCTGGGTAAATACACCCGACTATTGGAGTGTCTTCTTCTACATGAATGAAAATGTTAAAAAAGAGTTTGATAAAAATGGGGTTTCCATCCCATTCCCTCAAACAGATGTACATGTTTACAATCAACAGTAATCTATGAAAAAAATCGTGTTTATCGTCGCACTGATTATTGCGACAGGAGTTACGGCCCTTTCACAAGAAAAGACAGAACAAGGGGCCTGGACAAGAACATCAGAAGTTTCTTTTACCTTTTCTCAGGTCTCCCTAACCAACTGGGCAGCCGGTGGAGAGGGTTCCATCGCGCTGAACGGCATGGGAAACTTCTCCCTCACCTACAAAGAGGGGAAAAATGAGTGGCAAAACAAACTGGAATTGGCCTACGGCTTGGTGAAAGTAGGTGAAGGCGTCATGAAAAAAAGTGATGATAAGATCTACTTTGAATCCAAGTATGGGCGCAGAGCCACCGAAAAACTGGACTGGACTGCCATGTTCTCCTTCCGAAGTCAATTTGTGAAAGGATTTGAGTACCCTGAAAATGCAGATAAGGTACTACTATCTAACCTCTTAGCTCCGGCTTATATCAATCTTAGCGTGGGTATTAACTGGAAGCCGGTGAGTTATTTCTCCGCTTTCTTTAGCCCTGCAAGTCCTAAGTTTACCATTGTTAACGACCAAGTCCTTTCTGATAGAGGATCCTTTGGCGTAACCCCAGGGGAAAAAACCCGGTTTGAGTTTGGAGGGTTGGCGAAGTTCAACTTCAAAAAGGACATCCTAAAAAATGTGAATCTTGCCTCAAACCTTGAGCTGTACTCCAACTATCTAGAATCCCCCCAAAACATTGATATTCGTTGGGATGTGGTAGTGTTTATGAAGATTAACAGCTTCCTCACAGCCAATGTCACCACCAACCTTCTTTACGATGATGACATCATGATCACCGATGCAGAAGGAAAGGTAGGGCCTCGGGTTCAATTGAAAGAGATCCTGGGAGTGGGTTTAACATTTAAATTTTAGGGATACGCCCCTCCACGTTAGCTAAAAAAATCCCTGCATCATCTCTTTGTGATGCAGGGATTTTTTAATTTTTAGCATAGGATAATGCTCCGGAAAATGCTGTCAACGAATTCGATCCATGGAACGTATGAGTTTTTCATCTTTTAAAATAAACCGCTGTGCCAACACCAAAAAGATAAGAGCAACCACCGGGGCAAACATTCCCTTAGCCGACACGTAATTCGCGCTAAGATCCACCGTTTTCTCGATCATGGGAATGTAATAAAAGAAAATCAGCACCAAAAAAGCCAATGCCAAACCCAAAACCACTCGCACCAGACGTAACTGAAAACGGCGTTTTTTGTAAAGGAAGATGGCCAAGAATGGGAGCAATGTCAACACTACCACAAAAAGAAGAATGGGTAACGTAAAGTTGGCGGAAAAAGGAGAAACCGCATCGGGAGAGAGATCCCCAAAAGAGTAAATCGTTAACCGATAGGAGATATCTCCCCAGAAATCAGCAACCGGCAAGAAGAAAAGTGGTGCAACAAAAAGTGAGGCAAGCAAGAGAAATACACTCTGGATTCTTTGTATCATAACACTATTTTTTCGGCAAAGATACATAGAGTTCGTCTATAAAACCCGACTTTTTTCGCTGTACTTCTCTTCAACAATAGGGAAAAACGAAAGAGAAAGTAAGCTCGCCTACATTTTGCTGGGATGCAGCCTGTTTTGTGCAAAAGGGTTATTTACCCCAGTAAACTCACCTATTTCAGCCCTTGCAAGCCTCGAAATCGAACTTTCTATACAGACATGCTGTTCATCAAAAAAAACAATGCTATAGACGAACGCTACACAGTCTCTGCAAAAAGTTAAAAAAAAACCTATTTCCTTACGACCACAATGTAAGAATTGTCCTTTTTTAATAGAAAACACCCACTTTTTATACCCCAATATTTGTATATTTCAAAAAAAAACAAGTCCTTTGCACCTGTAACAGACACATAGCCATCTCTATGGTGTCTTTTTCTGAAAAAAGATCAATCAAATTCAAGTTTTGTAGTTACGTTCCGGTAACAGAGATTCATTATCCATACCAATAAACAATAGAGAGACCGCAAACTTGCAACAATCAATATCATTATGTACGATATTTTAGAACTGAATAGCAAACTCGTATCTGAGCTAAAAGTAATTGCTAAAGAGCTTGAGATGAAAGGGATTGAAGGCCTAAAAAAGCAGGAACTTATTTATAAAATCCTGGATCATCAGGCTCTTAACCCTCATCTTGTAAAACCACAGGAAAAAGAAGCTCCTAAAAGAAAAAAGACTGCAGAAAAAACGACTTCTAACGACAAAAAAGAAGAGGTGGTAGAGGAGAAACCTCGCAAAAGAGGGAGACCTCGGAAAACAGAGACTACCTCAGCCAAACAAGCAGAAGAGAAGGTAGCAAAAGAGAAAAATACAGCCGCCCCCAAAGAGAAAAAAGAGGAGAAGGAGAAAGAGACACGTACCCGAAAACCGAGAAAGCGACTCTCTGACCCCATTGCTTCTTCCCGCCCCAAAGAGATCGAATCAAACACCAAGGAAAAGGGCTACGACAAGAAGAGCGATAATCTGCCCCAGAGCACTCCCGAAAAGAAGACAAAATCCCTTGAAAACAAGGACGAAAAGAGTAAAGAGAAGGAGCAGCACGAAAAAAGTCCAAAACAGGAGCGCACTCACCCTCGTAAAGAGGGACAAGAACGGGAAAAGCATCCGCGTGAAGAGAAGAAAAAGGAGACTCACCGCGAAGAGCGAGAAACTCGTAAAGAGAAAAAAGAGCAGTCCCAAAATACCCCCCCCCCCAAGAACAGAACAGCAAAAAAGAGAAGCAAGAAGAGCAGAAACAAGAGAATTTCTCTTTCGACTTCGACTCCATTGTACTCAGTGAAGGGGTTTTGGAAATCATGCCCGACGGCTACGGCTTCCTTCGTTCAAGCGACTATAACTACCTCAACTCTCCCGACGATATCTATGTATCACAGTCACAGATCAAGCTTTTTGGACTGAAAACGGGAGATACCGTAAAAGGAAGCATCCGTCCCCCCAAAGAGGGAGAGAAGTACTTTCCTCTAATCAAAGTGGAGCAAATTAATGGCAAAACACCGGATGAGGTTCGTGACAGAATCCCCTTTGACTTTCTCACGCCCCTCTTCCCGGAAGAGAAGTTCAAACTGGCCGGCCATCCTCAGGCAACCATGAGTTCGCGGGTCATGGACCTATTTACCCCCATTGGAAAGGGACAGCGTGGATTAATTGTAGCCCAGCCTAAAACCGGTAAAACCATGCTCCTGAAGGAGATTGCCAATGCCATCGCCCATAACCATCCGGAAGCATACCTGATTATCCTCCTTATCGACGAGCGTCCTGAAGAGGTTACCGACATGTCGAGAAATGTAAAAGCTGAAGTGATCTCCTCCACCTTCGACGAACCGGCAGATCGCCACGTAAAGATTGCCAACATTGTACTGGAGAAGGCCAAGCGAATGGTAGAGTGTGGCCATGATGTGGTCATCCTTCTAGACTCCATCACCCGGCTGGCACGAGCCTACAACACGGTATCTCCCGCATCGGGCAAGGTGCTCTCCGGTGGTGTAGAGGCCAACGCCCTGCAAAAACCCAAGCGTTTCTTCGGTGCGGCCCGGAACATTGAGCACGGTGGATCGCTCACCATCCTTGCCACAGCACTTACGGAGACCGGCTCCAAAATGGACGACGTCATCTTCGAAGAGTTTAAAGGTACCGGCAACATGGAGTTGCAACTGGATCGTAAGCTCTCCAACAAACGTATCTACCCTGCGGTAGATCTGGTGGCCTCCTCCACACGACGCGATGACCTCTTGGTCAACAAAGAGACCCTACAACGCATATGGATCCTCCGAAACCACTTGGCAGATATGACCTCCTTAGAGGCCATGGAGTTCATCAAAGACAAGATGAAATTCACAGCCAACAACGAAGAGTTTTTGATCTCTATGAATGGATAAGCGAGGTTTCAACCCCGCCAAAGTTCCCTGAACTCATTAGAAGAAGCACGCTTTTGCCGTGCTTTTTCTCTTTTATAAAGGGAGCGATGGCCGCCATATCCTCCACCACGGCAACCCCATCCCCAAAGGCTGCTTTTACCTGATCCGGCGAAAGCGGCGCCAGCCGTTTCTGCTGGATTACACGGGGACTATAGCAGACCAATGCCACATCGGCCGGAGCCATGGTATCCTTATAAAAAGGGAGAAAATCAGCACTCAAGCTGCTAAAGGTATGCAATTCGAAGATGGCTATCAACTGGCGATCCGGGTACTGCTCCCGTAGGGCCGCCACGGAGGCTCGCACCTTTGAGGGAGCATGGGCAAAGTCACGAAAAACCACGGTTTCCTTCTCTTCACGCACCCTCTCCAACCTTCTGGAGGCTCCGGAAAAAGAGGCCATATACCCATAAAATGCTTGACGAGACACCCCCAATTGCATGGCTATCAAGGCGGCCCCATTCATATTCAGCATATTATGTTTTCCAAAGACCTGCACAGGAAAGACCTTCCCCCGATAATGTACCTGGGTATGATTCCCATCGACCACATAGTCAGGCGCACCATACGGGATCTTCGTCACCGGAGAGTGATCCTGATCGACCACCTCCTTAACCACCGCATCATCGGCACAATAGAGTAAGGTTCCACGGGGTTCGATGGTAGTGATAAAGGTGGAAAACTGGGCTTTGTAGTGCTCCCAGGAAGGAAAAACATTTTTATGGTCCCACTCAATTCCCGAGATCAAGGCAATATGGGGTTTGTAGAGATGAAATTTGGGCCGGCGGTCCAGGGGCGAAGTAAGGTACTCATCCCCCTCTATCACCACCACACGAGCCTCTTCCGTGAGCTTCACCATCAGGTCAAACCCCTCCAACTGTGCCCCCACAAGGTAGTCACAATCCAGCCCCGAGGCCTTCAACGCGTGAATCACCATGGCGGTAATAGTGGTCTTGCCATGGCTCCCCCCGATAACCACACGTATCTTCTCTTTCGTTTGGCGATACACGAACTCCGGGAAAGAGTATATCTTCACCCCAAGGGCTTTGGCTTTGATGAGCTCCGGATTATCCTCCCGGGCATGCATCCCCAGGATCACCGCATCGAGATCGGGAGTAATCCGCTCCGGATGCCAACCAAACGATGGGGGCAAAAGGCCGTGCTGTAACAAACGAGAGCGGGAGGGGTCAACGATCTCATCGTCGGAACCGGTAATATGATATCCCTTGTTTTTCAGGGCGATGGCCAGGTTATGCATAACAGCACCACCGATGGCAATAAAATGAATCTGCATGATAGGTCGTTTCTTTTGAACAAACTTACGTATTTTTGATCTCTCTTTCACAAAAACGACACCATGAAACTTATCCCTATCATCAGCGAAGAGTGGAAAATGGATGCCGGAGCTTGCTTTGGAGTCATCCCAAAATCGTTATGGAGCAAAGTCTACCCGGAGGATGAAGCCAACCTCCTCAAACTCTGCAACAGGCTTTTACTGGTTAAAACCGACCGGCGCACTGTTCTTATAGACACAGGATTCGGCAGTAAACAGAGCGAAAAATACTACCAATACAAGTACATCTACGAAAAAAAGCCCCTTGCGACCAGCTTAGCAGCAGCAAATATCTCCGTGGAAGAGATCACCGACGTGCTCCTCACCCATCTACACGACGACCATGTGGGGGGAGCCACGAAGAAGCAGGGGGAGCAGTTGAAGGAGGTCTTCCCCAACGCACACTACTGGGTAAGCCGAGCACAATGGGAGTGGGCGCACGCCCCCAACAAACGCGAAAGTGCCGCCTACTTCCCTGACAATCACACCCTGCTGGCCAAGAGCGGACGAATCACTTTAGTAGAAGAAGAGGGAGAACATATCCCCGGTATCTTTTTCCGCATCTACGACGGGCACACCCGTGGACAGATCATTCCCGAGATTCGTTATCAGGGGAAAACCGTTGCCTACATGGCAGACTTCATCCCCTCCTCGGCACATCTTCCACTGGTGTATATCGCGGCGGTTGATGTGGAGCCCCTAAAGGTTTTAAAAGAGAAAGAGGCCTACCTGAAAAGAGCAGTCGAAGAGCAACACATCCTCTTCTTTGAGCATGACCACTACTTTGAGGCCTGTACGGTCAAAGAGACCCCCAAAGGGTTTGCTGTACGGGAACGGGGAAAACTGGCAACGTTCTTAGGATAAATTATCCATTCTTTTTGAGCAGCTGCTCACCAAACGCACGACCATAGTCGAGGCACTGCTGAAGTTCCTCCTCCATGGGGGTAAACTTAAAGAAGACCCCCTCCCCCACATACTTGAGTTTCAAAAGTCGAAGATTGGACTCAATCATTTTGCTGTTCTCACCACTCCAACCATAAGAGCCGAAGGAACCAGCAAGTTTTCCCTTATCACGAAGGGGATTGATCAGGGCAAAAAGGCGATAGATGGGTAGAAGAATATTTTGGTTGATCACGGGTGACCCCACAATCAGAGCACTGCAACGGGTAAGTTTCTCATCCAACTCCCCGATGGGTGTCATCTCAATATCCTGGACTTCCACCTCCAGATCTCCTGCTTGCCTTATGCCTTCAGCAATCTTTTCGGCAATCATCCCGGATTTATTATAGGCTGAAACATAGGGGATATAAACAAACTTTTTCTCCGGCTTTTCCAAATAGGCTTTTGAGAGTTGCTCCGATTTATCCACAATCTCCTTCCATTGGGAGCGCAGAATGGGGCCGTGGCCGGGGCATATGGCTTTTATCTCCAGGAGACGAATTTTATCAATGGCCTTCAGCATAAACTTACTATAGGGCTTCAGGATCACGTCAAAATAGTAGTCAAAGGCATCGCTCCAGTCGCCCACAAGATCATCAAACATCTCGGGATGGGCAAAATGGGCACCAAAAGAGTCACAGGTAAAGAGCAACTGATCCTCCTCCAGGTAGGTATAAATAGAGTCGGGCCAGTGGAGGTTAGGGGCATTGATAAAACGCAGGGTCTTATTTCCCAAATCCAGGGTATGACCCTCTTTTACCACCAGGTGTTCAAAATCATCCCCTATCATATCGGTAAGATAGCGAATGGCATTTTGACTTCCCACCACCACGGCATGGGGTGCCAGATCCAGCAGCCTACGCACGTTACCGCTATGATCCGGCTCCGTATGGTTGAGAATGATATAGGCGATCTCGGCCGGATCCGTCACTTCACGGATTTTCGCTTCATACTCCTCCCAGAATTTCTCCTTGGTGGTCTCCACAATGGCCTTTTTCTCCGCATTGATAAAGTAGCTATTGTACGTGGTTCCATACTTTGTCTCCATGACCACATCAAATGTGACGATATCATTATCAATAACACCAACCCATTGAACATCGGGGGTTATCTGCAATATTTTCTGTTCTGTTTTACCCATGATTTTTCTCTCTAGTAAGATTTTCCGTATAATGGGTCAAAAGTATCAAATCTCAAGCACATAGAAAAATAAAGGGGCTTAATTCTTCCCTTCATAGTAATTCACGAGTGCTCGGCAAAAGGGGTTACTGCGAGAACGGATCCTGGCATTGTATGCTCGCTTCAACGGGTTCAAGCGCCGATTCCCCTTGGCATAGAAGGAGCCGGTACGTACCCATTGATGTGCCATATCGTACTCTCCCATCCTTAATCCTATTTTAATCAACAATTTACGAGGAATAGCGAGTTTTCTTGATGCCGCAACATGCAGCAGATCCACAGCAAGATGGGGCGCCTCATATGACAGCGCATCGGCCATTCCTATGGAGAGGGTCTCCCGTTGTTGTGTGGCCAACAGTTCAGCAACCCCCACCTGTTGAAAGGAGGGATTCTCCAGATGGATCTCCCGAACAGCCCGGGCAACCCACAAATAGTGCTTCGCAGCCTCCTCTTCCCGCCCCTTCTCCAAGGAAAGGCGACAACTGTCCAAGTGATGATAGTAATCCAAATAGGGCTGATACTTTTTTTGCAACGCATGCACCGCAGAGATCTCCAGACCACAGCGGGCAGCCTGCGCCATAGGCATCTCGTCGAACAGAGCCACCCCGGCCGCATAATCGTGCGTACCAAAACATTGTTTCAGCTGCCACATCTTCCTGCGGAAGTTGATCTTCAAGCTGTCGCAGCGGCACCGATGCACTCGCTCCTGAAGCGCCTTTTGCCGGTTTGCCACCGCATAACGGTATGCTTTTCCCTCGTGAGCCCCATCATCCAGAGCAGCCCCCCCTAACCAGGAAGCTCCGGCTCCATGTTCAAGCGCATCGATCTGCCTCTTTACCGACACCGCATACTCCCGATCCAAATAGAGGGCATCGATACGTGCCGCTTCGTAAAAAAAATAGAGCGCCTCCTGGGAAGAGTAGCGCCTTTTCACCATCAATCCCTGGTCAAAGAGGGCTTGGTAAAGATGTTCAAAGAGGGTATGAACCTCCCCATAGGCGTTGAGGAATCCCCCGGAGTTGAGGTAGATCTCAAAGGCCTCATTCAGGTACTGTTCGGCAAACTCATAATTCCCGATGGCAATGGTTCGACGGCTGATAAGCAGGTAGGAGTCATAGAGGCCTCTCCAGGAGCGCCCCAGCAGCGACTGCACCTCCTCCGAAAGAGTGTCACCCCTCAGCGCATAAAAGGCAGCATTCTCCCCCAAAGCGATGGCATGGGTGTAGTTCTCTTGAGAGAGGCGATGCTCAGCCTCCGTTAAAAAGAGTTGTGCGGCTCGTGCGCAGACCACACGATAAAAGTCGGTATACGCCATCCGATAGGCCACGGCAAAACTATCCACCACACTGAAACGGTCATCCAGGCGGCCAAGGTCATAAACCAGGTTTTTATAGTGATAATCCACCTTGCCCGCGAGGTCAAACCAGAAGAGGCTTTGGTTGAAAAAGGCCTCCGAGAGCCGGGTGGCATCGGGGCAGGTCGGTGCACTCTCCCGGAGGGTGCGCTCCAGGTTCCACTTCAAGCTGTTCAGCCTTCCGGAGAGGCGGCGCATATCTCCGGCATAATCGGCAGGATCTGTCCCGGAAGCGGGAAGATGGTCGGGAAATGAAGCCTCGACCAACCGTTGAGCCACCCGTCGGTAGTCCAAATAGTGCAGGTAAAAGGAGGCTAGTGTGGAGCTATCCCGAGGATCCATTACCCCCATACGGCGAAGCAGGGTGTCAGAAATATCCGAGGCCGCATAATAGTCCTGTATCACCCGCGAAAGGGCATCAAACTCTTCAAAATCAGCTTCACGGTAGATAAAATGAAGCGCTGCTAACCGAAGGGAGTCGGGGTGGATACCTCCGGAAAGGCTCACCTTTAGGGCATAGGCCGGGCGATCCTCCTCCCGAAAGACCTCCCTCCAATCTCCCGGAATCGTAACGCCGTTGTTCCCCACATAATCCCAACGAAGGTTTATGGAGGAGGGCAGCAGAGAGCCGGAAAGGTCAAACCCTCGGTACACCGTTGTTCCCCGGATGGAGTCCAACGTCACCACAAGATCGAGGGTGCTCCCGGAAAGGGTATAGGAAAAGTCGTAATAGATGGCGTAGCGTGCTTGATCGATGGGGAAGCCAGAAGAGCGGGAAATCACTTTTAGGAAGGAGTTGCAGGTCAGGGATGATTCACAAGAGACATCGGCCACGGCAAACACCTTTACCCCCTTCACCCTTCCCTGGTACTGCTCTTGGGCGACAAGACTCCCTCCACAAAGAGCGAGAAGCAGCATATAACCGCAAAGGAAAGCGTACCGCATAGTCATGGGGCAAAGATAAAAAGATAAGCAGACGCAACGTAGCAGGGCACAAAAAACAACACAGCCGACAACGTACGTCGTCGGCTGTGTTGCTTGGTGCCCAGAACAGGAATCGAACCTGCACTCACAAAAGTGAACTAGTCCCTGAAACTAGCGCGTCTACCAATTCCGCCATCTGGGCGAACTACCTTGCATGGAAGGAAGAACAAAAAAAGTGCCCAGGACAAGAGTCGAACTTGCACGGCCTATCGGCCACTACCCCCTCAAAGTAGCGTGTCTACCAATTCCACCACCTGGGCATTTCCCCTTTCGGGAGTGCAAAGATATAAAATATTTTATTCCTGCAATTCTTTCTTAAAAAAATCCTCACCACCATCCGAAAGTTTTTACAAAAAGATGTAGTTTGGTAATTCTGCACACCTCTTTATTGTTTGTTCAACTCTCCCCCATTGAATAATTCGATATTAGATAGCGTCCGTCTATAACGTCCGACTTCTTCGTTATGCTTGACTTCAAAATGGTCATTTCGGCTTTGCTCAACACATTGCTCTTACCTCAGTAAACACCCCTATTTCAGCCTTTGCAAGCCTCGAGTTTGAACGTTCTATACAGGGGCTGCTCAAAAACGCCAACGTAATGGAGAGGCATTAGGTTGCCGAGCACACATGCTTAGCCCCTTTTTTAAAAAAAAATGTTAAAAAAAGTTTGCCGAATTAAAAACTTATTTACCTTTGGACCGTTTTAACAAACTAGTCGAATAGATAAATCATGGCGGTTAACAAAGATGACTTCAGGGACACCATTATCAAAAATGCGAAAACAGTATTTTCAAAATTTGGTTTTAGAAAGACGACGATGGATGAAATCGCCGCCTCCGTTCGAAAGGGTAAAAGTTCCATATACTATTACTTTAGCAGCAAAGAAGATGTATTTAATGCCGTTGTGGAACAGGAAGCCAATGAATTGCGTCAGCAGATTCTTGGAGAAGTCAGTAATGCGGATTCAGCACTGGCTAAACTACGTGTATATATAATTACCCGATTGAAGACATTGGATAAAATGAATAATCTTTCCAATGCACTTCGTAACGATTATCTTATGCATCTTGATTTTATTGCTGAACTACGCACACGTTACCGCGATGAAGAGATTCAAGCAATGAAGGATATTCTCGATTATGGCGTAAAGGAAGAACATTTGAATATCCCGGATGTGGACATAACCGCTACAGCCATTGTGCTTATGATCGGAGGACTTGAGTTGAATTATTTTATTCAGCCCCATGATGAAGAAATGATCTCTTTGGAAGCCGGTTTGGATCATATTCTTGATATGGTTTATAATGGCTTAAAAACTTAATTTTTTTTCTTTGGTTTCGACTATTTTATAAAAATAATCAAAAAGTATAACGTTCAAAAATTAACACCTTTTTTATAAAAAAAACGCTCAAGACGATAAAAAGAGACACAACCTTATAGGGGCGGAAATTGGAAGACCGAGGTTGGAATTTGAGCGACACCTTGTTACGGACCTTACCGTTTAAAGATCAAGCTAAAAGCTAACAATTAGAACCTAAAAGCTACAAAATACAAACAGATGAAAACAATGAAAAAAATGATGATGTCGCTGCTGCTGGTAGCAGGAGTGATACCCCTTGTTTCAGCGCAACAATCGTTGTCGCTTGACAGTTGCCGCCAGATGGCTTTGCGGCACAACCACAAAATTTTGATTGCTCAACAGGAGCACAACGCGGCCGGTAGTCTGGAGAAGGCTGCCAAAACACAGCTATTCCCTGAGATATCTGTCAATGGCGTATATTCATATATGAATAAATTGTCGAGTTATGACATCGCTACTCCGGAGATGAATCTCCCGGTGGGCTCTTTGGCGGCAGATGGATCATGGACCATCACTCCCGATGATACGGAAAACACCTGGGTTGATTTGGGAAATGGCACCTATGCTCCTTTGGATTCCCAGGGGGTGCCTTTTGACCCCACTGTAAATCCGGAGAAACTCATAATCTCTGACTGGGCCTATATTCCGGCTATTGACACTACATTAAAGATTGGCCAGCACCATAATTTCCTTGGTGGGGTAAATGTTACGCAACCTATCTATATGGGTGGTAAGATCAGGGAGCTCATTAAAGTTGCCGGTTATACAGAAAAAATATCGGCCTCCACATTGCAGAAGGCCAAGAGTGATATTGTATATAAGGTGGATGAAGCATATTACCGTGTTTTGCAGGTACAACAGAAGGTAATCCTTGCAACAGAAGCTAAGGAGCTACTTGAGAAGATTGTTGCTGATGTTGAAGGGTATAAAGCAGAGGGGCTTGTTACACAAAATGAAGTAATGCAGGCTCAGGTAAAACTCAACGAAGCAAAACTTAATCTTGTAAAAGCAAAGAATGGCCTTAAGTTATCCAAGATGGCTCTCAATCAGCTTGTCGGCCTGGATATAACCCAGCCCGTCATTCTTTCAGACACCATTGACAGTCAGATTTTTCGCATTTCTAATGGTGACTATTCAGCACAGGCCATGGTACATCGTTCAGAACTTAATGCATTGCAACAGGGAGTCAATATTGCTGAGTCGCAGGTAAAGATAGCCCGATCCCGGTATCTTCCCAACATAGGTGTTACCGCATCATACCTTTTTGTAACGCCCAATATCTACGACAGTTTTGAAGATAATCTTGGTAATGACTGGAATGTAGTGGTAGCCTGCAACATCCCCATTTTTCACTGGAACGATAGGAAGCACACACTGGATGCCTCAAAACATGAATCCATGGCAGCACAGCTACGCTATGATGAGGCTCGTGAGATGATAATGCTTCAGGTTGAACAAGCTCGCCAACAGTGCATCGTTTCTGCTGAGTCGGTAGTGCTTGCCGAGAAGAATCTTTTACAGGCAAAAGAGAATCTGAATATCCATCGGGATAACCTCCAGGAAGGCATGTGTACGGTAAATGATGTATTACAGGCTGAAGTCATGTGGCAAAAAGCTTATGATCAGCTTATTGAAGCCAGGGCCCATAACAGGGTAAATTACGCTTATCTTGAAAATGTTAGTGGAATAAGTTTAAAATAATCATCCAACGAAACACCACATTATAGGGAGAGAAGTTGGAAGACCGAAGACCGAAGTTGGAAGAGATTTTTTTTTGCAAATGTTGCGGTTAAAGCAAGTCAAAGGTCTCAAGAGATAAATATATGAGAAACAACAAGAAACAAAATACAAACAGATGAAAAAGAATGTGTTAATGATTTTCAGCATACTAATGCTGGTCATGGTCGGCTGTAATAATCAGGCTACAACACCTGCCGAAAAAGAGATTAAAATCCCGACTGTTAAGACTGCCATTGCGCAGCAGAACAATTACGATCCGGTATTACGTTTTTCCGGAACCATGGTTGCCAATCGTGAAGCCAACCTGGGATCTGCACTTCCCGGTCGTGTGGAGAAATGTTTTTATCCGGTAAACAAAAATGTTAAGGCTGGAGAATTACTCATAAAACTCTCCGGAGAGCTACTACATCAGGCGGAAGCTGAGAACAATGCCATTCAAAAGGATTACGATCGTGTTGCTCGGTTATACGAGAAAGGGAGTGTTACAGCACAGCAATACGACCATGTTTCAGCAAAGCTGGAGGCCTCCAATGCCAAAACCACGATGATGCGTAATTTCTCTGAGATCCGCGCGCCTTTTGATGGCACCATTGTGGATTATATTGTCAACGAAGGGGAAGTATACGCTATCGCTCCGGGGCTGAAACCCGGATATTCGTACACCAGTGGTGTTGTTCGTTTGATGCAGTTGGATACGGTAAAGATAGCCATTGAAGTACCACAGGTCGATTTTCATCATATTCACCTGGGGCAAGAGGCTACCGTATCCATGGAGGCATTGGGAGATACCACATTCACTGCGGTGGTAACACGTATATTACCCTATTTTTCAACCGTGACACGTACTGCGACGGTAGAGCTATCGATTCCGAATCCAGACAGAATAATATACCCCGGGATGTATGCTGAAGTGGCTGTTAATATGCCATCCACAACAGGTATTTTTGTTCCTCAGGAGAGCATATTCAACCTTTCCGGTACGGGTCAGGAGTACGTTTTTGCACTCCAGGGAACCCATGTAAAGAGACTTTCGGTGAAGCGTGTATTTAATGTAGATGACATGGTTGCTGTTGAAGGCATTGACAATGGCACCACCATTCTTACAACCGGTATCCGCAAAGTATATGATGGAAGTGAAGTTAATGTAATCAGGTAAGGAGAGCGATATGAGAATTCCTGAAATAGCAGTAAAAAAACCGATCTCCACAGCCATGGTCTTTTTGGCCATATTCGTGGTGGGGATCATCTCGTTCCGGTTTTTACCGTTGGATGTCATGCCGGAGCTTGAGATACCATCACTGACAGTTATCACAGTGTATCCCGGTGCCAGCGCCGAAGAGGTGGAAGAGCAGGTTTCAAAGGTCCTTGAGGCCACCCTGGCAACCACAAGCCACCTGAAAGAGATCACCTCTACCTCCAAAGAGAATGTTTCGTTTGTGCAGATGCAGTTTTCCTGGGGCACCAATGCCACGGAAGCCGCCAGCAATGCCCGTGATATTCTGGACGGTGTTTCAGCACACCTCCCTGATGGAGCCAGAAAGCCCATTATCTATAAGATTAACAGCTCTATGATGCCGGTATTGATATACGGTGTCAGTGCCAATGAGAATTATTATGGACTAGATAAGATCCTGGAAGAGAAAATTGCAGCCCCCCTGCGTAAAGCGGATGGTGTGGGTACCGTAATTTACCTGGGGCAACCACGGCGTGAAATTATGGTCATGACAGACCCCATGAAACTGAAAGCCTATAACCTGTCGGTTAACCAACTGGCTACGATCCTAAAGGCTGAAAATATTTCCATTCCCGGAGGAAGTATTAAGGTGGGTGCACGCGATTTTTCCATCCATGTACCAGGAGAATTCAGCTCGGTGGAAGAAATTTGTAATATTCCATTGGTGAACTTCAATAACCAGATAATACGCTTGAACGATGTCGCCACGGTAGAAGATAGTTTTGCGGAGGATGATGAAATTGCACGAAACATGCGTGGGGAAGGTGCTGCCCTGATGATTCAGAAGCAGAGTGGCGAAAACACCCTTGAAGTAGTGCGTTCGGTACGGGCCAAAATGGAAGAAGTACGAAAAAACCTTCCTCCAGATGTGAAAATAGATGAGGTCATCGCTACAGATGAAATTGTTACCGAAACCCTATCCAGCCTGGCCTCTTCCCTGTTTTGGGCTATGGTTTTTGTGATCATTGTGGTGTTTATGTTTTTAAGAGAGTGGAAAGGCAGTTTTATTGTCTTTCTAACCATCCCTTTTTCGCTTATTGCTGCAATTATTGCCATGTATGCCATGGGATGGACCATCAATATTTTCTCCATGCTTTCATTGATCATTGCCATCGGTATGGTTGTGGATAACGCTATTGTTGTACTGGAGAACATTACCCGGCACATTGAGCAGGGTGCCAGACCCAAAGAGGCAGCTATTTTCGGTACTTCTGAGATGGGACGCGCCATTGCTGCTTCCACACTAACCACCATCATGGTGTTTTTGCCGATGATTTTCATGGGCGGTATTGTAGGTATCCTCTTTAAACAACTGGCAATTCTAACCGCAATAACCATGGTTGCATCGCTATTTACCGCTCTTGCACTTACGCCCATGGTATCATCGCAGTTGCTCAAAGGGCGAAAGAAAGGCGTTGAACACAGGCATTCAATGATGTATCGTGCGGGTGAAGCTTCGTTAAGGGCCATCGAGAAGGTCTATAAACGAATATTGAAGTGGACCGTGAACCACAAATTGGTGACACTTATTCTTGCGGTAGTTATACTGGGGTTAACAGCCTGGTTTGCGAAAAATACGGGAACGGATTACATCCCAAATTTCGATGCAAGTGACCTGGTTGTTGTAATGGAAACACCCGTCGGAACCGCTGCAGCAGAAACCGACAAAGTAGCGCAAAAGGTGATGGATATTATTGTTGAAGAGGTTCCTGAACGCGTTGAAGGTACATTGGTAGAGATTGCCGGTCAGACCAATGATGGGGCTCTTACGGCTGTTGGCTTTAAGGAAGGTAAAAACGTGGCTACCATTATTTGTCACCTCGTAAAGCCTGACGAACGGGAACGTTCTGCAAAAGAGATTGGTGATGTGGTACGTAAACGTGTTGAGGAGATTCCCGGAATCTCAAAGTTCCACGTTACCTCCGGAAACATTCTTATGGGTGCATTGCTAGGGAACGAAAAACCCGTTGAGGTGAAGGTACTCGGGCAGTCGTATAAAGCGATGAACCCTGTGGCCCTGGAAATACAGAATTTTATGAGCCAACAATCGTGCTTTGTGGATATAGAGAACACTATCGACCCGGGAAAACTCGAGCTAAAGGTGAATATCAATCGCCAAAAAGCTTCTGATCTGGGCCTTAACAGCGCAATGATAGGGATGCAGGTACGGCAATCCATTTATGGTACTGATGCTGGCGATTTTAAAGAAAATGGTGAGCAGTACAGCATTGTGATCCGTTATGATAAGCAATATCGACAGTCGGTTGAGGATATCCGTAATATTATGCTCACAACGCTTCACGGCAGTCAGGTGCGTTTGGCAGAAGTTGCACACATTGAGCAGGGCTATGGTCCGCTGGAGATCAAACGCACCAACCAGGAACGTGTAGTTCGTGTTGCCGGTAACCTGGAGGGATTGAGCCTTGGTGAAGCAAAAGAGATGATGGAAGAATACCTTGATACCATGGAACTTCCCGAAGGTGTAGAGGTAGAGCTTGCCGGACAGATCAACCAGCAGGACGACAGTTTTGCTGACTTGACGCTGGTACTTATTCTTGGCGTTTTACTGGTCTATATGGTCATGGCAGGTCAGTTTGAGTCGTTGAAGCACCCCTTTATTATCATGCTTGCTGTGCCATTTATGGCAGTGGGTATATTTTTGGCCTTTAAAATCACAGGCCTTACGCTTAGTGTCACCACCTTTATTGGTGTTATTATGCTTACCGGTATTGTGGTAAACAATGGTATTGTGTTGGTAGACTACACGAACCTGTTGCGTTCACGTGGTAAGAGTGTAAAAGAAGCCGTTACCGAAGCCGGAAGGTCACGTTTACGTCCTGTATTGATGACAACAGCAACAACAATTCTGGCAATGGTGCCCATGGCCTTGTCGCAAGGTATGGGGAAAGAGATGTTCAGCCCGCTGGGAGTAACCATTATCGGAGGATTGTTTATATCAACACTGGTAACATTAATATTTGTTCCTACAGTATATGCAGCCTTCCATCACAGAACCATAAAACGAGAAACATTAATGGTAGGAAAGGAGAATGAATAATGAAGATGATATATATAACCTGTAACGTAAGTGTGAAAGAACGCGTTATGGAGCAGTTAGAGGAGTGTGGTGTCAGGGATTTTCAGATCCTGGATCATGCCGAAGTGAAAAACAAGCTTGGACCACCGCGATACGACACGGATGTATGGCCTGGGTTTAACATTGTATTTATGATGCAAATCTCTGAGGTGGAGAAAGTGGAGACGGTACTACAACAGCTACGTCGCTTCAATAAGGAGATGGCTTTTAATGAGAGCGAACTACTCACCGTCTGCTCCTGGCCACTGGAGAATTATTTCTTTGATTAATTTTAGGTCATTTAATGCATTAACCCGTCTGGTTCTTGAAATCAGACGGGTTTTTTATTATTGAAGCTACAACGCTACCTCAACGTTCACCCCCTGGTATTCACTGTTTTCTAAATCATTTTCTTTCGTTGTATAGGGTAAAGGCATCTTAATTGATCGCATTAAAAGGACGAGAAGCCCTGGTGATCTCCCGTTTTCCTTTGGGCCCCGGCAGGGATTCAAGGGAAAATCCGGCACCCCGCAAAGCACGCTTCACGGCTCCCTTTGCACTGTATGTCACCAAAACCGCCCCCGGACGCATGGCTCCATAAACCCGTCGAAACAGCGCCTCACTCCACAACTCCGGTTGAAGGTTGGGCGCAAAGGCATCGTAATAGACCAGATCGAAGTGCTCCTTTTCCAGTTCAACCGCCTCCATGGAAGCCTCTATTTTATGCAACATAAAATGAGGGCTTACGGGGGCAGGAGTACCCCAGGGAAGGGCATGCATCTTCTCAAAGACCGCCCCGGCATCTTGTGCCGTCATAAGAGAGGGGTAGTCCAACGCCCGGCAAACGGCTCGCTCCACGGGATAGGCCTCCACCGACACATAATGCACCTGCGCTATTCCCAACGAGCGAGTCTCCATAAAAGTCATGAGCGCATTCAACCCCGTACCAAACCCCATCTCAAAAAGGGTTATGGAGGAGGTTTGAGACGCCACAAACCTCAACCCGGCATTGATAAAGATATGCATGGTCTCCGCCAGTGCACCATGAAAACTGTGGTACGACTCATCAAGGCTGGGAAAGTACAGGGTCCGGGAGCCATCCTCGGTAATCATAATCTCCGGTTTCTCTCTCTTTTTCATACAGATCTTCCCTTTGAGTCCCATTACCATGGAATCCCGTTAGCCACCATCTCAACCAACTGGTTAATTGTGATATTAGCTGTTGAGGAGTTGAGACCACATTACCAGGTCAAAAAAAAACACACAACAAATTAATTTACAGATAATTAGTAATTACTAATCACTAATTGTTCATTGCTCGTTATAAACGCACCGCACGGAGAAGCCGTAAGACTTATAACCAGTAAGGCGGTACACATCGGCGCTGTAATAGTACAGGCTTCGGTACCACGCGTTGTTACTGCCATCCTCCATGGCCGACCACCAGTAGCCATAGTGGCCGACATTGTTGAACGAGCCGTAGAGGTAACGGTAGCCGCCCGAAAAGGCGGTGAAACCACTCTCATTGGTAGCCCCAGTATTGGGAGTATCCCAATGCGCCGTACCGACCTCCTTCATCTTTCCACCGGCAACACCTTCTCCCCCCAAATAACCAATAAGCGTTGTCCACTCCCCATCTGTAGGGAGATGCCAACCCTCGGGGCAGATCCCCTGTCCCTCGGTATTATCCCGCTCCCAGTTATCCCCAATGGCCGCCGCATAGGTATATAAGGCACCATATTCACCATTGAGATTATTATTGTAGTAACAATACGCATCATCCGTATTATTATCCGCCAAGGCATACCAGGCCTCGCTACCGGTGATATGAGGGATGGCATCCCCATTGGGATAGTGGGTTACCTTCAGGTTCTCACGCATCCAACACTGACCACCAATAAAGACCGTATTATAGTCGTTCCCGTCGACATCGGTCACTGTGGGCATTCCCGGACAAGGTGCGCCATCGATCCCGCCACCACCTTCTGTAACGGTTATGTAATGGGTCTTTGTTTCACTATCGGAGTCTTCGCCTTTCACAACCGTTAACGTTACGGTATACTCTCCGGCATCCGTATAGGTGTGCACGGGATTCGCCTCAAGAGAGGTCGCTCCATCGCCAAAATTCCAGCTCCAGCTCTCAGGATCATACTGTGATTCATTGGTAAAATGCACTTCCAATGGAGCATCACCATGCAGAGGTGTCGCAGAGAAACCGGCTACCGGTGGGTTTTCAACCTCCGGCTTTTCACCTTCTGTACAGGCAATAAATAGAGTCATTACCAACAGGGAGACAAGGAGAAACCACAAGGAGATCTGTTGATTTTTCATGATGTAGGTGTTTAAATTAGCGCTAGCAAAGTTCTGTATTTTTTCCTTAAAAATAAAGAAATAGGGTATGACTGTCAGAAGGGTATCGCCCCTACGGAGCTTAGCTGCTACGGGGCTTAGCAGCTGCCGGCCTCTGGCTTGATTTAACCGCAACGTTCACAAAAAGTTATCACTCAACTTCCCTCTTCCATCTTCGGTCTCCCGTCCTCCGTCTTCGGTCTTCACCCCATGTTTCAAGAGGGGGATAACGCATTGCTAACGCTACGGGAAAAGCCCCTTATCGCTCGAAAGGAGAAAAATTGCGGTTGTAACGGATCAACACCTTATGAGGCACTCCCTCAAGAATCATCATAAGTTTTGAACAATCCCCAAAACCAACCGTTATTATTTATATAGTTTCTATCCACAAATTCAGCATTTTGAGCAGCCTCTTCGAGTTCGAGGCTTGCGGAGGCTGAAATAGGGGCATTTACTGAGGTAAATGACCATTTTGCATAAAACAGGCTGCACCTCAGCAAAATACAAGCCAGCTTACTTTTGCGTTCGGTTTACACGATTTTTGAAGACAAGCACCACAAAGAAGTCGGACGTTATAGAGAAACGCTATTCAACTTGCGAAAGTCGAGTTATCTTATCGAATATAAACCCAACAAGCTCGCAAAATAGAATCAGGATATGCTAAAAAGAATCTTTACAAAGCAGTTTTTTCTCGCCACCCTCGCCTGCCTCCTCTATCCGACGATTTTACGGGCTCAGGATTTGGAAAATCTGGCAAAAAGCGATCCTTTTGATTATTCGGGATCCCTCAACCTTTCATTGAGCCACTACCATTCAAAACTAGGTCAAAACCTGAGTGTTCCGTGGCAATATGCCATCTCAGCCAATGTGACGCCCTCTTTGTATGGCATTCAGTTACCCATAAATATTTACCTCAACAATTACCAACGGGGTATTAATCATCCATTCAATTTCTACGGAATCAGTCCCTCTTTCAAATGGGCTAAACTGCATCTGGGGCACAGTTCAATGACATTCTCCCCCTTTACACTCTCTGGCCAAACCTTTTGGGGCGTTGGCGTGGAATTAACCCCCGGATTTCTCCGATTTTCAGCGCTATACGGAAAATTCAGAAACTATGCCTATTTACCCCACGATGATGTCACCAAGACCAGTCTAATCCCATCTTATAAGCGGAAGGGATATGGGCTAAAAATTGGTGTTGGAAGCGATGATACCCATGTGGACTTCATCTATTTTAAGGCCAAAGATGACGAAGAGCTTATCAGCCGGGAATTGGATAGCCTGAGGCTGACCCCCAAAGAAAATGCTGTGATTGGGTTAAACGCAAGAATGACCCTTTTCAAGAAGTTGAGGTTCCATCTCAACAGTGCCCTAAGCCTCCTCTCCCGAAACACCTTAGAGAGAAGCCTCACAATCCCTGATGAATATAGCTTTATCACCACCTTCATCGAGCCTAATCTGACAACCACCTTGGGCATTGCAGGCGATGCAGGAGTTCATCTCTTTCTCCGGGGATTTACCCTCGGACTAAACTATAAAAGAATAGATCCAGACTACCGAAGCCTGGGAAGCAGTTACTTCCTGAATGATCTGGAATCGGTAACGATAGACAATAGCTTTACGGCTTTTAACCAACGGCTTATGATAAAATCCAGTCTGGGGTTAGGACGAAACAATCTAAGAAGTGATAAAACAGCCACAAGCACAAAGATCATCGGCTCGGTCAATGCCCATATACGGTTCCATAAGAGTATTCAACTTCAAGTACTCTACAACAATTTTGTGATGGATCAACAACTTAAGATCGTGGATATAAACGACACGCTACAGTACTCCCAAAACAATCAAATATTCAGAATTGCCCCCGTCTCTACATGGGGCAATGAACAGTTCCGTCATCGGCTGACCAGCTCTTTTGTGCAGTCGGGATTCACGACACAGCATGGTTCTTCTTTGGAAGAGACGAACGTACATTCAACAGCAGTAAACCTTGCCTACTACCTCCATCTAAAGGAAGACAATTTATCCATAAATACCGGCACATTTTGGAGAAAGTATGAGATCGCTGAGACGAGACAGAGCAACCGGTTAGGGTTCAACCTTGGAGGAAACAAAACTTTCTTCGATAAAAAGTTCACCGCCAATGCTTCCTATACTTTTAGCACAGGCATCGGGGGGGAAGCAGATTCCTCCATCAGCCATTTTTCAAGGGCAAGCCTCTCTTATAAAGTAACCCCCAAACAAAATATAAGTTTATCATTCAACTACATACGAAAAACCACGGGATCGGAATTACGCATTAGCGATACCAGGGTATTCCTTCATTATTCATTCACTCTCAAATAGGTAACGTACGATGAAAACGAGAAACATCATATTAAGCATTGTAACAAGCCTCCTCATCTTCTTCACAGCTAACGCACAACAGGTGGATGTACAACTATTCATTGCGCCCCCCTACTCCAACAAACTGGATGATTATTTGAGGTTCGAAGAAGCGTCTATCTTGACCCTCACCAACTTCTATGAAGAGGCCAAAAGCATTAATCTTCAAATTGAATTATACCGGAGCGGCCGACTCTTTGCTGCGACACGGCCGGAATTCAAAATTGCAAGCCCCTTGGTTTTAGGATCTATGGAAACATCGCTCTACTCGGGTAGTGATTTGTCAAATCTGTTTACGGGAGTGAATATGAGTGTGATTGACCATAATTTAACGGAGCAACAGTTCAACACGCTCAAATTGTACAAAATTCTCCCCGAAGGCTTTTACCAGCTCTGTATCATCCCTTATGATTACAACACCAATGAACGGCTATCGCCCAGTGCGGGTGGCACGGGCTGTTTCTCCTTTTACCTACAGGATGGCATTCCGGCAGAGATCATTGTCCCCTTTGACAATGAGAGTTTGGTCAACTTGGACAATGGTATCTCCTGGAGCCCTGCCATCTCCCATGTCACCCAAAACTTGGAATACACCCTGGAGATCAGAGATATCACAAACATCCCACTGCCCAAAGAGGATGTCAAAAAAATGGCCAACCTCCTGATCTTTAGCACGACGATACACAATGACGTCTTCTATCCCTATAATTTTGATGGAAGCGACCCCGTATTACAAAAGGGTCATACGTACCAGATTGATCTCATCTCCAAAGACCTTGATTATCAAATTTCCTTTCAAAACGAAGGCTATGGCGAATCCAAACGGTTTAGCATCATTGACACGCTTCCCAGTTCCCCCGGATCAATCACGCTCGAAGCGATTTACCCAACCAACGGAGACACCTTGCCCTTCAGTTATATCAGCAGCTTTGTAAAATATACCCCTTATGCAGAGGCTTATAAGGAATACGATGCCACCTATACCATCAACGGGAATGGAAAAAGCCATACATACAACAGTGTACAATCTTGGCCCCGGGGAGCCCTGTTCTCGCTTCAACAAACATACCCTGAAGTCACCGAGAATGAAGCACAACATGTGGTGGTTAACCACAAAAAACAACAGGAATCCAACTTGGGGAAACTAAAGAAGGATGGCAATTACCAGTGGTCCGTTGTATCAAAGATGAAGAAGGATCGGGGCTGGGTCAATTTGAACCCTGTTAACGGGAACTTCAAGCACGGTATGACCAAACCCGTGTTAAAAAATCCTCCACAAAACGAGAAATATTACTCCTTGATGGACATCAACTTTAAATGGAAAACCGGAACGGTACCCTCAAACCCTCTCCCGCCATTTAAAGGATTCAGAAATAAGAGCCACGACATTGTTGTTCAAGAATACCTGGGCCCCGTGGAAGAAGTTTGGGCCTTTCAGTTGGCCACCAATCCCAATTTTAAAAGCCCCAACTTGATCCATTGCAAAGCCGGCAAAATTGATTACAACCCGGAAAGCGAAAAAACACTGGAATATAGTGTAGATAAACTCAAATCAAAGGTCTATAAGGAGATTGTGCATAAGGTACAAAACCTGGATTTTAACACCTACTACTGGCGAGTAGTTTATCTAAAGGATCCATCTATCTATAACACGATTGCCACAAAAGACACTTTTGAGATCAAGGATAACAAATTTTACCGTTCCAGTGCTGTCCATCAGTTCGAGATCATCGATAACTCAAACAACAATGGGGTCTCCAGCAATTGTGGCGGAGGCTGTGAATTACCGGAATTCATTGATGACAATTACGGCCTTTTCCCTATCAACGACCTATCCGGAATCGACGAACTGAAGATCTCCACCTTTAGGATCAGCAATCTCAAAAAGGTAACCTCCGCAGGCAACGATGCTTTTAATGCGGAAGGAGAATTATTGATTCCTTTTTTAAACAATATCAAAGTTAAAGTCAAGCTCAACCACATCAAGGTGAACAGCCAAAAGCAGATCTTTGAAGGGAGTGTAGAGGCCTTTTCCTCCACCATGACCCCTTCGGTGGACTTGGCCAAAAGTGCTTGGGATAAGATCAAACTGGTAAAAGATATGGTTTCTGGAGGTGGAGAGGCTCATGAGATCCCTCTGGGCATAGACTATGACATTACGGGAACAAACCTCAAAGTAGGCATCACCAAAATCAAGATGACGGTGGGCAAGATCAACCAGAAAATCAGTATCACCGGTAAAATGGATCTTATGACCTATGTGGAAGTTCCCGGATATACGCATGGTTGGATCAACATGGCAGCCACCGACATCTGTTTCAATGAAAACGGCATCGGTAGCGAATTTTTACTCCACCCTTTGAATGATATAGATTTAACAGCGGGGGGGGTCGACGGTTTTCAAGTATTAATCAAGGGATATGATGGAAACCTCAATGGCGTCAGTGGCGATGCAAGACAAAACATTCTTAACAAAGCCAGCTATATCGAATTTGACTGCAAAGGCTGGAAATCTTTTGCCCTTAGAGGGGCCGTGAAATTCCCCCAGGAATATCTGCTGCTCGATATCCGTGAAACAGGAAAAGTGGATACCACACGCAAGGTGACGGGTAGCTTTACCGTTCAATTTGATAAAAACAATGCCGACCCCAATGGTGCTACCCTGGACAACTGGGTTGCCTCCATCAACATGGATCCCTTTCAGGTCAAAGGCCTTAAAGGATGGGGATTTCACATTACAGAAGCCTATTTTGACAACTCTGACTTGGTCAACCCAACGGGGATCGTCTTTCCCCAAGGCTATGTGCACCCGGCCATCTCAAATTCCAACACGACCAATACGTGGAAAGGCATTTATTTGAAAAAAGCCAGCATTCTTCTTCCCAAAGAGTTGCTGGGGTCGAGTGCCAGAACAGAGCTAAGCCTCATAGAGAACATGATCATTGACCACTCTGGAAAATTCACGGCATTTATCGGTATCCATGATTTGATCGCCTACGATACCGGCGAAATGGGCGGATGGGCCTTTTCCTTGGACAAAGTCGGCATTCAAATCCTGCAAAACGAACTAACGTCAGGGAATTTGGAAGGGAAAATAGGACTTCCACTGACACATAAAGAGGAGTATTTGGCATACGCCGCCATTTTGGCTAAAAAAGCAAATTCCGAGGATTATGCCTTTACCTTTAACATTAAGCCTGAAGATCAGATCAACCTTGAGCTATTTGCAGCTTATGCCAAATTGGACAACAATACGGTTTTCCAAATCGAATACGACAACGACACAAAGGTCTCCGCCGAACTGTATGGAGTGATGTCGTTGGGCAGTAAAAATATCAACAAGAATATCAATATTCCCGGATTTAAGATGCCCGGTATAAAATTTGAGCTCACGTACGATAACAAAGAGGGGTTCACCCATGATGAATGGAGCTATGCCAGCCCTCAGAAGAAGATCCAAGGCTTCCCCATCACCATTGAGGATGTCTCCTTAGAAGCAAAAAAGGATAATGTCAAACTAAATATTACCCCTAAAATATCGCTTGCCGGCGGGAAAGAGGCTTTTTCCGCATCTTCAAAATTTGCCATTGAAGCCAGCTACAATATTGGAGATAAGCATTTCTCACTGGATGATGTAACCTTGGAGAGCATCAACATAGACACCGAATTCAGTGGGTTCAAACTGAAGGGAGGACTGGAATGGTACGATGAAACAAGCAGCCAAAATACCAACCTCAAGGGGGTAAGAGGCGAACTGGACGTGACCATCCCCATTGGCGTTGAGGTCGCACTCTCCAGTGATTTCGGGAACTATGAGAATAAAAATGTAGCGGATCCTATTCATGGCTCTTCCGATTATTACACCTACTTCTACCTTGATGGCATGGTAAGTTTTCCAGGGATGGGCGTGCCTTTATCCGCGGGGTTTAATCTCAATGCACTGGGGGGCGGTTTCGGGTATAATATGCAATTGGACAATGAAGACTATTACAAGCAGACCAACTTGGTGCAAAGCATGGAAGATTTAAAAAAGGCACCACCCAATAACAGCACGAAGAAACAGAAAAGTAAAAGCAAGTATATCCCCCATTTTGAATCACACATTCTAAAGTTTGCATGTAAAGCAGGCTTACAACACACCTACAACGTTTTTTCAGCATTAACCATTTCCTTTAATACCCATAACGGACTTGGACTGAATGAAATCATATTCCTTGGCAACGCCATTTTCCTCCCCTCAAGTAATCAGGGACCCAACATCGGAAACAACTATATCGCCGGTGAAGCCAAAATCAATTACAACCACCATACGGAGGTTTTCCATGCAGAATTTAACGTGTATGCCGATATATTAAATGGCTTGATTCAGGGTTCGGGAGGGGATAAAGAAAATTCACCCTTCAAACATAGGGTGATAAGAAGCATTTTCCACTTTGCTCCTGAAGCATGGTATGTACATATCGGAACGTATCAAGAACGAGCCGGATTGAAAATGGATCTTAAGATCCTCACGGTTGAGATCACCTCCTACATGATGTTCGGATATAACATTCCGACCTATTTACCCCCACTCCCATCCAAACTGACCAGTGTGCTGGGTATTAACAACGAAGGAAAAGGAGAGGAAGCTGGTAGTAGTTTCAAGAGTGCGACAGACACCAGGCAAGCTTCAGAGATCAGAGGCGGCCCCTATAATACCAACATATACAACAGCGGAAAAGGTTTCGCCTTTGGTGCCGCCGGAGAATTAAACTACAAACTGGATGCCGGTATCGTCTATGCCAAACTAAGCGCCATCCTTGGCTTTGATATCAACATCACACAAAGTAACGACCGGTTCTGCTATGACGAAAGCGGCACACAAAACTTAGTTGGAAAAGATGGATGGTATGGACAAGGTCAAGTTTATGCAGGGCTTTTTGGTAATTTGGGAATCAGAATATGGTTTTTTGGAACCCATGAAATTGATATTCTTACCCTATCTGCAGCTGTTGCCCTACGGGGAGGACTCCCCAACCCGAACTGGTTCGAAGGAAGAGCCGGTGTTTCTTACAGTGTGATGGGGGGACTTTTTTCCGGAAATGCCAGGTTTCAGGTACAAATCGGTGAGAAATGTGAGATCGTATCGACCAACCCATTTGGGATGACATTTATTGAAGAGATCAGTCCACAGGGAAAAGAGGTAAGCATCTTGAACGATATCAAAGTGATCTTCACACTACCCGTAAACAGGGTCTACAACATCCCGGTTCATTCAGAAGAGGAAGGAAAAGCGCCAACCATCCGAAAAATTGCCCCTATTATTTATGAATATACCGTCTTCAAAAAAGGAGATGAAAATGAGGTGGTCGCTCATCAGCGATATATGGAAGACGATAATATGATCGCAAGGTATGAACCTCTGGAGTACCTTGACGCAAATACCGAATATGTTGTCAAAATCGTTCTGCGGGGAAAAGAGTGCATGAGCCCATCCTGTTCCGTTAACAATATAGACAGTTGGAATTATGTGACCATAAACGAAAAGAGTAATATCATTTATGAAGAGATAAAAATGGATACCCTTAAAACAGGGAATTTCCCAAGAACGCTTGATGACTTCGTAGACTTCTCGTGGCCGAGAAAAAATCAACACTTCTTCACATACGACGATGAGTTCAACAAAACATTCTGGCTCTATTACAGGTCTGAAAGTCACACTAAGTCTTTTAATAAGAATTCCTACCATTATTATTTCCCTGACAAAGACGACGAGGGAGAACCCTACTATTATATCGCTCAGTTTATTCCCATGAAATCGGATAGAAATAGCATTGAAATCCCTATTGCCAAGAGTGATATCAAAAGAGATCACTTAACATTTATAAGAAATGTTGATTTAGCGCCCAATACCAGCTACGAACTCAATATCCTTCGGCTCATCAAAGACAAAAATGTCGTAAAAGGGAACTTAAATACGCCTGATAAACAACTAATTGGAGCGAAAAGCATAAAAGGGAAGGATGTTTCGGCAAAATTAGAGATGCATCACCGTGTTCTTGCACAAAAAAACCTACAAAACAGTGGTCAAACGATAGGCAATATAGGTGATCTAAAACTTAACCCTGCCCTTATCGGCAATACATACGACCAGATTCCTATGCCTGATTATAATCACTATTATTATACCCGTAACATCTTATACCAATACCATTTCAGCACAAGTAAATATCATACCCTCGCAGAAAAAGTAGGGGCAATGGAGATGACAGCCATACCGCGTATCCAGGGAGGCTGTACCTATCTGGAATGTGCAAACGGCTCAGAAAGTTGCTTTGGAGTTGACTATCAAGATGTTGACATCTATCTCAAGGGGGATGAACCCTTTGATATTTATGACCTGTTTGGAGGAGAAGCAAAGTTTATGGCTTGGCCGGGAAGCTCATTGATTCCAGAAGATGTACTGGATTATAAATTTACTCCAAATGTTATCTTATACGACCCTGATTGCAACGCTGCGCCCTATGAGCCCCATCAAACAGCGGCCGGTCAACCGATTTACAATCATAGAATTATACCGGGAGAAGTACATGAGGGAGTCATCACTTATCCAAACACCGGCATTACGCCTCCGGTCATAGATGCAACGAATCTAAGTTTAGGCAATAGCTTACAAGTGGGCAACCCTATCTTTAATGGAACCCCACAATTTAACAACAATAACAAAAACATCGTACTGCATTTAAACTACTACCCGCATCACGGCCCCACTCAAGGAGCGAACCGGAGGAAACACGCCGATCCCTATCAGCAACCACCAGAAGAGAAACAGAAACGATTCCACTCCTTGAACAATTACCCAGGGTACTATAAAATGGCTTTTGCGCTACCGCCCAAGAGCTTTGAACCGGGCAAGTCCATCCATCCCAACTATGCGGCGCTGCCCACCTCCTCAGAGGATAAAGCGCATTTGGAATACCCCATCTATCGCCGCTACATGAAGGAACCCTATCGTATAGATCCGAAGATTATACCCGTTTGGTCTATGTCAGAGCTTCTGGAGGCAGAGCGTGAGGCAAGTAATCTACTTCACATCGACTTTGAGCCCAATATCAACGTGATTATCCCCGGAGGAGGACTCATTATCCCGGGAATAGACCTATTTGGCCATGGGACAGGGCTGTTTGGGAACAATATGAAAGGGGGGAATACCGGCGGCTCTCAGAATACCCTGTTTGGAAGAATGATACGAATGATGGGAGGCTATTAACATAACGCTGAGCCCCATTCGCTCTCAACATCCTGACTTTATGAACAGACACTAATTATTATCTTTAAAAAAATCGGAACGCATGAAGATGAATTTAATCACACGTTATATTAGTCTCTTTGGTCTTCTGCTTTTAGTGCAGATTTCACCAGCACAAAACATGGACTCCATAAGGGTTAAAGAAGAGAAGCCAACGCTAAAGATCATCGCAAAGTATGAGAACAACTCCGTCGTATTGCGATGGGGGCCAAACACCGAAACGGCTTGGTTAATGGGAATGCAATATGGATACAAGATCACTCGGGGCGAATTTAACATTGAAGGGGAAGAAGCACAGTTGATCGAAAAAAAAACACTCACCCTTGATCCGATATTACCCTACACGGTGGAACAATTTGAGGAGGCGTACTATCGGGACACCACCAATAAAATGATGCTTGTGGCCGTACAAACCATACATGGGGAGTGGGGCAAAGGGAAAGAAGAGTCGTTGGCAGATATCTTTTCCGGGGCAGATGAACTAAGCAACCGATTCATTTTTAACCTCTATGCTGCCGACCTCAACGGGGAGGCCGCAATGGCTTCCGGCCTGGCATTCATCGATAAAGCGGTTGAAAAAGACAAGGATTATATGTACAAGATAACCCTTGATGCCCCCCCTGGTGTTTTCCCCATGGATACCGCCTTTCTGTGGGTCAACACAAAGCACTCCTACCACACTCCTCGTCCGATTGCGGCGAAAGGAGAGGAACGGGAAAAGATGGTGATCATCAACCTCCCGCGAAATGAGGTGAATACCTTTTTCACGGCCTTTGACATCGAACGATCGCGAGATGGAATACATTTTAACAAATTAAATGACAAACCTTTCGTGCATGCATTGCCCCTCCAAAAAAGGTTGCAGTCCAATTTCATCTCCTACACCGACAGCGTTGAGAACTATATCCCCTACTATTATCGCATTGCGGCCTATACGCCTTTTGGCGAAAAGAGCCCCTACTCGGACACCCTGTTTTTGATGGGACGAGATAAAACACCGGCAGGCACGGCCTACGATATTAAGGCCACCTACATTGAAGGAAAAGGAGCAGAGATCACCTGGCACTTCGATGGGGATTACGAAGATCTACAAGGTTTTATCGTGAAAAGCGCCAAAAAATTCACCGGTCCTTACACCCCTATACGAGAGGAGGTATTGGATAAAGATACCTTCTTGGATTACGACCCCAATATGCATAAACTGGAGCCCCTGTTCTACTTGATTGAAACCATTGACACAGCAGGAAACACTCAGGCATCATTACAAACGTATTGCGAAGTCCTTGATAGTATCGCCCCGGAAAAACCCACCGGATTGGCCGGAGAAATTGATTCAACAGGGGTGGTCAAACTCCACTGGAACTACAATCCGGAAGAGGATGTCATCGGTTATCAGATCTATTTCTCCAACAGCAAGAACAACGCATTCACTCAGGTAACCAATGGGCCAATCCCGGCACTGGATTTCTCCGATACCATTTCCATCAAAACATTGACCCGACACGGCTATTACAAGATAACCGCTGTGGATTTCAAATTCAATATTTCTGAATTTTCAGACATATTAACGATTACCCGACCCGATATTATCCCCCCCAATCCCCCCGTATTCACCCACTATGACATCAGCGAAACAGGGGTTCTTCTCAACTGGGCTCCGAGCAGCAGCAACGATGTGGATTATCACCTTATTCTACGAAAAGAGGAACAGGGAGCATGGGAAGAGGTCTATAAATCAACTGGAGGAGATATGCATTTTTTGGATACGACACCACGCCCCGGGGTTCAGTACTACTATAAAATTTTGGCCATAGACCAAAGCGGATTATCATCCAATTTTGTAAATATCCTACCTATCAAATCACCCAAATTTAAGTTGGATGACGGTGTAAAAAACTTTCGCTATGAAACGCAAGCTTCCTCCATCCTATTGCACTGGGAAAGCGCTGCACAACCTGTTCACTCCTACCTTATCTATCGGGAATCGTCGGATCGCCCCCTACACACCATCGCCACTGTTACCGGAGATACCAACACCTACGAAGACAAACATATTCTACCAAACACGGAATACGGCTATTACCTCAAAGCTCGATTTAAAAATGGAGAGGAGTCGGCTTTTTCAGAAAAACTCAGTGTACAAACGAAACACGATTGAATAGTGCCTGTCCATAAAGGTCAAGGCTTTGAGTAGCGTCTGTAAAGAACATTCGAATTCAAGGCTTGAAAATACTGAAATAAAGTTGTTTAACGGAGCAAATAACCCTTTGAAAGAGAAGCATCACAAAGAAGTTGGACTCTATAGAGAGACGCTAAATGGGTTAAAAAGTCCTATTGCTAACGCCGCAGGAAAATCCCCTTATCGCTCGAAAGGAGAGAGATTGCGGTTGTAACGGATCAACACCTTATGAGGCGTTCCCTCAAGGAGAAGCTCCCCTTTTAGGGAGTAATCGCGCATATCGTACCGCAACACCCGGTGCGGAGCAACCACCCACAACTCCCTATTTAGGGGATCGTAGGAGAGGCTACGAATCTCGTATGCCACCCGAAAAAGCGCCTCAAAGCCATATTTAGGCCTAAAGGAGTAGAGGCGGGACTCATCATCCGCAAGGATAAAGGCTCCGGCAGAACCCTTCACGGCATGAACCATCTTTCCGGGGACATCAAAAAGTCGAACACGTTCGCCCATCCAGGGATCGTAAAGAAAGAAGGTCGTAAGCCCCTCCCTGAACCCGGCATACAGCACCTCCCTACCCTCTTCTCCCAGAAGTAACAGCTCCTCAAAATCGGTTTCAAAGGCCTCATGAAGCACCCCCGAAGCCCTGTAACGAAAGCTCAACACCTTCTTCATGGAGGCGATGGCATACTCTTCCGCCACCACATAATCCTCCGTGATCAAAAGGGATTGGGGAAACCCCTCCGAGGAGAGCCACGCACGGTACTTCTCCACGCCCCCATAATCATACCCCAGGATATGATCCCGGTATTTCGCCACCCACACCTGCTGATCCGTCAGGGCAAAGGCCATAAAAGAGGGAAAAGGCGGATTGTGATCCGCCGGGATTGACCA
>PDRJ01000050.1 GCA_002748065.1 Bacteroidota bacterium
GATATGATCCCGGTATTTCGCCACCCACACCTGCTGATCCGTCAGGGCAAAGGCCATAAAAGAGGGAAAAGGCGGATTGTGATCCGCCGGGATTGACCAGAGCAACAGCTCTTCCTCCAAATCCCGACAACTTAAAGCTCCCGTCTTCCGTCCCAGGGTAAACATCCGGTCGGCAGAGCAGTCGAGGGCCCCATCTAAAAAATCACCTGGCAAACTCCAACCCGGCATAAGGGAAAGATCCTCCTGTAGAAGAGCTACCTCCGTATCCTGTCCCCCGCTCCCCAAAAGCAAGTACCGTTCCCAAACCTCCGGGGCAAGGGCTTGAATATCCACGGGGATTCCCCTCTTGAACCATCCTCATTGGAGACAAGCACCTCAAAACGGTAGCGACCGGTCTCCAGCCCTTTCCGGGAAAGGATAAAGAGTCCCTCCCCGATATCCACACGCACCGCCCCCGACTCGTCCACTAAATGAGACAACAGTACGCTCCCCTCTTCTCTCTTCAACTGTAGCTTCACCGATCGTATGGGCGACTCAGAAGCCACAACCAATGCATAGGAGAGGGTATCCAGAGCATGCAGCGAATCATCCGCCAGAAGGTGAAAGGAGGAGATCTCCGGCAGAGAGGGTTCCCTTTCAGGAGTACAGGCAGCTCCCCAAAAAAGCCAAAGCAAGAAAAGCGGAAGTACAACACGATGTTTCATAGCCATAGGAATAATGCAAGGCCCCCCCTCCCACAGAAGTAGGAGATGTTTTCTTGCAGTAATCACAAACAAAGAGGTAAAGTTACGTTATTCCCCCACAACACACAATCCCCCCCTGAAAAACAAAGTTAAGGATAATCCCACAAGAATACTTACTTTTGCAAGCTAAATAGTATCTGTCCATAACGTCAGCGTTTTGAGAAGAGGCTGTATAGAGCGTTCGAGTTCGAGGCTTGCGAAGGCTAAAACAGGGGCGTTTACGGAGGTAAATGACCCTTTGGAAGAGAAGCATCACAAAGAAGTCGGACATTATAGACAGATGCTACATAGGATCGCGTGACCTCCTACCGAGGGCCACGCATCCCAACACAAACATTTAAAGAATCACACCATGAAAAAGAAGACCTTACTACTGTGCAGCACGGCACTACTGCTCATCCCATTCATAACCTTTGCCCAACGTCCGGCCAAAAGACTGGTGAAGGTGAACCCCCAAAAGGTGCTACGCACCTCGCAAGATAGTGCGTCCTATGCCCTTGGGATGGATATTGTCAAGACCTTAGATGCGCGCAATGTGGACTTTAGCCCGGAAATCCTGGCCATGGCCATTATGAAGGAGTCTTATTTGGAAGAGTCGCTCCTCTCGGAAGAGGAGGTCAACAAATACCTCGGTCTTCTCCAGGAGGATATGGAGAAAAAGGAGGCAAAAGCAAAAAAGGAGGCTTTTATGAAAAATCAACAAGAGGGGCTTCAGTTCCTCGTAGACAACAAAAAGAAGCCCGGAGTGGTACAAACGCCAAGCGGGTTACAGTACAAAGTAATCAGGGAGGGAGAAGGAGAATCTCCCACCAAACGGAGCACCGTGCGTGTCCATTACCGGGGAACCTTCATTAACGGGGAGACCTTCGACTCTTCCTATGACCGTGGCGAGTCGGTGGAATTTCCGCTTAACGGGGTAATTAAGGGATGGACTGAGGGGCTTCAACTGATGAAACCCGGCGCAAAATATATGTTCTATATCCCCCACCAACTTGCCTATGGCGAAGAGGGCATGGGCCCCATTCCGGGGGGAAGCACCCTGATTTTTGAGGTAGAACTTATCTCCGTCGTCAACTAAGAAGGCTCTACCAACGCATTAAAACAGCTCATTTACGCTCTATGCAGATCATCTTTGCCACCCACAACACCCACAAGCTGGAGGAGGTCTCTCAGATGCTTCCGCCAACGCTCGAATTGATTAGTTTAGCGCAGTTAGGGTTTCATGAAGAGATTCCGGAGACAGCCACCACCTTGGAGGGCAACGCCACCATCAAGAGCCAAACCATTTACCGGCGGTATCAACAACCATGCTTTGCCGACGATACCGGTCTTGAGGTGGAGGCTTTGGGAGGCAGGCCAGGGGTCCACTCGGCCCGGTATGCCGGCCCCTCCCAAAGTTTTGAGGCGAACCTCCGGAAACTACTCAGGGAGATGGAGGGCCACACAAACCGAAAGGCTCGTTTTCGCACCGTAATCTCTCTTTTTTACGATGATAAAACATACCTTTTTGAAGGTATTATCAACGGTATCATCACGCCCGAGAGAGCAGGCACCAGTGGATTTGGATACGATCCGGTGTTCCTTCCCGACGGATACGACCAAACCTTCGCGGAGATGGATGCAGCCACAAAGAACCGCATCAGCCACCGAGGCCTTGCCTTTGAAAAGCTACGCCATTTTCTGGAAGAGACCCTCTAAGAGACCCGTTTTCTTGACCGCACCACACCGACAACCACAAACCCCACAAAGAGGGCACTGACAATCCATGCCCACAGGTTTACCACGCGCGACTCGGCAGCCATCACGCAGGGGGAAGTGAGGTAGTCGGAAAGCGTCACGTTCCACTGCACGGTATTTCCCGAGCCCACATCGCCACTACCACCATCGATAAGTTTTCCGGGCATCACAAAGTTCATGGAATAATCCTGCTCTTGCGAAACCACCATAAAAACGCTTTCATAGTACGCCTCCAACTCGGCCAGAAAATCCCCTATGGCCGGGCCAAAAAGTGCTTCAGGGTTCTCTCCGAGAATGGGTTTCAAAAGGCTACTCATTTCAGCGGTATCCGCCTGAATGTTACGCTTCACTTCCTCTCGTTTATCCACAATGGAATCCAGGGGAAGCGGGACGGCGTGTTGCTCCACATAGCGGGTCACACGCGTCAACATATCTTCCACAAAGGCATCCACCATCCACTCTCCCTTTTTCTCCTCCACCTGCTCCACAAAGGCTTCCCGCGCCACCTTGTCGGAATCGTTTACATAGCCCAGCTTTTGCTCTTCAGACATCTGAAGAACCGCATACTCTTCCGGAGTAAAGTAGTGACGAGGATCCGGCCCGTTTATGACCGGATCGATCATCTCGCGGAAATAAACCATGGAGTAAAACCAACGGAACTTCTTTTCAAATTCCGCTCTCCGTTTCAAATGCTGATAACGGTTATTCCCGGCATCATACAGCGCATTAATTCCCTCTACGTTGGCAAATCTCTTCTCGTAGGTGTAGATCCACGTAGTATCGTCGTTCTTGCCGAAGAAATTCATCTTCTCCCCGCGGATTGAATCCACCTCAAAGAGTACCGTTTTTGTCCAGGAGGAGTCCACCGGGACAATAAAGTTGTCGTAGACCAGGTTCTTTCGATCGTCCGATCGGCAAACCACCTTACGAACCACGGATCCATTAGACTTTACGTTGTTGGTAACGGTGATCTCCAAACAGGAAGAGAGCACCATAGAGAGCGTCAACAGTAACGCTATCCGTTTTACAAATTTCATGTTCATCGCTTTTATTTTTTTAAAGAGGGTTAGAAATCCCCGTCGCTATGTGCCATCGAGCATCGATAGGACACCCATTTCCATGGGGGCTCTCCATGCTCATCAACATTGCGAGGCAGATGATCAAACACCCCCTAGAGTTTTACTTTAGGAACCCCATCAAACAGGGAGGTCTCCTGTTCCACCATCTTCTTAATTTCGGGATGGTCGTTTAGAAATCGTTGAATCTCCTTATTTCGTTGGATCAAAAAACCATAGTCTTGTAACACCTGCTCCCAATCTTCCTTTCCCATCTTCTGTTCCCCCTGCTCTATTCGGGAGAGTTTTTCCAGCACAGGATGAACAGGTAGTGCCCGCTCCGGGACGGTACGGGAAGCCTCTTTCAGGGAGAGCCCCACCTGATCTTCAACCCTCTGCACCCGTTGAAAGAGCATCACATTTTGAACGGCAAAGAGGATAAAGAAGGCCGCCGCAGCTCCCATCAGGAAATAGCGAATCCCCGGATAGGTCGTCCATCGAAAGAGAAGGTCACTGTCTCTTCTTTCCCTAACGGAGCGGATCGCCACCTCCTCCATCACCTTATCCACAAACTCCTCTTTCTCAGGCATCACCGGTTGGTGTGTTTTAAGCACCTTTAACCACTTTTGATAACTATTATCCTCCATCATCTACACTTATTTCGTCTCTGCAAGAAAACATCAGAGAGCGGGGTTATTAATCCTTTTCTTGCCGGCACCATTTATGGTATTTCTGCATAATACTTTTTCACTCGTTCCATCACCTTTTTCCGGGCTATCATCAGGTTCGTTTTCACACTATTCAGGGAGATTCCCGTCGTTTGGTGTATCTCAGGATTGGAGAGTCCTTCCAGCTCGCTGAGCACAAAAACCACCTTCTGTTTGGGAGGCAGGTAAGCGATCATTTCTTGCAGGACGGAGGCCATCTCACGGGTATCCATCTCCTGCTCTAAGTTGGGGGCCTGCTGCACCCAGAGGGCCGCTTCTCCCCCCTCCATTGCAGAAACCACCTGCATCTTTTGACGCCTTTTCAGCCTATCGTAGCAGTGGTTCACAATCACCTTGGAGAGCCAGGGCCACATCGCTTTATCTTCTTGCAAAGTCTTCCTTTTGTCCCAAAGCTTCACATAAGCATCCTGGAGCACATCACGAGCCTCATCAGGATCACCTAGAATTTTTAGCGCCAGGAAATAGCCTCGATCCGTTGATACCGAGACAAAATCCCGAAAGGCAGAGTGGTCACCCTCTTTCACTGCACGCGTTTGATTCTTCAATCTCAAGATAACGAACTTTTCTATCTATACGACGAAACGCACAAAAAGTAAAATTAGGGGTTGGAAAGAGTGTGATTCACCAGGGAGGTGTAAAAGGTTTTCATGGAGATGCCGGACTCCCGAATCATTTTGGGTACCAGGCTCTCTTTGGTCATCCCGGGAACAGTATTCACCTCAAGGAACCAAACCTCATCGTTGGCATCCACGATGTAGTCGAACCGCACAATACCGGCACAGTGTAGGCGCTCATAGAGCAGTGCAGAGGTCTCCTTGATCTTCACCTCCAGGTTATTACCTATGGAAGGAGAGACGATCTCCCGGGTCAGGGAGGGGTCATATTTGGCTTCAAAGTCGAAGAAATCCTTCCGGGTAACAATCTCCACCAGAGGAAGGATCCGCAGGGTACTCCCCTCACGATAGACGCCGCAGGTAAACTCTCGTCCCCCGATAAAGGACTCCACCAGCACCTCATCATCCTCCTCAAAGGCTCGCTGTACGGCCCGGGCTAACGCGTGGGCTTCGGTCACCTTGGACATTCCCACACTGCTCCCCCCCTTATTGGGTTTCACAAAACAGGGCAAGCCCGTCACAGCGAGGATTGCTTTCTCATCCAGCGATTGATGGGCATAAAGAATCACCCCCGGAGCACACTTTACCCCAATGGATCGCACCACATTTACGCAGAAATATTTGTTGAAGGTCAACGAAGCGGTGAAGCTGTTGCAAGAGGTGAAGGGTATTCCCAACATCTCGAAATAGCTCTGCAACTTACCATCTTCGCCCGGTGTACCGTGAATGGCCATAAAGACCAGGTCAAAGCGCACCCTCTTCGCCCCCAGCAGGAGAGAAAAGTCATTTTTATCCACCATGATCGTCCTTCCCTCCGAGCGGTAACACCACTCGTTGTCGCGCACATAGATGAGGAAGACACTGTATAATGATTCATCCAGGTGGGAACGGATCTCTTCCGCACTTTTCAAAGAGATCTCATACTCTGAGCTATCCCCTCCTGTCAACAAAGCTATCTTTATTTTATGCATACCAATATGATCTGTCGGAACATAAGCATTAGCGGAACAACACGCTCTAATACGCTGCGCCGTAAATCAACCCTATTTTTTGGTGTACCAAATTACAAAAAATGCACAATAGGACAAGAGGCATTCTCACATTACCGCACTACCCCATTGATTGAACGGATCCGAAATCAACACCAACTTCTAACTTCCGTCTTCCGTCTTCGGTCTTCCGTCTTCGGTCTTCCAACTTCATTACCATATCTCCGCTCTGTCACATTATCACGCCTAAAACAAAGACAATCATTTAATTTTCAGCTAATTATTAATTATTAATTCCCAATTCCTAATTGAAAAAAGGTGCCGCCCCTACGGAGCTTACTAGCTTTTGGCTGTTAGCCTTTAGCTTGGGTTAACTGCAACGTTCACAAAAAATCATCGCTCAACTTCCAACTTCCGTCTTCCGACTTCCGACTTCATTACCATATCACCGCTCTGTCACATTATCACACCTAAAAACAAAAACAATCATCTAATTACCAATGAATTACTAATTATTAATTCCCAATTACTCATTGAAAAAAGGTGCCGCCCCTACGGAGCTTACTAGCTTTTGGCTGTTAGCCTTTAGCTTGGGTTAACTGCAACGTTCACCAAAAAATTATCACTCAACTTCCAACTTCCGTCTTCGGTCTTCCATCTTCCGACTTCATTACCATATCACCGCTCTGTCACATTATCACGCCTAAAACAAAGACAATCATTTAATTACCAACGAATTACTAATTCCTAATTGAAAAAGATACCGCCCCTCCGGAGCTTATCGGCTGTTGGCTTTTAGTTATTAGCCTTTGGCTTGGGTTAATGGCAACGTTCACAAAAAGTTATCGCTCAACTTCCGACTTCTGTCTTCGGACTTCCGTCCCCATAACCACTCCATTACCACATTATCACATTGTCACATTGTCACATTACCACATTATCACATTATCACATTACCACATTATCACATTACCACATTACCACATTATCACATTACCACATTACCACATTATCACATTACCGCATTACCACATTACCACATTACCGCATTACCACATTACCACATTACCACATTACCGCATTACCACATTACCGCATTACCACATTACCACATTACCACATTACCGCATTACCACATTACCGCATTACCGCATTTTAAAGCAATTACTCATTGCCGAAAAAGTCACAACGGATAATTTTATATCTTTGGCCTCCGGAACAATAAAAGAGCCATCATCCGGTTATGATAAAAGGGTGTGATGTGTGGCCTCCTTCTTCGTTAGGGCATCCAAGACATGGAAAGGGCAGGGCAACGGGAGATCTCCACACCGAGAAAACAGGTTGATGCAGACCGGTAAAAATAGCAACGATGGGTTTAGGCAAATACATACTCAGCAGGAAATTCTGGATCAATGTGGGCCTGATTATTCTGATTACCGCCCTGCTTATTGCGGGTACGCTATGGGGGTTAAAGCGGTTCACTCGGCATGGGCAGGCCTTCTCTGTTCCCGATTTCACGGGTGTTCCCTTCGATAGCATTCAGGCGTACGACCCTGGCCACGGATTTCGGTACATTTTAGTGGATTCCATCTACCAAAAAGGAGCGAAACGGGGAAGTATCACCTTACAGAACCCCGCCCCCGGCATGCTGGTCAAGGAGGGGCGCAAGATCTACCTCACCATCATCGCCAAGATGCCGGAAAAGACGCCCATGCCCAACCTCTTAGACCTCTCTCTACGGCAGGCACTGGGCCTTCTTAAACAGCACGAATTGCTTCCCGGCCGACTCTCTTATGTTCCCAGTTTCGACCGAAATGCCGTGTTGGCTCAATGCTGCAAAGGAGATACGCTTCGGGCAGACACGCTCATTCTCAAGGGAAGTGTCATTGATTTGACCCTGGGGATGGGATATGGAGAAGAGGAAGCCTTTATTCCTTTTCTCATCGGCAAACAACCCTACAAAGCAAGAGAACAGATTCTCCACAGTGGATTCAACAAGGGAGAAGAGCATTATTTAGACACCAAAAAACAATCCGATGTAAGGGTATATCGGCAAGAGCCGGAGTGGGAAGAGGGGGCAAAAATTGCGCCGGGGGCGCGGATTAACCTTTACTATCGCTCCATCTATCAAGTCAACTTCGACTCGTTGGTAATGACTTACATGGCACCGGATTCACTCGAAATTGATAAATCAACTGACGTACTTGATCCATGAAAAGACTGATTATCGCCATATTCCTTCTATACACCTTAGGGAGCTTAACGGCACAGGAGGTCATTGTCCCGGCAGGGGGAAGTCCTTCCCTAAGAGGTCCCAAAGAACTTGTAAAGCAGTCCCCAAAGCGAGGAGACACCGGCGCCATGGTGATTCCTTTTTTCGATGATTTCTACGAGGATCGCATCTATCCCAACCCGGCACGCTGGGAGGGGCAAGACGGATTCCAAAACCAAGATTTTGCCGTATTTCCTTTGACCCAAGGGGTTTTAACATTGGATGCACTGGATAAAAATGGACATATCCATGAGCAGGCACTCCCGGGGCCGAGCAACTGGATTGCCGATGTGGTCACCTCCAGGGCTATCCGTCTGGACTCCATCTTCATCCCCAACCCGGAAGCCCTGCGTGCTTCGGACAGCCTCTACCTGAGCTTCTGGTTTCAACCGGGGGGAGGGTTAGGGCCCCATCCCTTCAACGACATAGGAACGCCTCCCGAATCACAAGACTCCCTTGTGTTGGAATTTCTGGCCCCCGAATTTGCTGACACCACGTGGGTTGAGGTGGACACCGTGATCAATGGGGTTCCCCAAACCATCTCCATCGTGGATCATATTGAAGAGGCGTGGGATTACGTCTGGAGCTCCGAAGGGATGCTCTTGGACTCACTGATCACCTATACCCAGGAGGGATACTACTTTATGAAAGTGATGATCCCCATCACCAATGAAATACGCTATTTCCACAAAGACTTCCGATTTCGCTTCAAAAACTATGTGAGCCTCTCTTCGGAGATTCTCCCCTCTTGGCAAAACAATGCGGATATGTGGAACATCGATTATGTCTACCTCGACAAAGACCGAACCGTTTCCGAAAGAGGGGTTAAGGATCTCTCTTTTGTAAACAAGGCGCCCTCAATGCTGACCAAATACTACAGCATGCCCTTCAGGCAGTACAAGGAGAACTACATCTATGAGATGATTGATACCATCAGAAACCAAATTGTCGATTTAGACAAAGAGAGTTATAACATGACCTATAAATACCGGGTCACCAACCACGTGGGGGGACTTATCTACGAATATGACGCCGGGTATTATGTGATTAATCCCTATTTTGAAGAGGGATACAGTTCCCATGCACCTTTTGCCAAACCGCCTTCCGGTTTTTTCTTCCCCGTTGCCAACGCTGACAGTGCCACCTACAAAATCACCCATTTCCTCTCCAGTGATGAAGCTCTTCCTTTCAAAGGAAATGATACCACCACTTTCATCCAGCGGTTTTACAACTACTATGCCTACGACAACGGCACTGCCGAGAACGGTTATGGCATTGAAGGAGACAACAATGGTATGGTGGCCGTAAAGTTCACCCTTAACAAAGCCGACACATTACGGGGTATCAATCTCTGTTTCAACGAAATATTAAATACTCCCGAAGATCAAAGTTTTTACCTTACCGTTTGGAATCATCAGGACAGGAAACCGGGGGAGGTACGCTACCAGCAGTACGAGATGCGACCGGAACCCACTAGCTACCGAAAGAGCTTCCACACCTATATCCTTGACGAGCCCATTGTGATTGATCCGGTGAACTTCCCCAACCTCATCTTCTATGTGGGCTGGCAAAAAAACAACGACGATCGCCTCCTAAATGTGGGCTACGACCGTTCACGAAATTCCAGCGCCAACAGTTTTTACTGCATCAACAATATCTGGTATAACTCCATCCAATCGGGAACTATTATGATTCGTCCACTACTGGGTTCTACCCTGCCCCCCAACACCGGTTTACCCGCTGAAGAAGAGGCTTTCAACGGCTTTGAGGTGTATCCTAACCCCACTTCCGGAGAGACGCTTCATCTCCGTTTCAAGAAGCAACCCCTTCCCGGAGAGGGTCGAATCCTCTTACGAAACGCTCAGGGAAAGATCGTAAGAAGTTTCTCCGCCAACAGGGAGCAGCTCTCCATTGCAGGACTTCCTTCAGGGATCTACTTAGCCCAATATATCCATGGTTCTGAGCGGGTTTATACCGTACGATTCCTCATATCAAAATAGATTCACCTCCCCGCGAAGAACCTCCATTATGGATAGAACGGAACACGCCCTCCACGAAACACAAAACGGACAAGAAGAGCAGCAGGAGCTCTTTGAACACCACCGTTTCACCGTGGACAAAGGACAGTCGCAACTACGGATTGATAAGTTTCTCTTTGCCCGAATCGAGAATGCCTCCCGCAATAAGATTCAGATGGCAGCCAAGGAGGGCTTGATTTTAGTAAACGGAAGAGCCGTAAAGTCCAACTATCGGGTTAAACCCATGGACATCATCTCTGTAGTGATGACCCACCCGCCACGGGAGATCGAGATCATTGCGGAGGATATCCCCCTTGACATCGTCTACGAAGATGATGACCTTATCGTCGTGAACAAGCAGCCGGGCATGGTGGTCCACCCGGCCTATGGCAACTACACGGGCACACTGGTAAATGCGCTCACCTTCCACTTCCGGGACCAACAAGAGGCCTCCCCCTGTCTGGTACACCGCATCGACAAAGATACCACAGGGTTAATGATCGTTGCCAAAAATGAGTTGGCTCAAACGCGACTGGCCAAACAGTTCTTCGACCATACCACGGAGCGGAAATATTATGCCTTGGTATGGGGCGACTTTACCGAAGAGGAGGGCACCATTGAGGGGCATCTTGGTAGGAGCAAAAAAGATCGTAAGATCATGACCGTATATGAGGATGGTGATTACGGCAAACATGCCGTCACCCACTATCGGGTTGTGGAACGTTTCGGGTATATCACCCTTATCGAATGCCAGTTAGAAACGGGCCGCACTCATCAGATCAGGGCACACATGCGTTTTATTGGGCATCCTCTTTTCAATGATGCCACCTATGGGGGCGACCTTATCCTCAAAGGAACCACCTTCACCAAGTACCGACAATTTATCCAAAACTGTTTTTCGCTCCTCCCCCGTCAGGCCTTACACGCCAAGCTATTGGGCTTTACCCATCCCACCACCCATGAAAAGATCCTGTTTGACTCAACCATCCCCGACGACATGCAGGCGGTCATCGACAAATGGCGTACCTACGTAAGTGCCAAAAACCGTTACGAAGATTAAGAGCCTCTTTGCGAAAAGGGCGTAGCGATAATCGAAAAATTACGGTATCTTTGATTCTTCGAGTGATGTTCCTTCTGAATGCTTTTTCTACACTTATTTTACGCAAAGATGAAGTATATTTATTTGATTTACGGAGGGTTATTTTGTCTATTTATGGTTATGATCTCATGCCGTGAAGAGGTCGATACCCACTACCCTGAGTTTACGCCCAAGCCTGTTATCAACAGTATCCTCATTGTCGGGGAACCCATTACCGCACATATCTCCATTGCAGTAGGCTATGAAGAGCCCTCCCTTTCCGGTTGTGATAACGCCACGGTTTCCCTCTTTATTGACAACCTCTTTGCCGGGGAAATGACATGGCAGGAAGAGGGGCTTTACCGAATCGACACCCTTGTGAGAAGCAACACGACCTACACCCTGTCGGTGGAAATTCCGGGTTATGAGACGGCATCAGGCAGCACGCACATCCCCCCTGTGACGGAGTACTACGACTTAACACACATCAATGTGGCAGGGCTTAACGAAGAGGGCGATAGCTACCCCGCCATTGAGTTCACCTTTCCCGTGGAGCCACATCACACACACTTTTTCGATGCGAGAATCATCCTGAACGCAGAGGGAGAAATCGTGAGTGATCTTACCCCCATTTATCGGTCCGACTCCGTATTACTTAACGAGGGACTTCCCTTAACCGTTTTCAGTGATACGATACTAAAAGGAGTAGAGGAGTACCGGATGCATATCAACTACACCACAGGAAGTTACACCTATGATGATCTCATGGGAAACGTAACGGTTCTCTACCCACTACTCCTTGAGTTCCGATCTGTCAGTAAAGAGTACTACCTATACGCCAGACAGCGCTATTTGTACGAGAGGGGACGATTCCCAGAGTTCGGTATCGGCTCCAACACGGCATATCCACTCTATTCCAATGTGGAGAATGGCTATGGTCTTGTTGCCGGATACGCTCCCTTCGCCACCGACACCCTAAAACCCTCTTACTAAGATGAAGTACGGAAGTTTCATATTGCTCATGCTGTTTGTGCTACTAATTGGGAGTAGGGTCGGTTTTTCGCAAATCAAGGTCTCCGGTTTTGTTTCCGACTCGTTAACGGGGGAGCGTCTTATCGGTGCCAACATTTACACTCCCCGGCAGCAACAGGGAACTGTCTCCGACAACAACGGGTTCTTCTCCCTCCTTCTTCCAAAGGAGGACTCCGTCTGTATCTCTTATACGGGATACAAGCCCAAGTTTATTTCCCTTACAGGAGATGATGACGGCCAACTCCATATCCAACTGACTCCGGGAAGGGCATTGGAAGGCGTAGCCATTTATGCCCGACAGCGCACCACACCAAACGTAAGCAAAATGTCCATGAAAGAGATCCTCTCCATCCCCTCACAAACGGGAAAACCTGATGTGATGAAGGCACTGCATCTCCATCCCGGGATACAGAGTCAAAGTGAAGCTTCGGCACTCCTTTTGGTGCGTGGCGGAAGTCCTGGTGAGAATCTCTATCTTTTTGACAATGTGCCGGTGATCTATGTAAACCACCTTGGCGGCTTTATGTCGGTGTTCAATCCGGATATCATTAACAATATTGAACTCTACAAAGGAGGATTCCCGGCACAGTATGGCGGAAAATTAAGTGCCGTGGTCGACATTACGCAACGAGAGGGAACCCGTGCCAAACACCAGGGTTCTCTTAGTATCGGCATCACCGACCTCTCTCTCCTGCTTGAAGGCCCTCTCAATGATAAGGTGACCTATATTTTCACGGGAAGGAAAACACTCTTCGACCTTTTCCTACTGGGAGCTTCTGCCATAGGCGAAAACGGTGCTATTTTCTCCTATGGCTTCCACGATGTGAACGGAAAAATATCCTGGCGACCCAACGAAAAAAATAGCCTCCACCTTAATCTATATCAAGGCGATGACTATCTGAACTTTTGGCTAAAGAACAAGCAGTCCGGAGAGACCAACAAAAACCGGGTTAACACCACTTGGGGAAACTGGTTAGGCTCCCTTCACTGGAAAAGGGTCATTGCATCCAACCTCTTCAGCGAAAATATTTTATCCCTCACACGCTACCGACTCAAAAAAAGAGAGGCATCCACTTATTTCTATGGCGATACCAACGTATACCATGCCGACTCCCGATTTCTTTCCCGTTTACAGGATTTGGCGTACCAATCAAACTGGAAATACAACCCTTATGAAGGGTGGAAGATGAAGTGGGGGCTGAAGGCTTCCTTCCTACAATTTATTCCCTCTACAACCTATTCCTCCCAAACAGAGGGTCTTCGCGATAAAACCACCATAAACACCTATGAAACAACCATCTATATTGACAACAATTTTTATCTTGGGGCAGGATTTCATCTTAATGCCGGGCTCAGAGCCATAAAATTCTTCACCGATGTAAGGCTACCCATTAAGTTAGAACCCCGGCTATCGTTACACAAACAGTTTGGCAATCAGAAACTGAGTATAAGCTATATGCAAACAAATCAGTTTGCACAACTGCTCCTTACACCGGGCAGCATTGCCTCTAACGAAGTGTGGATTCCCTCGGGAAAGGGGATTCCTCCATCTTCTGCTGAACAATACACCCTAAACTGGATGGGCTCCTTTGATAACGATGGCTACCAGGCGGAGGTGAGTCTCTACTACAAAACCATGAAAAATCTGACCAGTTTCAGGGAGGGGTTCTCCAGTCTGAGGGGCACGGCAAACTGGCATAGTAGAGTGGGTTCGGGAGGAACCGGCATCGCCTACGGCTTGGAGGCACAGTTGAGGAAGAGCAGAGGGGACTGGACCGGGTTTTTAAGCTACGGATGGAGCAGAACCACCAGGACATTCCCCTTCCTAAACGGGGGAAAGGTCTTTCCCTATGCATACGACCGGCCACACACGGCATCCCTAACCATCCGTCATGACTTCTCTCCGCGTTATGCTTTGAGCTTGGCCTGGGTATATCAAACAGGAACCCCCTACACACCGGTGATAGGGAAACAGCTTACCCCCTCCTTCTACCCCAATGATGAAGGAGAATACGATTACTACGAAGCGCTCATTTATGGCGACAGAAACAGTGCCCGTATGCGCGATTATCACCGTATGGATGTGGCACTAACCATCCGCAATCGCAACCGGGAAGGAGAGGTAAAATCCGCTTGGACATTCTCCATTTACAACCTTTATAATCGCAAAAATCCGGTCTATTACTATTACAACAACAATAATACCGATGAAATCATCGATCCATCGACCTATAGCGAAAGCAATTCACCCTTCACCCTTCACCAACTCGCTCTTTTTCCCCTTATTCCCACCGTCTCTTACCGATGTTATTTTGACGTAAAACGGATCAAAAAGGGAAGCATCGCACAACGATTCAAAAAATGGTTATACTATGAAAACAAGAAATAACATCCTCCTTCTCTCCATCGCAGCAATGCTGTGCTGTAGTTTAAGCCTGAGGGCTCAAGATCGCTTTAGCATCAAGAAAAGGTGGAACATCAACCTTGGGATCGCTCCCGACTTCACATCCTCAGGACGTGAACCCGGACACGAGTTTAAGCTATCAGCCCATTACGGTGTCAACTCATTTTTAGCGTTAGGGGGCTATACGGGATATTCAAAGTACATTTATTTTTTGGGAAATAATAACCCCTTAGGGGTGGGAAACCGCTTTTTATACGGAATCTCAGCAAAAGCCCATATCCTTCCTTTTTTTATACAATCGGAGGATTTTCGTTTCGACCTCTATCTCAATTCCCGTATGGGCATCGATCACCGCACGGGGAACCCAAACAAAATGGCAAAAAGTGTGTTGTTTCGGCTGCATGTGGGTAGCGGTTTGGCCTTTTATCCTTTCAATCGATGGGGTATATTTGTGGAGTATGGATATGATAATCATGGAATCATAGACTATCATAAACACTGGGTGTTTGAGGGGGGTATTGTGTATAAATTTCGCCTAAATAGAGGCTGTCTATAAAGTCCGACTTCTTCGTTATGCTTGTCTTCAAAAATAGTGCAAACCGAACGCAAAAGTAAGCTTGCTTATATTTTGCTGAGGTGCAGCCTATTTTATGCAAAATGATCATTTACCTCAGTAAACTCACATTTTTCAGCCTTCGCAAGCCTCGAATTCGAACATTCTATACAGCCTCTTCTCAAAACGCTGACTTTATTTCGTTACGCTTGTCTTCAAAAATAGTGCAAACCGAATATAAAAGTAAGCTTGCTTATATTTTGCTGAGGTGCAGCCTATTTTATGCAAAATGGTCATTTACCTCAGAACCATAAACTTCCGCATCTCCACGTGTTGATCGGAGGTGATCTCCAGGTAATAAATTCCCTGTGGAAGGGGCAACACATCCACCACATAGTGGGAAGGGGAGTGTTGTTGTGCCTGCAGGGCGACTCGCTGCCGGGCGCCATTGAATCCCCGGAAAGTCACATCGGAGGAGAAGTCCTTTCCCAGCCACACATGCAGTCGATCTGAAGCCGGAACGGGATAGAGGTCTGAGATCACCGTCACATAATCCCTCTTCAGCAACGTATCGGACCAGGTATCATTGGAGACAATCAACCGCACATCGTAGCTTCCCAACGCTTCATAGCGAATTTCCGGTGGGGACTGAAGCGTACTGGTATGGGGCGTTCCTCCCTCAAAAAGCCACTCCCAACGGAGCACATTCCCGGGTGAACGATCCATAAAGTGCAAGGTATTCCCAATGACTACAGAGCGGGGAGCCGAGAACTGGGCAACGGGAATCTGCGCGTTATACAATCCGGGAAGCACTTCCGGATCCATGTCCAGCGGGTCCAGCCAGGGAGCCAATTGCCGAGAGGGTGTCGTACCATTTCCTTTCCAGGAGTAGCTAAACTTCCCAAAAAAATCGGGCTCATCGGGGCCGGTACCATGGCCATATAACCCCTCTTCGCAAGCAGCAAATCCTCCTGTCAAGGTTCCCACAAGATTTCCCTCGGGGTTCAACAGCGGTGCCCCGGAAGACCCCCCCTCGGTCACTGCATGCCCGTGAGCGGTCTCGCCCCAAACCACTCGCCAATAGTGAAAGGCCCCATTGCCATCCCAATCGGAAGAGGCCACTTGTTCGTGGCATATCGCAATCTTTTTTACATCCCCTGCCGGGTGATGGATGGTAACCCCCGTCATCGCTCCTTCCGGAGAACGATCCCACCCACAAAAGAAAGGATCATAGGAGGGAGGAACCGACTGCAGGAGCTCTACCAAGTAGAAGTCCGATCCCCGGTAAGAGGGGTCATTGGAGGAGGCCACATGCCGACAGCCCACCATCGTCTGATGGGCAGGTTCCTCCTCACCATTGTCACATTGGGGAAA